>DBMS01000019.1 GCA_002297665.1 Holophagaceae bacterium UBA692 | reverse complement strand
GCCGCGATGGGCGCCACGGCGCCGTCGGCGGGGGCGTCCAGGCCTCCGTGGAAGGAGACCACGCCCTTCACGGGCATTCCGGCCCGGGCGGCCTCCAGGGCGCCGGTGCCGCCGAAGCAGAAGCCGATGACCGCCAGCCGCCCCGGGTCCACCGAAGCCTGCGCCTTCAGGGCGTCCAGGGCCGCCCGGATCCGCCGCTGGTAGAGGGGGCGGTCGCCCTTGTACCTGCCGGCCAGGGCCCCGGCCTCCCGGGTGTCCCTGGGCGCGGCCCCTTCCCCGAAGATGTCGGCCGCCAGGGCCACGTAGCCCAGTTTCGCCAGGTCGTCGGCGGTGCGGCGCTCGTGGTCCGTGGGACCCATCCACTGGTGGAGGATGACGATGCCGGGGACCTTGCCCTTCCGGGCCGCGGGGGTGGCCAGGTAGCCGGCGAGGCGGGTGGATCCATCCTGATAGGCGAGGGGCTGGCCGGCCAGCACGGGGAGGGCGGCCAGGGCAAGGGAGAGGGGGGCGCGGCGCATGGAGCCTCCGGAGGTTTGAGGAAGCCTACTCCCCTTTGGCCGCGCCCTCGCGGTCTTTTTACAGCGGGGGGCCCGCTTTATTGAATGGATAATAAGAGCAATAAATCGCCATTTGGGAGTCGACAGACCGGACCCCGGGCGGTAACAATCAGGGCCGGCCCCCTCCCGGGACCAGATTCCAGCGTCCTCCATTCAGCTTCCCCTTTTCAGAACCCTATCCGACGGAGCTTTCCGAAGATGAAACGCCTCATCAAGGCCCTGGGCCTCGCCCTGGCCGTCGTTTCCGCGCCCCTGGGCGCCGAGCCGGCGCGCGCCCTGCTTCCCACCCGCCCGGCGGATCCCGCCTGCTGGAGCACCTTCCTCTCCTGCGCCCAGTTCATCGAGAAATGGGCGGGGCCCCGCGTGCCGGACTGGGTGGTCCATTCCTCCCTGTTCGACTACACCGCCCGCAAGCCCCTCTACGACGACCTGGGCCGGCCCCTCCTGGACGACCGGGGGCGGCAGCGCACCGCGCCCATCCACCAGAGCGGCCGGATCTTCTTCCCCCCGCCCTGGCGCATGGGCGCGAACCGCCGCATGCCCATCGTCATCTACAGCCACGGAACCTCCCTATTGAAGGACGGCGTGGCCTCCGGGTTCGGCGGCCACGAATGGATCCTGGGGGCGGCGGCCGCCGCCTACTACGGCTTCGCCGTGGCCATGCCGGACCAGCCGGGCATGGGGGGGGACGGTTCCTCCTTCCACCCCTACTGCCATGGGAAGTCCCTGGCCTACGCCATCGTGGACGGGATCGGAGCCATCCGCGACCGCTTCTCGGAGGATCCCTTCGTGGCCGACGGCCAGTATGCCTGGGACGGCAGGATCTTCCTCATGGGCTATTCCGAGGGCGGGTACGCCACCCTGGCCGCCGCGCGGGAGATGGAGACGCACCGGGACGCGTACGGCGGCGACCTGGGCTTCCAGCTGGCGGGGTCGGCCTGCATGGCGGGCCCTTTCGACGTGTCCGGCACCACCCGGAGGCAGATCCTCGCCCGGGACCGGCCGTTCCGGCACCCGTTCTTCATCCCCTACGTGCTCCTGGGCTACCATGCCGTCTACGGCGGGGTGATGAACCCCCTGGAGACCCTGAACCCGCGCCTGCTGGCCACCCGGGAGGACGGGAACATCCTTCAGTGGAGCAACGGGTTCGCGGACGGACTCCTGGTGGACAGCCGCATCGCGGCGCGCATGGGGCGGGCCCCGGGGACCGTGGTCCTGCGCGACCTGCTCAATCCGGACTGGATTGCCCGGGACCTGGAGGACCCGGCCTTCGCCACGAGCCCGGTGCGGGGGATCCTGGAGGAGAACGACGTGGCCGCGGGCTGGGCCCCCACCCGGCCCATCCTCTTCTGCCAGAGCCCCGACGACAAGGACGTGCCGCTGGGGAACACCGTAGCCGCCCGCAGGCTCCTGGAGGACGCCGTGCGCGACCGGGGCGGGGACCCCGCCGGGCTCATCACCTTCCTGCCCCTGGGCCGCCCGGGGGACGGGATCACCCACGTGAAGGGCGCGCTGCTGGCCATTCCGGCGGCCTTCGACTGGATCTACCGGACCGCCAAGGCGCCGCCGGCCCCGTGCCCCTGATCCAGGGGGGGTGAACCGCCTCGCTTCACGCCGTCCGGGAGCGGGCCCGGGCCAGCCCCGCCACGTAGGCCAGGGCCCCCAGGGGGACCAGGAAGGCCCAGCGGACCGCGCTGGCGTCGGTCACCGCGCCCATGAGGAGCGGCAGCACGGCCCCCCCCACGTTGGCCATGACGGCCAGGCCTCCGATCTCGGAGGAACGGTCGGGCCGCGCCTCCAGGGTGAGGGCGAAAAGGCACGGCCAGATGTTGGAAAAGGCCATGCCGCAGAGCGCCACGGAGGCCACCGCCACCTCCCGGGAGCCCAGGATCAGCCCGCCCAGGCCCACGAGACACCCCACCGCGCAGACCCGCAGGAAGCTCCGGGTCGCCATTCGCCCCAGGATCAGGGCGCCCAGGAGCCGGCCCGCCCCCTGGCTCACCCAGAAGAGCCCCTGCCCAAGGGTGAGGGCCTCCTTCCGGATATCCATGCCGAAGGTGAGCCAGAGGTGGCTGGCCAGGAAGTTGTTCATGCCCATTTCGGAGCCCGAGAAGAGGAAGATGCCCAGGACCTTCCACCGCAGCGCCGGCGTTCCCAGGAGGCCGAGCATGCCCTTCAGGGTGGCGGGACGTTCGGCGGGAACCGCCGGGAAGGGCGCCCAGGTGACCGCCGCCCAAACGGCCAGGGACGCCAGGGCGAAGGCCGGGAACACCCCCTTCCAGGTGAGCCCCAGGGCCACGCCCACGGGGAGCAGGTAGGGGCCGGCGATGGAGCCCAGGCTCTTGAAGAACTGGGCGAACGTGAGGTTCCGGGAATACCGCGCGGGTTCGGTCACGTCCCTCAGAAGGGGGTTGCCCGCCACCAGCAGGAACGTCATCCCCACGCCGATGAGGAAGATGGCGGCCAGGAGGTGCTCGTAGCGGGAAAGCAGCACCCAGGGGAGGGCGTGGGCGGCGGCGGTGATCAGGAGCCCGGCCTGGAGGACGAACCGCTTGCCCTTCCGGGTGGCCAGCATGCCCACCGGCAGCGCGCAGAGGGCGAAGGCCGACGCCCCCGCGAGGGGGATCAGGGCGCCCTGGGACGCGGAGATGCCGAAGACCTCCCGGGAGATGCCCAGGAAGCTGCCCCTCAGGTCCCCGAAGCCCATCACCAGGAAGGCCATGAGCAGCGCCGCCATCCGCAGGTTCAAGGTCGCCTCCTGGGCCCTGAGTGGCCCCAGGAGGCTGTCGGTTCGCACCGGGAGGTGGCAGGATGGACCCATGGCTCACAACCCCTGCGATTCCTACGATCCTTCCGATCTCAAGGTTCCCTATGATCCCGAGGCCTTCCGGTCGCTCGGCCACCGCGCCGTGGACGCCCTGGCCGACCACCTCGCCCAGGTCCAGGGCCGCACGCCGCCGGTGCTGCCCTGGCGCGAACCCCAGGAATCCCTCCGGGCCTGGCCCGCGGACTTCACCCCCGGGGGCGGAGCCGATCCCCTGGAGGTCATCGGGCGGGTGCTCAAGGAATCCCACCACCTGCAGCACCCGCGCTACGTGGGCCATCAATGTTCGGCGCCCCTGCCCCTGGCCGCCATCCTGGGCATGGTGGGGGACCTCCTGAACAACGGGACCGCCGTCTACGAGATGGGGCCCGTGTCCACGGCCATGGAACGCAGCCTCGTGACGTGGTTCGCGGCCCTGGCGGGCTACGACCCGGCCCGGGCGGGGGGCGTCCTCACCCACGGCGGCAGCGCCGGCAACCTGACGGCGCTGCTGGCGGCGCGCCAGGCCACCCTGCCCCACGACGTGTGGGAGGAGGGGTACCACGCGCCCATGGACCTGTGCCTGCTGGCCTCGGACCAGACCCACTACTCCGTGCGCCGTTCGGCCCAGGTGCTGGGCCTGGGCGGGCGCAACGTCATCGCGGTGCCCACCGACGAGCGCTTCCGCATGCGCGCGGAGGCCCTGGAAGCGGCCCTGGACGACGCCCAGGCCCGGGGCCGCAGGGTCCTCGCGGTGGTGGGCAGCGCGGGGTCCACCGCCACCGGGGCCATCGACCCGCTGGAGGACCTCGCGGGCCTCTGCGAGGCGCGGGGGATCTGGTTCCATGTGGACGGCGCCCACAGCGGCGCGTTCCTGGTCTCCGACCGGCTCCGCCCGCGCCTCGCGGGCATCGGGCGGGCCCACAGCGTGGTCATCGACGCCCACAAGATGCTGATGATGCCTTCCCTCGCCACGGCCGTGCTCTTCAGGGACGAAGGCCACTCCTTCGAGACGTTCAGCCAGCAGGCCTCGTACCTCTTCGACCGGAGCGCCCGCCAGGAGTGGTACAACCTCGCCCACCGCACCCTCGAATGCACCAAGCGCTTCCTGAGCCTGGACCTCTACGTGGCCCTCCAGGCGCTCGGAACCGACTACTTCGCCCGGTACCTGGAATCGCGCGTGGACCTGGCCTCCTGGTTCGCCGAGGCCATCCAGGACAGGCCCGGCTGGGAGCTGGCGGTGCGCCCCGAGGGCAACATCGTCTGCTTCCGCGCCCCGGGCGGCGAAGCGCGCCAGTCCGCGGCGCGGGACGCCGTCGTCCGCGAAGGCTCCTTCCATTTGGTCAAGACGCAGCTCCGGGGCCGCACCTGGCTGCGCACGACGCTCATCAACCCCCTTACCACCCGGGAGGACCTCACGGCCCTCATGGACCGGCTGGACGGCGCCGGGGCGTGACGGTCAGGCCGTGCGCGCCGCGCCCAGCTCCTTCAGCATCTGCGCCAGGACGTTGCCCGTGACCACCTGCCGGTAGTGGGCGGAGGCGCGGATGTCGTCGATGGGGGAGATGTCCTCCAGCACCGCCCGGCGGGCCTCCTCGATGGGAAGCGCGTCCAGCGCGCGGCCCACCACCGCGGCCTCGGCGCGCCGCGCCCGCAGGGGCACGGGAGCCACCGATCCCAGGCCCACCCGCAGCTCCGTCACGACCCGGTCCTGGATGCGGGCATAGGCGGCGAGGCAGACCTTCGAAATGGCCTGGGCCTGGCGGGTGCCCACCTTCCGGTAGAAGTGGAAGCCCAGGCCCTGGGGCTTGGGCAGGCGGATGCGCGCCACCAGCTCGTCGGGAGCCAGATCCATCTTCTTGTAGCCCTGGTGGAAGGCGTCGTAGGCGACCCAGCGGGAACCCCGCGCGGACACCAGCTGCACCTCGGCGCCGTAGGCCAGGAGGCTCGGGGGCGTGTCGGCGGCGGGGCTGGCGTTGACGATGTTGCCCCCCAGGGTCCCGCGGTTCTGGATCGCCAGGGCGCCCGTGGCCCGGGCGCTCTTGACGAGGTTGGGGAAGAACTGGTGCACGGCGCGCTGCTCGAGCAGCTCGGTGTAGGTGATCAGGGACCCCAGCGAGAGCCGCGACGGGTCGTCCTCGATGCCGCGGAGCTCGTAGATCCGGGAGAGGTCCAGGAGCCTGCGCCCCGGAAGCCGGCCCGCGTTGAACAGCACCATGAGGTCGGTGCCGCCGGCGATGGGGGTCCAGGCGCCGGGTTCGGCCGCCAGCATTCGCAGGGCCTCGTCCAGCGTGCCTGGAGCCTGGATGGCGTAGTCGGGCAGGAAGGCTCTCATCGGACCTCCCCCTGCCGGGCCACGGACCGCACCGCGTCCACGATCTTGGAGTACCCGGTGCAGCGGCAGAGGTTGCCCGCGAGGCCCGCCTGCACCTGTTCCTTGTCGGGGTTGGGGCAGCGCCGCAGCAGGTCGTCGGCGGCGATGAGCATCCCCGGGGTGCAGAAGCCGCACTGGGCGGCGTTGTGGACCAGGAAGGCGTCCTGGATGGGCGAGAGGGCCTCCCCCTCGGCCAGGCCCTCGACGGTGACCACCACGCCGTCCTGGGCCTGCAGGGCGGGAACGAGGCAGCTGTTGACCACCCGGCCGTTGAGCAGGACGGAGCAGGCGCCGCACTCCCCTTCCCCGCAGCCCTCCTTCGTGCCGGTCAGGCGCAAGCCGTCCCGCAGGACGTCCAGGAGCCGGGCCATGGGATGGGTGTCCACCGTGCGGCGCGCGCCGTTGACCTGAAGGGTGAGCGTGATGGTCTCAGGCATGGCGGGCCTCCTCCAGGCGGTTCAGGATCCGTTCGGGGGTCATGGGCACCTCGTCCAGGCGCAGGTCGCCCAGGGCGTCCCGCAGGGCGTTGAGGAGGGCCGGGGCCGGGCCGTCCATGGGCAGCTCCCCGATCCCCTTGGCGCCGCCGGGGCCGAAGGGGCTTCCCCCCTCCAGGAACTCCACCCGGATGTGCGGCAGGTCCGCGGCGGTGGGGATGATGTAGTTGGTGAGCTGGTTGTTGGCCATGCGCCCTTCCCGGAAAGTGACCTCCTCCCAGAGGCCCCAGCCGATGCCCTGGGCCACGCCGCCCTGGATCTGCCCCGCGGCCAGCGTGGGGTTCACCACGCGGCCCACCTCCTGCACCGTGGCGAAATCCTCGACCTTCACCTCGAAGGTGACCAGGTCCACCGCCACCGCGGCCGCGTAGCAGGCCCAGGAGAAGTTGGGATAGGCGTCGCCCCGGTAGGTCTTGTCGTCCCAGGCGAAGCCCGGGTTGGCGCGGTACTGGCCGTAGGTCTTCAGCGAGCCCAGCTTCAGGTGCGCGGCCCGCATGGCCTCCCGGAACGCCTCCGGGTCGTAGGGCTCGGCCAGGAACCCGCCCTGCACCAGGGCCAGGCGCAGGCCCCGCGCGGCGTCCTCCAGGATGCGCCCGACCACCATGGTGCTGCGGGAGGCGACGGTGGGGCCGCTGTTGGGCACGTACTTCGTGTCCACCTCGGCCATGTCCACCATGTCCACCGGCAGGCCCAGGGTCTCGGCGACGATCTGGCAGAAGACGGTGTTCTTGCCCTGGCCCATCTCCGTGGAGGCCGCGAGCACCGCCACGGTGCCGTCCGGCCGCCCCTCCACGCCGGCGACGGAGGCCATGGTGGCCTCGCCGCTTCCCGTGAAGCCGCAGCCGTGCATGAACACGGAGAGCCCCACGCCCCGCTTGACGGGGTCGTCCCAGGCGTTCCGCACGGCGTAGGCCTTCTGCAGCGCCCGGTAGTCGATGGCCGCCATGGCGCGGTCCATGAGGCCCTCCAGGCCCGGGTCCTCGCGCATGACCTGGCCGGTGGCCATGGTGTCGCCCTGGCGGAGGACGTTCAGCCGCCGGAGCTCCACGGGATCCATCCCCATGCGGCGCGCGCAGACGTCCATGTGCCGCTCGATGGCGAACAGGCTCTGGGGGGCGCCGAAGCCCCGGAAGGCGCCGCAGGGCGGCGTGTTGGTTGCCACGGCCCGGGCCAGGATCCGCACGTCGGGGCAGCGGTAGACCCCCGCGGCGTGCAGGGCGCCCCGGCTCAGCACCACCGGCGAGAGGGTGGTGAAGGCGCCGCCGTCCAGGGCGAAGTCGATGTCCAGGGCCAGGAGCCGGCCCTGGGCGTCGAAGGCGGACCGGATGCGGGTGCGGGACGGGTGGCGCTTGGTGGTGGCGGCCATGTCCTCCTCGCGGTCGTAGGCGATCTTCACGGGACGGCCGCTCTTGAGGGCCAGCAGCGCGGCGTGGCCAGCGATGACCGAGGGATAGTCCTCCTTCCCGCCGAAGGCGCCGCCCATCTCCAGGGCCACCACCCGCACCCGTTCGCCGGGAATCCCGAAGAGCTGCTTCATGGCGTCGTGAACGTAGTAGGGGCACTGCAGGGAGCCCGACACCGTCACCTCCAGGCCGGCGGGGCCGTGCTCGACGGTGCCGATCATGACGTTGGGCTCCAGGTAGAGCTGCTCCTGCGCGCCGGTGCGGTAGACCCCCTCGACCACGTGGGCCGCCGCGGCGAAGACCGGCTCCGGGTCGCCCTTGGCGATGCGGATCTCCTTGAGGACGTTCCGCTCGCCGTGGATGACCCGGACGCAGGCCAGGGCCTCCTCGATGTCGAGCAGGGGCGGGAGCTCCTCCACGTCCAGCCGCACCAGGCGCCGGGCCTTCTCCGCCACGGCCCGGTCCGCGTGCGCCAGGAGGAGGACGGGCTGCTCGGCGTGGGCGATGGCGCCGCCCACCGGCACCAGGAAGGGCTGGTCGTCCACGTGGCCCGCCACGAAGTTCTTCCCGGGGATGTCCGCGGCGGTCACCACCGTGATCTCGTCCCAGGGGACCCCCTCCAGGAAGGTGATGCCCTTGAGCACGCCCCGGGCGCACCGGGAGCGGACCGTCATGCCCAGCAGGCATCCCGGCAGGTCCACGTCATCCGCGTACGCGGCCGAGCCCATGACCTTGCCCCGGCCCTCCTTCCGAATGGTAGAAGCCCCGATCACGTGCACCTCCATGGATCCTGCGCCTGAAACTCATCTTCAGGCTCCAGTATGGCCCAGCGGGCGCCGGGAGGCCAATCCCCCCCGGCGCCCGCCGGAACCCGCGGAGCGAAGCGGCTACTTCTTGGGCAGCGTGGACGCCACGCCCTGGACGTAGTAGTCCATGGCGCCCAGTTCCGCGTCGGTCATGTTCCTGCCCTTGGGGACCTTGACCTGGCCGTCCTGGGCGACGACGGGGCCGGCGAAGGGGTGATGCTTGCCGGTCTCGATCGCCTTCTGCTCCTTCTCGACCATGGCCTTGACGTTGGCGGGAATGGCCTTGTTGAGGGGGGCCAGCTTGATCATGCCCTCCTTGAAGCCGCCCCAGACGTTGGTGCCCTTCCAGGTGCCGGCCAGGACTTCCTTGACGGTCCTGGTGTAGAAGGCGCCCCAGTGGTGCGTGGTGCCGGTGAGCTGGGCGGTGGGGCCGTACTTGCTCATGTCGGAGTGGTAGGAGAAGGCGTAGAGGTTCTTGTTCTCCTTGTGCTTCTCCTCCGCGGCCTGGACGATGGCGGTGGAATCGGTGTGGTGGGTGACCATGTCGGCGCCCTGGGAGATCAGGGTCAGGGCGGCTTCGCGCTCCTTGCCGGGATCGAACCAGGAGTTCACCCAGATGACGCGCACTTCGGCCTTGGGATTGACGCTGCGCATGCCCTGGGTGAAGGCGTTGATGCCCTGCATCACCTCGGGAATGGGGAAGGCGCCGACGTAGCCCGCGATGTTCGACTTGGTCATCTTGCCGGCGATGACGCCGCACAGGTAGCGGCCTTCATAGAACCGGGCGTTGTAGATGCCCATGTTCGGGCCGGTCTTGTAGCCCGTGGAGTGGAAGAAGAACTTGTCGGGGAAGGCCCTGGCGACCTTCTCGGTGGGGTTCATGTAGCCGAAGGAGGTCGTGAAGACGATCTTGGATCCGCCCGTGACGAGGCCGCGGATCACGCGCTCGGCGTCGGCGCCTTCGGGTACGTTCTCCACGAACTTCGTGGTGACCTGGCCGCCCATGGCCTTCTCCATCTCCTTGCGGCCGATGTCGTGCTGGAAGGTCCAGCCCGCGTCCCCGACGGGGCTGACGTAGACGAAGCCCACCTGGGTGGGCGCGGCGGCGGAGAGGACGGAGGCTGCGATCAGGCCGCCCAGGGTGGTCACGACGTTTTTCCGGGAATTCATGGGATTCCTCCAGAAGGATTGGGGTGGGAAAAAGGGGATTCAGGCCTCGGGGCTGAAGGGCTGGCCCAGCGAAGCGGGGGAATTGAGACGGATCGTGGCCTTGTTGTGGGAGATGATGACCAGCACGATGATCGTGGCCGCGTAGGGCAGGGCGGAAAGGAACTGGGACGGGATGTTCAGGTGCATGCCCGAACCCTGGACGAACATCTGGGTGATCATGCAGCCGCCGAAAAGGTAGGCGCCCACCATGACCCGGGCGGGCCGCCAGGTGGCGAACACCACCAGCGCCAGCGCGATCCAGCCCCGGCCGGCCACCATGCCCTCCACCCAGAGCGGCGTGTGGAAAACGGAAAGGAACGCGCCGGCGACGCCCGCCATGGCCCCGCCGAAGAGAACCGCCATGTAGCGGATGCGCACCACGTTGTATCCGACCGAATGGGCGGCCACGGGCGCCTCGCCCACGGCCCGGAGCACCAGGCCCAGGCGGCTGCGGTAAAGGAACCAGGCCACCGCGGCCAGGAGCGCCCAGGAGAAGTACACCAGGCCCTGGTGCTCGAAGAAGGCGTGGCCCACCAGCGGCAGCTTGTGCAGGCCGGGCACGTTCCAGGTGGCGACGCTGGGCAGGGCCTGGGACTCGTAGGGCTTGCCGATGAAGGCCGAAAGCCCCACCCCGAAGATGGAGAGCGCCAGCCCGGAGGCGACCTGGTTGGCCATGAACGTGAGGGCGGCCACGGCGAACACGAGGCCCATGGCCATGCCCGCCGTCATCCCGGCCAGGATGCCCAGGACCGGGCTGCCGGTGTGCACCGTCACGGCGAAGGCGGCCACGGCTCCCATGGACATGATGCCTTCGGTGCCCAGGTTCAGGACGCCGGACTTCTCGGTGACCAGTTCGCCCACGGCGGCGATGATCAGGGGCGTCCCCGCCACGATGGTGGCGAACAGGATGGCGGAAAGGAGACTCGGCTGCATGACTATCTCCTACTTCTTCCAGCGGATGCGGTGGGTGATGAAGACGTCCGAACAGAGCAGGAAGAACAGCAGCAGGCCCTGGAACACCTTCGAGATGGAGTAGGGGAGGGCCAGGTACTGCTGGGCCTGCTCCCCGCCCAGGTAGAGGAGGGCCATGAGGAGCCCCGAGAAGAAGATGCCGACGGGGTCGAGGCGGCCCACGAAGGCCACGATCATGGCCGCGAAGCCGTAGCCGGGCGAGATGTGCTCGGTGATCTGCCCCACGGGGCCCGAGATCTCGGCCACGCCCGCGATGCCGGCCATGGCGCCGCCCACCAGCATGCCGATCCACACCGTGCGCCGCGCCGAGAAGCCCGCGTAGCGCCCGGCGTTCTCCGCCTGGCCCGCGACCTTCATCTGGTAGCCCATGAAGCTCCGGTTCATGAAGATCCAGCCCGCGATCAGCGCGCCCAGGGCGATGAAGAGCCCGGCGTTGACGCGGGTGCCCTGCACCAGGATGGGCATGGTGGCCTTGGCCTGGAAGAGCCTGGTCTGGGGGAAGTTGAATCCGTCGGGATCCATCCAGGGGCCGTGCACCAGCCAGGACACGATCAGCTCTGCGATGTAGACCAGCATCAGGCTCGTGAGGATCTCGTTGGCGTTGAACCGCGTGCGCAGCCAGGCCGGAATGGCGGCCCAGAACATGCCGCCCAGGGCCCCGGCGACGATCATGGCCGGAAGCAGCAGCATGCTGTTGGTGTCGTGGAAGTGGAGGGCCAGCCCGCCCCCGGCCAGGGCGCCGATGAGCAGCTGGCCTTCGGCGCCGATGTTCCAGATGTTGCCGCGGAACCCCACCGCCAGCCCCACCGCGCAGAGGATGAGCGGCGTGGCCTTCAGGAACAGCTCGGCGACCCCGTACTTGTCCTGGACGGGATTGAGGAAGAAGACCTTGAACCCCTCCGCGGGGCTCTTGCCCAGGAGGTGGAAGAGGAGCATGCCCGAGGCCACCATCAGTCCCACCGCCAGGAGCGGGGACAGGTAGCGCATGAGCCTGGAGGGTTCGGGACGCTGTTCGAACTTAAGCCACATGGGGAGCCTCATCCTTGGCCGGTTCCGCCCCGGGCCACATTCCGCTCATCCAGACGCCCACTTCCTCCACCCCGGTCTCCGAGGTGGCCTTGGAGGGCGAAAGGCGGCCCTTGGCGATCACCACGAGGCGGTCGCAGATCTCGAACAGCTCGTCCAGCTCCTCGGAGATCACCAGCACGGCCGTGCCCTTCTCCCGGAGGCAGAGCAGCTGCTGCCGGATGAAGGAGGCCGCCCCCACGTCGACGCCCCAGGTGGGCTGCGCCAGCACCAGGACCTTGGGCTCCTGGAGGATCTCGCGGCCCACGATGAATTTCTGGAGGTTGCCGCCCGAAAGGGACTTGGCTTCGCTGGCCGCGCCGCCGCACTTCACGTCGAAAAGCCGGATGCAGTCGTCCGCGAAGGTCTTGGCCGCCTTCCGGCGGATCATGCCGAAGCGCACCATCTTCCGGCGGAAGGCGGTGAGCAGCACGTTGTCCGTGAGGGAAAGCCGCGGCACGGCCCCACGCCCCAGGCGCTCCTCGGGCACGAAGCACATGCCCAGGGCCCGGCGCCGGGACGCGTTCATGCGGCCCGCGGGCACGCCGCAGACGTGGATCCAGCGCTTGTCTGGCACCGGCTCCTCGCCCGAGATGGCCCGCAGCAGCTCCTGCTGGCCGTTGCCCGAGACGCCCGCGATGCCCACGATCTCGCCGCTGCGCACTTCCAGGGACACGTCCTCGAGGTCCACGCCGAAGGGGTCCTCCGACTTGACCGAGAGGCCGTCGATGCGCAGGCGCACCTCCCGGCCCTCCTCGGGCTCCCCGTGGTGGAAGGTGGGCAGGTCCTCGCCGATCATCAGGCGGGCCATGGTCTTCGGGGTCTCCTGGGAGGGGGTGCAGTGGCCCGTGACCCGGCCGTTACGCAGCACCGTGGCGGTGTGGCACAGCTCCTGGATCTCGTCGAGCTTGTGGCTGATGTAGAGGATGCTCACCCCTTCCGAGGCCAGCTGGCGCAGCGTCTCGAAAAGCTTGCGCACCGCCTGGGGCGTCAGCACGGAGGTGGGCTCGTCCAGGATGAGCAGGCGGGGGTTCTGCAGGAGGCAGCGGATGATCTCCACCCGCTGGCGTTCGCCGACGCTCAGCGCGTGCACGAGCCTGCGCGGGTCCACCGGCAGCCCGTACTTCCCGGAGATCTCCTCGATGCGCCGGGAGAGCCCGGCCAGGTCGAGCCGCCCCGGCACGGCCAGGGCCACGTTCTGGGCCACGGTGAGCGTCTCGAACAGGGAGAAGTGCTGGAACACCATCCCGATGCCCAGTTCCCGGGCGTGGGCGGGGTTCTGCACCGTCACCGGGCTGCCCTCCCAGAGGATCTCGCCCTTGTCCGGGTGGGTCACGCCGTAGATGATCTTCATCAACGTGGACTTGCCGGCCCCGTTCTCGCCCAGCACCGCCCGGATCTCGCCGGGCATGATCGTCAGGTCGACGTTGTCGTTGGCGATGACCGAGGGGTAGATCTTGCTCACCCCCTTGATGACTAGCCGCGGTGTCTCGGATGGCGCGTTCGGCATTGGTGATCCCACACAGGCTGACGTTCGGTGCGGCCACTTGCAGGCGAGTCCCGCCCTTCGGGCAAGTCGCCGTATGAATTGATAATTTCACCAACCCACTGGCTTTGCCTAAATTATGACCGAGAGGTCGCTTCAAGGCTGGGGTGGAAGAGAAAGAGTCACTGGATGCGGTATGCAAGTGAGGATAAACAAAAAAGAGACCATCGTGTCAAAATATTTTCAGCCCGAATCGAACCAGCCCTGCCCCACCCGCCAGACGAAGACCCAACATCAACATTACCATCAATAACGTGGATGTGGCCTTCCGGAAAATGATGGCCGTCACACCCCAGGAGCCCCCATGAGCGAACCCGACCTCCTCGTCTGCCGTTGCCGGTTCATGCTCCCCCTGGCCGCACCGGACCGGACCCGGCGCATCCAGGACGGCTACGTCCTCGCCCGGGACGGGGAGATCGTCGAGGCGGGGCCCTACGACGCCGCCGTGGGCCGGCGCCTGGCGGAAACCTGGGGCACGCGGCTGCGCGTCCTGCGCACCCGGCGGGAGGTGCCTTCCGGCGATCCCATCCCCATGCAGGACATGGTCCTGCTCCCCGCCTTCGTGAAGGCCCACGGCCACGACCACGAGCAGCCCCTCATCGGCATCGCCCGGGACGAGCCCCTCACCGCCTGGCTCGACCACGCCGTCAACCCCTTCACGGGCTTCCTCAACGCCCGCCGCGACGAGCTGCGCGAACGCCTGGGCTGCACGCCCCAGGCCGCCACCTACCGCATGGCGCGCCTCTGCGACGTCCACTACGGCATCACCGCCTCCATGGTCCACCACTGCAACTGGAACAAGTTCCACCTGGAGGACATCGCCGAGGCCAACGAGGCCGCGGGCACCACCATGATCGTGGCGGTGGGCGGGCAGGACCGGTTCTACGCGAAAGAGCTCCTGGACAAGCCGGGCGACGCCGTCGCGCGCCTGGAGAGGGCCCTGGAGATCCAGGCCCGGTGCCGCCGCACGCGCTTCGTGCCCGGCCCCGACCAGTGCTTCTCCAACAGCCGCGCCGTGCTGGTGCCCCAGAAGGCCTGGGCCCGGGAGCACGGGACCCTCTTCCACATCCACAGCTCCGAGGAGCCGCGCACCACGAAGTGGTTCACCGAATCCATCGAGCCCGGGCTGACGCCCGTGGCGTACTTCCAGGAGATCGGCATCCTGGACGAAGGCACCGTCCTGGCCCACCAGGTGAACTGCGGCCCCCGGGACGTGGATCTCATCGCCCGCAGCGGCGCCGCGGTGGTGCACAACCCGCTGGCCAACACCATCCTGGGCTCGGGCATGCCGCCCCTCATGGACATGCTCCGCGCCGGCGTGCCCGTGGCGATCTCCACCGACGGCTCGGGCTCCGCCGACAACCAGAACATCCTGGCCGCGGCGCGCCTGGCCTCCCAGTACCAGAAGGCCCTGCACCAGGACGCCACCCTCCTGCCCTCCCAGCAGCTGCTGGAGATGATCACCGTGGCGCCCAGCCGGATCCTGCGCCTCAACCAGGGCGAGCTGGCCCCGGGGCGCCAGGCGGACTGGGTCCTGATGGACCTGGCCCGGCCCAACCTGGTGCCCACGCGCCTGGACAACGTCACGGAGAACCTCCTCTGGGCCGCGGACGGCTCGGAGGTGGACGCGGTGGTGGCCCACGGCGCGGTGCTGAAGCTGGACGGCCAGCTCCTCCCATGGCGGGACGGCACCCGCCCCGAGGCCGTCTTCGCCAAGGTCCAGGCCCTCTCGGAGTGGTTCGCGGACCACCGCGCCCAGGCGCCCGAGGTGACGGGGACCGGCGCCCACGGGTGATCCGGCCCTGAAGTTGAAGTTTTTTTTACAGCGGAACAGCCTGGTGAAAGACCCCTCCCAGAAAAAAGAAATACCAAGTCTCGTTCTCATTAGTAAACATTGAAATTAGTTATGTTAAAAATTTGTAACCGAATTCCAAAATCATGTAACTTTTTTTCTTGATTTCACAAGAAGAGAAATTAATCTTTCAGTCACCAATCAACAGCCAAAAGGAGGCTCTGTGCCGAGATCCCGTGGGTCCCTTACCCTTTTCGCATTCGCACTCGTGGCCGTCCCCACCAGCCTGACGGCCCAGACCAGTTCCGCCCTCACCGGCGTGGTCAAGGACTCCGCGGGCCGCCCCGTGGCCGGGGCCGTGGTTCGCATCACTTCGTCCTCCATGATCGGCGGCGAGCGCACCGCGACCAGTTCCGCCAACGGCTCCTACCGTTTCTCGGCTGTGCCCCCGGGCATCTTCAGGATTTCGGTTTCGGCCAAGGGAATGCCCACCCTCTCGCAGAATGCCGTCCTCGAACTGGGCCGCACCGAGACGGTGAACTGGACGTTCCCCGCTTCCGCCGCCACGGCCATCGTGGAAGTGGTGGCCACCGCCGCCAGGGTCGACGACGCAACCGTGACCCAAACCCAAAACTACGACACCACGGCCCTCGCCACGCTGCCGGTGGAACGCTCCATCAACGCCGTCATGGACCTCACGCCCGGCGTGAACTCCAACCGGGCCTGGGGTGGCTACTCGGGCGAGAACGCCTACATGATGGACGGCATGAACATCAGCAACCCTTCCGGCGGCTCGGTGTGGATCTACCCCAACATTGACTGGTTCTCCGAGGTACAGGTGGCGGGCCTGGGCGCCAACGCCGAATTCGGCGGCTTCATGGGCGGCTTCGTCAACGGCCTGGTCAAGCGCGGCGGCAATACTCACGAGGGGAGCATCAGCTACCAGTTCTCCGACTCCAAGTGGCAGGCCAGGGTCAAGGCCGACCACCCCATGCTCGAAGAGTGGCAGAAGGATATCCTTCCCAGCAAGAACTGGGATGCCGCATTCAGCCTGGGCGGCCCCATCATCAAGGACAAGCTCTGGTACTTTGCGTCAGCCGAACGAACCCAGGAGGATGACTCCCCCACCGGCGCTCCCCTGACCCAGCGAAACCAGAAGGTCATGGCCTTGGCCAAGCTCACCTGGGCTCCCACCGCCACCAGCACCTTGGAGTTCCTGGCCGAGCACGACTACGTGGGCCGCGACCGCCGGGGCATCGACTACACCACCATGCCCGAGGCCACCCAGAAGGAAAGCGCTCCCAACCACTCCTACAGCCTCACCTGGACGCAGACGATCGGCCAGGACAAGGTCTTCACCCTCAAGGCGTTCGGCTATGGTGGACGCTACGACATGCCCGGCTACGGCGGCAACGCCGAGCCTCTGGACACAGCCGATCTTTTCGAAGGCAAGGAGTACTACCGGAACTCCCAGAACGAGGAATTCAACTATCGCGGCCGCGCGTCCGTGCTGGCCACCTTCGACCTGTTCAAGAGCGGACTGCTTTCCTCCGCCGACAGTCACGCTTTCCGTTTTGGCATCGAGCGCGAGCAGGCCTCCGATGAAGAACTGCAGCGCTACCCCGGCAACAACAATCTCAACGCCGGCGTGGATGAGGGCGGCGTCTATACGGATTACATGATCACTGGCGGCGGCTGGAATGTGCGCCAGCGCACAGACCGCTTGGCGATCTTCGCCCAGGATACATGGCAGGTGAACCAGCGCCTCACCCTGACCCCTGGGCTGCGCTTCGAGCAGTTCAAGGCCCGCTTCTACGGCGGCGAGAACGTCTGGAACAAGAGCACCGTGGCGCCGCGCTTCGGGTTCGCCTTCGCCCTCACCGAGGACCAGGCGACCATGCTCAAGGGGCACTGGGGCAAATACTACGCAGGCTACTCCACCTACTTCATCGACCGCAGCATCCAGTCTGCCATCCCCGAGAAGGTCTACTACAACTGGGGCAACTACGACTACATCGACCCCAAGAACCCCGCCACTTGGCCCGACTTCACCCCCGGCACCGAGACCAACTATGAGTACCGGCGGATCAACGACCTGACGACGGTGGACTCCAACGCCAAGCAGCCCTACACGGAAGAGACCACTTTTTCCATTGACCACAAGTTCAAGGGCCCCTGGAGCGTCAGCGCTTCCTACGTCATGCGCGACTTCAAAGACAGTCTGGTGCGCAAGGACCTGGCCGCGGACCCCGACGGCGCCTACGAGAGCTACTTCGACCCGCTCCACCAGACCAGCATCCAGATATGGGAGACGGGCCTCCAGGGCAATGAACACAATTACGTCGTCACCAACACCCCCGAAGCCAAGCGCAAGTACACCTCGGCCACCATCGGCATCGAGCGGAAGCTGGAGAACAACTGGAATTTCAGCGCCACCTATACCCACGCGACCCTCAAGGGCAACATCCAGCGCGCCGACAGCTACGACAAGGTCTTCTACAACCGCAACCTTCAGACCAACTCCGACGGCAACCTGCCGGGCGTGAACGAACACGAGTTCAAGGCCCGCGGCCTCTACACCCTGCCCTGGAACATGCGCATCTCCGCCATCTTCACCTACCTCAGCGGCGAGCACTGGACCCCCACCTATCGCACCACAAGCCAGGACGGCACGCGTTACGTGGTCAATACCCAGGCCCTGGGCAGTGAGACCTATCCGAGCCGCACCCTCCTGGACATGCGCCTCACCCAGATATTCAACCTTTCCAAGAAGGCCAATGTGGAGGTCTTCGGGGAGGTTCTCAACGTGCTTAATCGACAGGCCGTTACCGCGTATACCACCCGAGTGAACGGGAGCAACAGCACGACAGGCGGCACCCTCTACGGCTACTACAAGTATCCCGACACCGTCGATGCGGGTCGACGCCTCCGGTTCGGCGTGCGCTTCAACTTCTAATTTGACGGCGGTACCATCCAATGCTGGAGAACCGGGCCTTCGGGCCCGGCATTCCTGCTCTGTCCCGTAGGATTCCTATGCCCCGGTTCCTTGCTTTCCTCCTCTGCTCCTGCCTGCTGGCCGCAACTCCCCCCAAGGGCACCCTCGTCATCGTGGGCGGCCACGGCACCACCCCCGACATCATGGACGCCTTCCTGAAGGGAGCCGGGGGCCGGGGCGGCGTCATCGGCATCATCCCCACCGCCACCTCGGACCCCGAGGGCGAGCTCAAGGACTGGAACGAGACACTGCCCCCCCACGGCATCACCCTGGTGCCCCTGGACGTGCGCAAGCGCGAGGATTCCTCCGCCCCGGCCATGCTCGAGGCCGCCGCGCGGTGCACCGGGTTCTGGTTCTCCGGGGGGGACCAGGCGCTGGTGGGTGACAAGATCGTGGGGACGCCGCTGCACAAGCTCATCAAGGACAAGTACCAGGCCGGCGCCGTCGTGGGCGGCACCAGCGCGGGCGCCGCCATCATGTCGAAGATCATGCTGGTGGGCGAGGACGTCTTCGGCAAGCTGGAGCTGCGCGAGATGGGGCCCAACGCCTACGTCACCCGGGAGGGCATGGGGTTCCTGCCGCCCGACGTGGTCATCGACCAGCACTTCATCAAGCGGGGCCGCGAGAACCGCCTGCTCAGCATCGGCATGACCTTCCCGGGCGTCCTTTCCATCGGCGTGGACGAGACCACCGCCCTGGTGGTGCGCAACGGTGTGGGCACGGTGCAGGGCGCCAGCGGCGTCCTGGTCTTCGACTCCCGGGGCATGCACCTGAAGAACGGCGGATTCACGGGCCTGACGCTCCACTACCTCCGCAAGGGCGGCACCATCGACCTGGCCACCCGGAAGGTGAAGCCCTGACATGAGCATCCTCCCGTTCCTCCTCGCCTCGACCCTCATGGCCGCTCCCGGGGAGCCGCGGATTCCCGCCGATCCCCTCCGCCTGAAAGCCACCATCTCCTACGCGGACATGGAGGCCTTCCTGGAGAAGGTGGCCAGGCCCGGCTTCATCACCGTCACCGAGGAGGGCCGCAGCGTCGAGGGCCGCGCCATCCGCCTTGTGCGCCTGAACCGCGGCGGCGCCAAGGCGCGGTTCAAGGCCTTCTTCTACGCCCAGCAGCACGGCAACGAGATTTCCGGCAAGGACGCCCAGCTCTGCCTCATCCGGGCCATCGCCGACAAGCCCGCGCTCCTGCCCGAGGACGTGGACCTCTACCTGATGCCCATGGTGAACCCCGACGGGGCCGAGGCCGGGCGGCGCACCAACGGCGCCCTGGCCGACCTGAACCGCGACCACATCCGTCTCCTGCAGCCCGAGACCCGCGCCCTCCACGCCGTGGCGCGGCGCATCCTCCCCCATCTGGCCGTGGACAGCCACGAATTCACCCGGGACGGCAAGGACTGGGACGCCAAGGGCTGGGATTGCTGGCCGCTCATCACCATGGACGGCCTCAACGCGCCCTGGATCCCCGCGGCGCTTCGCAAGGAGGCCCTGGCCCGGGTGGAATCCGCCCGCCCCGTCATGGCGAAGGCCGGCTACGCCTACACGCGCTACACCGTGGGCGGCCTTCCGCCCCTGGACGAGATCCGCCCCTCCACCACCGAGGTGGACGACGGCCGCAACAGCCTGGGCAGCATGGGCATCCTCTCCTTCATCATCGAGGCGGGCACCCGGCGCCAGCCCGGCGCGCCCCAGGACCTGCCGGCCCGGGCCGACGCCTACACCCGGCTCTACCGGCACCTCCTGGGCACCGCCGCCTCCCGGCGGAAGGTGGAGGCCCTGTGCGAAGCCGCCCGCAGGGAGCCCCTCCCCGCCTACCTGCCCACGAACTTCTTCTGGGCCAGGCTCGACGGCGGGAACCCCGTCGTGAAGGTGACGGAGCGCGCCACCGGCAAGGTGCTGGAGATCCCCTCCCCCGGCCTCATGACCGACCTGGTGGTGAAGGGGAGCGTCCCCACGCCCCGGGCCTACGTCATCGACGCCGCGGCGGCGGAGACCTTCAAGGCGCTCCTGGACCGCCACGGGATCCGGTACGCCCGGGCCGGCTCCGCCCCCCTCCAGGCCGAGCGCTGCCGGCTCCTCAGGGTGGAGGCGGGCTACGACGACCTTTACGGCCGCTACGAGAACCGCCAGATCGTCGCCCGCGACCCCGCCGCCGGCCGCACCTTCCCCGAGGGGTCCCTCCTGGTGCCCCTGGACCAGCCCCTGGCGCGCAGCGCCATCGGGATCCTCGAACCCTGCCTCCTCTACGGGCTCTATAGCTACCAGGATTTCCGCACCCTGGCCCTGCCCGATGGTACCCTTCCGGTCTGGCGCGTCCTTTAGCCGGACCCTGGAGTCGCCGCATGCTCCTCATCAAGAACGCCGAAATCCATTCCCCTTCCCCCGAAGGCCGGTGCGACCTGCTCGCCGGCGGCGGGAAGATCCTGCGCATGCATCCCGACATCCGGATCCCCAGGCGCTACTGCGACGTCATCGACGCCCGGAACCTCATCGCCGTGCCCGGCTTCATCGACGGCCACGTGCACATCATGGGCGGCGGCGGGGAGGGCGGCCCCGCCACCCGCACGCCTGAGCTGGTCCTCTCGGACGCCGTCCTGGGCGGGGTCACCACCATCATCGGGTGCCTGGGCACCGACGGCGTGACCCGGACCATGACCGGCCTCCTGGCCAAGGCCCAGGGACTGGAAGCCGAGGGGATCACCACCTACGCCCTCACCGGCCACTACGCGGTGCCGGTGCGCACCCTCACGGGCAGCATCGAGGGGGACCTCCTCTGCATCGAGAAGATCCTCGGCGTGGGCGAGGTGGCGATGAGCGACCACCGCTCCTCCCAGCCCACCTTCGAGGCCTTCGCGCAGCTCGCCGGGGAGACCCGCCGGGGCGGGATCCTCTCGGGCAAGGCCGGGGTGGTGAACATCCACCTGGGCGACGGCCGGCGCGGCCTGGAATACCTGCGCAGGCTGCTCCTGGAGACCGAGATCCCGGCCCGCCAGTTCCTGCCCACCCACATCAACCGCAACCCCACGCTGTTCGAGGAGGGCACTGCCTACGCCCTGTCGGGCGGCTTCGTGGACTTCACCACCTCCACCGTCCCGGCCTTCGTGGAGGCCGGGGAGATCAAGCCCTCCGAAGGCCTGCGGCGCATGCTGGACGCCGGGGTGGACCCCGGGCACATCACCTTCACCTCCGACGGCCAGGGCAGCCTGCCCGACTTCGACGCCAACGGCCGCATCCAGGGGGTGGGCGTGGGCCGGGTCACGAGCCTGTTCCCCGAGGTGCGCGACGCCGTGCAGAAGGAGGGCGTCCCCCTGGCCACCGCCCTGCGGGTCATCACCTCCAACCCCGCGCGCATCTTCAAGCTCCATGGCAAGGGCCAGCTGGCCCCGGGCATGGACGCCGACATTGTGCTCCTCGACCCCCGGGACCTCACGGTCCACACGATGATCGCCCGGGGCCGGGTCCTCATGAAGGCCCGCAAGGTGCTGGTCAAGGGAACCTTCGAGTGACGGAACTGCTGGGCCGGCCCGCCGGGGACTGGATCGCCGAATTCGGCCTGCCCCTCCACCTCACCTGGCTGCCCCGGATCCGCGAGAACGTGCGGGCCTTCGCGCAGGTCTTCCGGGACCTCTACCCCCGGGGCGGGGTTCGGTACGCGGTGAAGGCCTCCGCCCATCCCGTCCTGCTCGCCGCCATCCGCGCCGAGGGCGCCGGGGCGGACGTGGCCTCCCCCTTCGAGACCCGCATGGCCCTGCAGGCCGGCATGGACCCGCGCACCCTTGACCTCAACGGCAACTGCAAGGAGGACGACCTCATCCGCGAGGCCATCGGCTCCCGCATGCTCATCGTGGCCGACTCCGCCGAGGAGCTGGCCCTGGTGGAGGCCGCGGCCCGGGCCATGGGCCGGCGCGCGCGGGTCCTCCTGAGGCTCTCCGGGTTCGACCTGGGGCGGGTCACGGGGGACGACATCTTCACGGCCGGGCCCTGGTCCAAGTTCGGCATCCCCGCGGGGGACGTCCCGGCCCTCCTGGAGAACCTGGCGAGCTACCCCTCGGTGCGCTTCCTGGGCTTCCACACCCACATCGGCTCCCAGATCACCCGGCCCGAACCCTACCTGGCCGTGCTGGGCCGCATGGTGGAGCTGGGCCGGGACCTGCGGCGGCGCACCGGCGCCTGCCCCATCCTGAACCTGGGCGGGGGCTTTCCCGTGAACTACCTGGACGAGGCGGCCTGGGACGAACTGCGCCGGCGCACCGCCGCCCGGGACGGCTTCTGCTGGAACCTGGCCATGGCCGGCCTGGACGCCGACGGCGCCTGGCACGGCGAGGCTTACCACAGCCCCTGGCCCAAGGAGCGGATGCTCGAGGCCGTCCTGAAGGGCGACGTGACCGTGGACGGCGGGACGATGGGCACCCTGGAGGCCCTGGCCTCCCTGGACAGCCCGGAACTCCTGGTGGAGCCCGGCCGGGCCATCGCCGAAGACGCCGGCGTCACCCTCTGCCGCGTCGCCCACGTGCGCAAGGCCGCCGGTTCCCGGAACCTGGTCACCGTGGAGATGGGCGTCCTGAACCACGCCGACTCCATGCTGGAGGGCCTCCCCAACCGCTGGGACGTGCTCGGGGGCCCCGACGACCCCGAGCCCTTCGAGACCTTCGTGGCCGGCAACCTCTGCTTCTCGGGCGACCTCCTGGCCAGGTTCCAGACCCGCCTGAGGCGGCGGCCCGAACGCGGCGACACGCTCCTCATCCGCGACACCGGCGCCTATACCTCCCACTTCATGGCGAGCAACGCCAACGCCTATCCGAGGCCGCCGCGGCTCCTGGCCCACGGGAACGGCGACGTGACGGTCATGACGCGCCGGGACCGGTACGAGGACCTCTTCGCCTGAAGCCGGGCCCATGGGCACGGTTTCAGGTTGCGGTCAGTCAACGTTGCATCTGTGACATCGCGATGCCACAGATGCGACGTTGATTCCTAAGTCGCCTAATTACAATCGAAAACCGACATGAACTCACCCGGATGATTTCCCTCTTGAGAATTCAGAATCCATATTCTAAATTCAGATTCGAGGTTCCGTCATGAACGCACGCCGGGAAAAGGAACGCCACCAGCGCCGGGAGCTGCTCCTGGAGGCCGCGGGCCGGGTCTTCGGGCGCAGGCCCTTCGACGAGGCCACCATGCAGGAGGTCGCCGCGGAGGCGGAGATCGGCATGCAGGGCCTCTACGAGCACTTCACCTCCAAGCAGGACCTGTACGAGCAGGTGGTGCAGCAGCGGGCCGAGGCCTTCCACCGGCGCGCGGACGCGGCCCTCGCCGGGCGCGGGGGCTCGCCCCTGGACCGCATCGAGGCGCTGGCCCAGGTGTACGCCGAGTCCTTCCAGGACCGGCCCTTCTCCCTGCCCACCTTCGTGCGGGACCGGGTGCAGTTCGACTGGGGCTTCGACTCCCGGTTCATGCCCAGCCTGGGGAAGATCTACCGCGCGGAGCGGGCCCGCCTCAAGGACCTGGTGCAGGAGGCCCTGGACCAGGGGCTCCTGCGGCCCCTGGATCCGGAGTTCCTCACCCAGCTGGCCATGGAGGTGATCCAGGCCTCCCTGCACTTCGCCCACGGACGCGAACCCAGGGAGGAGGCCGGGGCCACCGTGGCCCGGGCCATGGAGTGCCTGATGCGCGGCGTGGCCCGGGAGGTGCGGTCATGAGCCGGCCCGCCCTTCTCCTCCTCCTGGCCGCGGGGATCCTGGCGGCGGAGCCGCATCCGACCCCGGCGGCGGAGCCGCATCTGACCCCGGCGGCGGAGCCGCATCTGACCCCGGCGGCGGAGCCGCATCCAATCCCGGCGGCGGAGCCGCATCTGACCTTGGCCGAGGCCCTGCGCCGGGCCGGCACCTCCTCCATGCAGGCCGACCTGGCCGCGCTGTCCCTGCGGGGCGCCCAGGGCGACCGGGACGAGGTGAAGGCCTCCTTCCTCCCCGAGATCGAGCTCAAGGGCGGGCACCTGAACCTGGACCGGGACGCGGCCCTGCGCACGGAGTCCTTCACGGTGGGCCCCATTCCGGTCCTGGGCGCCATCACCGTGCCCTCCCTGGACCAGCCCGTGGCCCAGAAATCCTCCTGGCGCTACCACCTCACCGCCAGCTACCTGGTCTACGACTTCGGCCGGCGCAGCAGCGCCCTCGCCGCCACCCGCGCCAAGGAGCGGGCCGTGGACCTGGGAGGAAGGGACGCCGTCGCCCGGGCCCAGGCCGACGCGGCGGCCCGCTACATGACGACCGTCAACATCCGGGCCCGCCGCGCCGTGGTCGCCCAGCGGCGCCAGGCGCTGGAGGACCACCTCCGGGACGCCCGGTCCCTGTTCGAGCAGGGCGTGGTGGCGCGCAACGACCTCCTTCGCACGGAAGTGGCCCTGCGGGCCGTGGACGACGCGGGACGGACCCTGGACAACGCCCTGGCCTCGGCCCGGGAGAGCCTGAACATCGCCATGGGCCAGGCCCCGGGCGCGCCGCTTTCCCTGCCGGAGAACCTGCCCCCCCCGCCCGCCATGCCCTGGGACGAGGCGGCGGTGCGCTCCCGGGCGCCCCAGGCCAACGCAGGCGTCAAGGCCCTGGAGGCCAAGGTCCAGGCCGCCGAAGGCCAGGTGGCCTTCCGCAGCCGCGACTTCGCGCCCACCGTGGTGGCCCAGGTGGGCCATTCTTACGAGGAGAACCGCTTCCTGGCCCATCCCCAGCAGACCACGCTCTACCTCGGCCTCAGCTGGAAGCTGTGGGACGGCGGCGCGCGTTCGGCCCGGGTGAGCCGGTCCAGGGCCGAGGAAGGCTCGGCGCGCCGCGAGCTCACCGAGGCCCGCCGCCAGGTGGAGAACGCCGCCGCCGCGGCCCTGCGCGACTACGGCCAGGCCCTGGCCGAGATGGAGACGGCCCGCGCGAACGTGGAGGCCGCCCTGGAGAACCTGCGCATCGTCAGCGAGCAGTACCAGCAGGCCTACGCCAAGAGCGCCGACGTGCTGGACGCCGAGACCGTGCTGGCCGAGAGCCGCTTCAGCCTGTCGGACCGCCTCTGCCGCGCCTACGCCGTCCAGGCCGGACTCCTGTCCCTCCTGGGCGAAGACCTGGAAACCTTCTACGCGACCCGTTCGCCGGAGCATTGATCATGGAAAAGCGCACCCGCATGTGGGTCTCCCTGGCCGTCATCCTGGCGCTAGCGGCCGCCGCCGGCGTCTGGGGATTTTTCAGCTGGCGCCACAACGAGGTCTTCGTGGCCACCGACGACGCCTACGTGAAAGGGCCCGTGGTGGCCGTGGCCTCCCGGGTGCCCGGGGCCATCCTGACCCTCGCGGTGAAGGAGAACGACGCCGTGAAGGCCGGACAGGTGCTCGCCACCCTGGACCCCAAGGATTTCGAGGCCGCCGAGGCCAAGGCCCAGGGTTCACTGGCCGAGGCCCGGGCGTCCATGGCCCTCAACCGCTCCCAGATCGCCCAGGCCCAGGCCCAGGTGCGCGCCGCCGAAAGCCAGGAGGCCCTGGCCGCCCTGGAGCGCAAGCGCCTGGAGATCCTCGTGGAACGGCAGTCCATCCCCCGCCAGAAGCTGGACCATGCGCGCACGGCCCACCAGGTCGCCGCGGCCCAGCTCGAAGCCGCCCGCAGGCAGGTTGCCGCCATCCAGGGCGGGCTGCAGGTCAGCGGGAGCAAGGAGGCCCAGGCCCTGGCCGCCATCGAGCAGATCCGCCTCCAGAAGGGCTACTGCACCCTCACCTCCCCCAGCGACGGCTTCGTGACCCGCAAGCTGGCCGAGCCCGGCATGGTCGTGGCCGCGGGCCAGCCGCTCCTGGCGGTGGTCCCCCTGGGCCGCGACGATCTCTGGGTGGAGGCCAACTTCAAGGAGACCCAGCTCCGGCGCGTGCGCCCCGGCCAGAAGGTCGCCCTGCGCGCCGACATCGACGACCGGGAATTCCCGGGCGTGGTGGAGAGCCTGGCCGCGGGCACCGGCGCGGCGTTCAGCCTGCTGCCGGCCGAGAACGCCACGGGGAACTGGGTGAAGGTCGTCCAGCGGGTCCCCGTGCGCATCCGCCTGGCTCCGGGGGGTGACCCCGAGCACAAGCTGCGCCTGGGCCTCAGCGTCTCGGCCGTCATCGACACGCGCGAATGAGCGGGGCGGCCCTGGACCGGGGCGCTCCCTTCAAGTGGGTCATCGCCCTCGCGCTGATGCTGGGCACCTTCATGGAAGTGCTGGACACCTCCGTGGCCAACGTGGCCCTGCCCCACATGAAGGGAACCTACGCCGCCGGCACCGACGAGATCACCTGGGTGCTCACCAGCTACCTGGTGGCCAACGCCATCGTGCTGCCCATCACCGGCTGGCTGGGGAACCGCTTCGGCCGCAAGCGGCTCTACCTTTCCTGCCTCGCGGGCTTCACCCTGGCCTCCCTGGCGGCGGGGGCCGCGCCCACCCTCGGAACGCTCATCGCGGCCCGGGTGGTCCAGGGCCTCACGGGCGGGGCCATGGTTCCCATGTCCCAGGCCATCACCATGGAGGCCTTCCCCCGGGCCGAGCAGGGCATCGCCACCGCGGTCTTCGGCATCGGCGTGATCTGCGGCCCCATCGTGGGGCCCCTGGTGGGCGGCTGGGTCACGGACAACTGGAGCTGGCCCTGGATCTTCTGGATCAACATCCCCGTGGGGATCATCTCCTACGCCCTGGCCTCGGCCTTCGTGGACGAGGCCCCCGACCGCAGGCCCGAGGGCGCCATGGACTACTGGAGCCTGATCTTCATCGCCCTGGGCCTGGGATGCCTGGAGCTCTTCCTCAACCGCGGCGAGCGCCTGGACTGGTTCGAGAGCCGGACCGTCACGCTCTACGCGGCCTGTTCGGCCCTGGGCATCGTCCTTTTCCTGTGGCGGTCCTTCACCGCGGAACGGCCCCTGGTGGACCTGCGCATGTTCCGGCTGCCCGAATACGCCTCGGGGATGTTCCTCATCTTCGGGGCCAGCTTCGGGATGTACGCGGCCTTCGTCATGCTGCCCCTTTTCGTGCAGACCTTCCTGGGATGGACTCCCACCTGGGCCGGGATCATGCTGAGCCCCGGAGGCCTGGCCAGCGTCGTGGCCATGATGGCGGCCGGGCTCGTCATGGGCAGGGTGGACGTGCGGTACACGGTGGCGGCGGGCTTTTTCGCCCAGATCTACTCCAGCTGGCTGCTGACCTCCATCAACCTGCATTCCGGCATGGGCTACCTGGTCTACGCCTGGTGCTTCCGGGGGCTGGGGCTGGGGTTCGTCTTCGTGCCCATCGCCACCGTGGCCATGCGCCGAATCCCCAGGGAGGCCATGGGGGTGGCCGCGGGGTTCTTCAACCTCATGCGCAACGAGGGGGGCAGCGTGGGCATCGCCGTGGCCGCCACCCTCCTGCAGACCCGGGGGCAGTTCCACCACGCCCGGCTCGCCGAGCACATGACCCCCTACAGCGGGGCCCTGCAGCAGGGCGCCCACCGGCTCCACCTGGCCCTGGGCGCCTCCTCCGGCCTGGACCCGCAGGGCAGCGCCAGGCTGGCCCAGGGCGTGCTGGGGGCCGAGGTGATCCGGCAGTCCTACGTCATGGCGTTCGTGGACGTCTTCGCGTTCCTGGTGCTTGTGTACGTGGTGTGCCTGCCCTTCGTGACGCTCCTGAAGGATCCCGGAAGCGGGGCCGGGGGGATGCAGATCCACTGATCAGGCGTTGGGGACGAGCGCCTCGAGCTTCCTGTGCAGCTCTTCCAGGGAGAAGGGCTTGGAAAGGCTGCCGGCGCGGGGGTCCCCCTCGAGCAGCAGGACGGTGGACGGATCCATGAAGCCCGTGGCCACCAGCACCGGCAGGTGCGGCCGCAGCCCGCGCATGCGCAGGTAGGCGGCCTCGCCGCCCATGCCGGGCATGTTCAGGTCCAGGATCACCGCGTCGGCCTCGAGGCCCGTTTCCAGCATGCCGAGGGCCTCCTCCCCGCTCATGGCGGGCACGGGCGTGTGGCCGAGGTGGTGGAGCAGGAGCGGCACCGTGGCCTGGATCAGCTCGTCGTCGTCCACCACCAGGATCCGCAGGGACCGGCGGCGGGCGGCTTCCGGCCCCTGGCCGCCGTGCTCCAGGACGGCCCCGTCCACGGCGGGGAGCCGGATGCTCACCCGCGTGCCCCGCCCCACCGCGCTGTGGATCTCAAGGGTGCCGCCGTGGGCCTTGACGGTTCCGTGGACCATGGCCAGGCCCAGGCCGGTGCCCTTCCCGGGCTCCTTGGTGGTGAAGAACGGCTCCAGGGCCCGCTTGGCGACCTCGGGGGGCATGCCGGTGCCCGAGTCCTCCACGGCCAGCTCCATCCACCCGGGCTGGGCCGCGCGGGTGCGGAGGGTGAGGACGCCGCCGTCGGGCATGGCGTCCACGGCGTTCACGCAGAGGTTCATCAGCGCGCTCCCGAAATTCCCGGCCTCGCCCATGAACGGGGGCAGGGGCTCCTCAAGGTCCACCTCGAGGCTGATCTTCTGGCGCAGGGTCCGCTCCAGGAGGGCGGCCTCGTCCTTGACGAGGCGGTTGAGGTCCAGGGGTTCGGCGGCGCGCAGGTCCTTGCGGGCGAAGTTGGTGAGGCCCCTCACCAGGTCGCGGCCCCGGGTGGCCGCCTTGATGATGGTGTCCAGGGCGGAGGCCATGCCCGGGTCCTCCTCGGCCTTGAGCTGGAGCACCTGGCCCACGGCGAGGATCGCGGACAGGACGTTGTTCATGTCGTGGGCCACGCCGCTGGCGAGGCTGCCCAGGCTCTCCAGCTTCTCGGTGTGCCGGATCTTGTCCTCGAGGCTGCGCCGCGCGGCCTCGTCGGTCTTGCGCTGGGTGATGTTGTCGAAGACCACCACGAACTCGTCCCGGGCCGGGCTGTAGATGGAATTGGAGTACCAGATGCCCGTCGTCTCCATGAACAGCTCGAGCCGTTCCGGGGCGCCCGTCGCGGCGACCCTGCCGAAGGCGTCCAGGATGCCCGGCTCGGTCTCCAGGATCCCGGGGATGACCTCCGTGAGCCGGCGCCCCACCACGTCCTTGAGGCCCGTGAGCCGCTCGAAGGCGGGGTTGACGTCCAGGTACTCCCAGTCCACCGCCTCGCCGCGCTCGCGGATGATCCGGGCGTGGGCGAAGCCGTCAAGCATGTTCTCGAACAGCGACCGGTAGCGGCTTTCGCTGGCCCGCAGGGCCCGCTCGGCCTCGCCGCGGACGGCGCGGCCGCGGGCCTCCTCCAGGCAGTGGGCGAGGGCCTGGCTGAGCCGGGCCGGGCGGTCCTTCCACACGAAGTCCCAGACGCCCTGGCGGAGCAGAGCCACCGCGGCCTCCTCGCCGATGCTGCCCGACACCAGGATGAAGGGGACGTCCGGAAGCTTCCTGCGGACCCGGGCGAGCACCTGGGAGAACTCCAGCCCGGGCAGGCTGTAGTCGGAGATGACGGCGTCCCAGCCGCCGTCCTGCAGGGCCTCCTCCAGGCCGGCCAGGGTGTCCACCCTGAGGAGGTCGGCCTGGGTGCCGTGCCGGGCCAGGTTGCGGACGTGGAGGGAGAAGTCCGCCTCGGAGTCCTCCACCACCAGGAGACGCAGCCGGGGTCCCACCTTCAGCTCCACGTGCGCGGAGCGTCGTTCACCGCCACCCAGTAGACCCCCAGCCTTCCCACCTTCTCGGCGAACTCGGCGAAGTCCACGGGCTTGCGGACGAAGCTGTTGGCGCCGCCGAGCAGGCTCGCGAGGCGGTCCTCCTCCTCGCTGGAGGACGTGAAGATCACCACCGGCAGGGCCCGGGTCCGCGGGTCCTTGCGGATCCGCGCCAGCACTTCCAATCCCCCCAGGCGGGGAAGTCCCAGGTCCAGGAGCACCAGGGCCGGGAGGTCGGGCCCGGGGCGCCCGGCGAACTCCCCTTCCCGGAACAGGAAGTCCACGGCCTGCTGGCCGTCCCGGACCACCTCCACCAGGTTTCCCAGGTTCACCTTGCGCAGCGATCGCAGGGTGAGCATCTCGTCCTGGGGGTTGTCCTCGACCATGAGGATCACGGGCCGGTTGTTCATGGCGACTCCTGGGGTGCGGCGGAAGGAAGGGAGACCAGGAACGTGGCCCCCCGGCCCGGGGCGGATTCGGCGCGAAGGCTTCCCCCGTGCCGGTTCACGATGCGCTGCGTCGTGGCCAGGCCGATGCCCAGGCCCGGGTACTCGTCCTGGCGGTGGAGCCGCTGGAAGGGTTTCCACAGCTTGTCGGCGAAGGCCATGTCGAAGCCGCAGCCGTTGTCCCGGACGCGGATCCAGTCCTTGCCGTCCTCCTGCACCCGGTCCACCTCGATGAGCGGATCGGCGGCCTTGCCGGAGTACTTCCAGGCGTTGCCCAGGAGGTTGGCGAAGGCGGCCCTCAGCATCCGGGGATCCCCATCGGCCAGGATCCCCGGTTCCACCCGCCACCGTGGAGGCCGGGCGCCGTCGGCCTTGCGCAGCCCCTCCAGGACCCCTTCCGCCAGGGCGGACACGTCCACCGGGACCCGCTCGAGCTCGCCGCGGGTGGCCCGGGACAGCAGCAGGAGCCCGTCGATGAGGCCGGCCATGGTGTGGCTGGCCTTGATGATCTGGTCCAGGTAGCCGCGGCCTTCCGCGTCCAGCGCCGGGGCGCAGTCCTCCAGGAGGGCCCGGCTGAAGCCGTCCATGGCCCGCAGCGGGGCCCGGAGGTCGTGGGAGACGGCATAGGCGAAGCTCTCCAGTTCCTGGTTGGCGGCCTGGAGTTCCCGGGTGCGCTCGGCCACGCGCCGCTCCAGGGTGGCGTTGAGCAGCCTCACTTCGGCCTCGGCCCGCCTGCGGGCGGAGATGTCCTCGATGATGGCCACCAGGTGCGTGACCTCCAGTCCTGGGTAGGTCAGCGGCCTTACGGTGAGCTCGGCCCACACGGTCGCTCCGTCCCTGCGCACATAGCGCTTCTCCGTGGTGAAGCCCTGGATCTCGCCCGCGGCCAGGCGCCGGACCGCAGCCGCGTCCCGGTCCACGTCCCCGGGGTGCGTCACGTCCTGGAACCGCATCCGGAGGAGGTCGGCCTCCGTGTGGCCCAGGATCTCGCAGAACCGGCCGTTGGCCCGCACGAACCGCCCGCTGGCGGCGTCCGTCTCCACGACGCCCACCCCGGCCTGCTCGAAAAGGGCCCGGAACCGCGCCTCGCTGTCGCGCAGGGCCAGTTCAGCCGCCTTGCGGTCCGAGATGTCCTGCATGGAGCCCTGCACCTTCACCACGCGGCCCCCTTCGGCCAGGGGCCGGCCCGCGGTGCGCACCCACTTGTGGACGCCCTTGGCGCTCACGAGTTCCAGTTCCAGCTCGTAGGGGATCCCTTCCTCCACCGCGCGGCGCACCGCCTCGGCGATGGCCGGGCGGTCCCGCTCGACGAAGTGGGACAGGCCCATTTCGCCCGTCGGCTGCGTGGAGGGGTCCAGGTCATGGATCCGGGCGACCTCCTCGGTCCAGGTGCCCGCGCGGGTGGCCACGTCGAACTCCCACCCGCCCACCTTGGCCGCGCGGCTCGTGCGCTCCAGGAGCCCGTCCCGTTCCCGGAGCCGCGCCTCGGCGGCCTCGACCTTGGCCCGGCGCAGGCGTTCGTGGAAAAAGGAGAAGAGGAAGCCCATGCCGATGAAGGCGGCGGTGTTGATGTAGGCGCCGGGCCGGGGCTTGAGGAGGGTGTGGGCGGGCGCCATGAAGAACCACCACACCAGCCCGGCGGAAAGGAAGGTGGCCGTCACGCCCGAGGCGTAGCCCCCGAGCCAGGAGCTGAGGAAGACCGTGGGGTAGAAAAGGAACCACACGAAGGGGACGATCACCGGCCAGCACAGCCACTGGACGACGCACGCGGCCACGGGGAGGAGTGCGGCCATGGCGCGGCGGGGGACGGATGGGGACGCGGATTCGCTCATCGGACGGTGCAACCTGGTCATGCCTGGGGGGTTGCGTTGAATGATAGCCCTTTTGAGAATTTCAAGTAGGTGGATTGAGCGAAGGGGTCCGGGCCCCGACCATCAATAATTAATTCATTGAATTCTCCGTTTGCGTTCGTTTCGGATGGTCCTATCCTGAACTTCCTGTGCCCATGGCCCGCCGACTCCTCCACCTCATCGCCCTGCTCGCCCTCGTCCTTGCGGGGCCGGCCCAGGGCCTGCTGGTGGCCGCGGCGCCCGCAGCCTCCTGCTGCTGCGGGGGAAGCGCCGAGGACCCGAGCCCCTGCGGCATGCCCAAGGGCCCCTGCGCCCCCCGCTGCCCCTCCGGGCCCTCCCAGGCGGCCCCGG
>DBMS01000313.1:12160-12565 GCA_002297665.1 Holophagaceae bacterium UBA692 | reverse complement strand
TTACGTGGTCAGGCTCCTAGAGCCTCCCATTGCATAGAGAGATCGCGAAGGTCACCGTCTGGGTCTTAACACAGCAGGGACCGCCGGTATCGGTCGTGATCGATTGTGCGGGTCGAAGATTTCAGACCCCGTCCGAACCGAAGCCGGTCTTCCCCGTGCGGGCGGGGTTCTGCCCCGCGAGCTGGTCGATGCGGGCCGCGTCCCGCTCGTCGAGCCTGCGGGTGGGCTCCGCGGGCGGGAAGATCTCCGGCGCCTCCTCCTGGAGGAACCGCCTCGTGCGGGCCAGGAGCGAGTCCATGTCCTGCAGGAAGCGCACGCGCTCCAGCTTCAGCCCGCGGATGGCGGACTCCATCTCCTGGGACTTGGCGGTGGCGTCCCGCAGGAGCTCGTCGGCCTTGAAGTCGG
>DBMS01000313.1:0-12076 GCA_002297665.1 Holophagaceae bacterium UBA692 | reverse complement strand
GCTCGCGCAGGTCCAGGATCTCGGTGCGCAGGCGGGAATTCTCCATCTGCAGCTCCTCCCATTCCCCAGCCACCTCCAGCAGGAAGGCCCGCACCTCCCCTTCCTCCAGGCCCCGGAACCCCTTCTCGAATTCCCGGCGTTGGATGTCCAAGGGCGTGAATTTCATGGGCGCTCCTAGGAGAGGACGCTCTTCTGCAGCAGGGCCTGCAGGGCGTACAGGATCAGGATGGCCACCATGGGGCTGAAGTCCATGCCCATGGAGGACGGCAGCACCGTCCGGATGGGGTGCAGGACCGGATCCACGATGGCGTGAAGCAGGCGCACGATCGGGTTCCGGGGGTCCGGCTGGATCCAGGACAGGATGCTCGTGATGAAGATGAGCATGATGAGCAGAAGAATGAGTTTGTCGGCCACGAGCACAAGGAACATAGGGAGGGGGACCTTTCCCTGCCATGATAGTCGGAACCGGTCCCGGCGTCCCCTTGGACAATTTGCGAGAACTGAAGTACAACCGTGGGATGCGAATCGGGATCTCCTGCTACTCGACGTTCGGCGGTTCCGGGGTGGTGGCCACGGAAGTGGGGAAGGCCCTGGCCGCCCGCGGCCACGAGGTCCACCTCCTCAGCCCGACGCTCCCGCCCCGCCTGCTGGGGTTCGAGGACAAGATCCTCTTCCACGAGGTGACGGCCAGCTCCTACCCCCTCTTCGAGGCGGCCCCCTACTCCATCGCCCTGGCCTCCAAGATGGCCGACGTGGCCGAGCACCATGGCCTGCAGATCATGCACGCGCACTACGCCATCCCCCATGCCTCCGCCGCCCTCCTGGCGCGCATGGCCCTGGAGGGTCGGCTCAAGGTGGTCACCACCCTCCACGGCACCGACATCACCGTGGTGGGCTCGGATCCCAGCTACCTTTCCATGGTCAGGCTCGCCATCCGGGAAAGCGACGCGGTGACCTCGGTGTCGGAGTTCCTCCGGGACGAGACCTACCGCACCTTCAAGGTGGACCGCCCCATCGACGTGATCCCCAACTTCGTCGCCGCCCCCCGGGACCCCAGCCAGGGCTGCCGCAAGTGGCTGGCCCCCGCCGGCGCGTCCATCCTCACCCACATTTCCAACTTCCGCCCCGTCAAGCGCGTCATGGACGTCATGAAGACCTTCGAGCGGGTCCTGCACGAGCAGCCCAGCTTCCTGGTCATGGTTGGCGACGGCCCCGACCGCGCCGAGGCCGAGGCCTACGCCCGCGACCACGGCTTTTCCGACCACGTGCGCTTCACCGGCAAGCAGCTGGACATCGACGCCGTGCTCGCCTGCACGGACGTCTTCCTTCTCCCCAGCGCCACCGAAAGCTTCGGCCTGGCCGCCCTGGAGGCCATGGCCCACAAGGTCCCCGTCATCGCCAGCCGCGTCGGGGGCCTCCCCGAGGTGGTCCGCCACGGCGTGGACGGCTACCTGGAGGCCCTGGGCGACGTGGACGCCATGGCCGAGGACGCCCTCACCCTCCTGCGCGACCCCGTCCTGCGCCGGAAGATGGGCCTCTCCGCCCAGACCCGCGCCCTGGAGACCTTCGAGGAAAAGCCCATCGTCGACCAGTACGAGGAGGTCTACGAACGGGTGCTGGCCCCCTCGAAATCCACCGTGGATTTCGGAGCGGGATCACGCTAGACTGGCTCCTTCGGCTGGGTAGCTCAGGTGGTTAGAGCGAGGGTCTCATAATCCCTAGGTCGACAGTTCGAGTCTGTCTCCAGCCACCAAACGAAGGAAAGCCCCGACACCATTAGGTTTCGGGGCCTTTTCGCAGGTGAGGCTCAACCCTTTCGTGCGTCGTGCTGGTTTGCCGGTAGGGCCGGGTCCCTCATTTCGCCCGGTTTCGTTGTCGCTGGCAGGCCGGCATCAACGGAGAGATCCCGACGAGGGACGCGAGGAGCATGTTCACACCCGCCAACTCCGATGAGGCCCCTGGCCGCCGGCCAGAAGTCGTGGCCTTCATCTCCCTGCCCACGAAGGATGTCCCCCTGCCGGTGATTCTGATCCCCCAGGAGGTCAAGCGGGTGCTTGGGAGTTCCGTCAGGCGAAGGCGCGGGCCAGGAGCCCCTGGACTTCGGCCGCCCGGAAAGGCTTGGTTAAGGTCCCGACCATGCCCATGGGAAGCCCGTCCAGGGACGGAGCGTCGAAGCGGCGACAGAGAACCATTGGGACGGCGGGATCGATCGCCTGCAATTCCTCAAAGGCGGCTAGCCCGCCTTGGGGCGGCATCCCGGGGTCGGCCAGCACCAGAGCGAGGTGGCCATGGTGAAGGCGGAAGGCCTCCAGGCCCTCCTCGCCGACGTGGGCCTCCATCACGGCGAGGCCGGATTCTTTGGTCAGGTGGCGGAACTTGGCGATCTCTGGCGCCTCGTCGTCGACAATCAGGACCTCCCCATTCCCTTTCCAGAAGGGAGCGGGTGCGGCAGCGAAGGTCGTCCTCGCCTCGGTCATGGCGGGCAGGAAGACCTTGAACGTGGAACCGCGACCCGGCTCGCTGCGCAAGGTCATCCCTCCTCCGTGGCTGCGGAGAATTCCCGTCGCCGCCGCCAGGCCGAGTCCGCGGCCAATGAACTTGGTCGAGTAGAACGGCTCGAACGCTCGGGCCACCAATTCGGGTGACATCCCCGTGCCACGGTCGGAAACCTCGATGGTCGCATACCGGCCTGGGAGGAGCGGGACGATCCATTCGTCGCCCTTGGTCGCGGCTTCCACCAATCCCTCGGCGCGGGTGCGGATCGTGATGTCGTCCACCCGGTCCGGGGCGCCGCACTCGGAGGCGTTCTTTAGGAGATGGTCGACGAGTTGGGAAAGGTGGGTGAGGTCGCCCTTGACGTAGGGCAGGCGGTCGGCCAGGTCGCAGTGCAGGGTCACGTTCTCGGGAATGCATTGGACGAAGGCGGCTGCGAGTTCCGTGACGACGAGATTGGCGTCGACCTCCGTCTTCAGGCAGCGGTTTTTGCCCGTGAAGGCAAGGAGCTGGTAGGTCAGATCCGCGGCTCTCAAGGAAGCTGTTTCAATGGCCGCGAAATGGCTGGCATGCTTGCCGTCCTTGCCCTCGATGATGCTGCCGAGATTGGCGTTGCCCAGGATAGTCGTGAGGAGGTTGTTGAAATCGTGGGCAACGCCGCTAGCTAGGACGCCCATCCGCTCCAGTTCCTTCCTCCGTTGGACCAGGGATTCCCGTGCCGCGAGTTCAGCCTCCGCCAGCCGGTAGCTCGTCATATCGCTCATCACGAGGCGGATCAAGGGGCCTTTCCCGGGTCCAAGCTCCCCATTGGGCGCCACCCCGGCTTCCAGGTGGACCCAGAATACGGTTCCATCCAACTTCACCATGCGGAGGTCGCAGACAATCGGCTCGCCGGTTTCGAGGAGCCGCCTGTGACCGAAATAGAAAATGTCTTGATCCTCGGGATGGATGAATCGGGTGATCAGCGCGTGGATCAGCCGCCCTGGCGTTTCACCCAGCAGTTCGCCGGCCTTCTGGTTGATTTCCCGGATTCTCCCCCTTGCCACCAGGCAATAGCCGACAGGCGCCATGTTGAAGAGCTCAAAGTAACGGGACCGGGAGGCATCCAGTTCAGCTTGGGTGCGAAGGAGCTCATCGTTCTGTAAAGCCAGTTCAATCTGGTGAATGCAGATCTCATCCAGGACCTCCCGCATGCCTACCGGAGACAGGGGACCCAGAGAGTGAAGCACTTCCTCCGCCCTTTGCCTCAGATTGGCCAGCTTGTCGGGTACCTTGTCCCGGTCTTCCATTGTGCGCACCGTTGAGTTCTGCCAATGCGATCAAAAAATATGTATAAATTAATATTTATTTCTGCGTCAAAGCCAAAAGTTGATCACGCTTCTAGAATAGATAAAAATGTTTAATCTGCAAGGGAATTTGTCACATTGGTGGATAATTTTCACCGACCTTTCAGGATACGCTGGTTACGAGCCTGGCCCCAGATTGCATCCGGACCTTGGCCTCGATTTTCCAGCCTTGGCGCTCCTCCACGAACGCTTTGCATCCGCCACGTGGTTACGGATCCATCAGGGGGCCGCAAGGCACCCTTGCGCGGGTCCCTTGTGACCGGAAACAACAGGCCCGCCCCTCCACGGCTACCCCGGCGTACGCCGCGGCCTTCACGCTTGGACGTTGAGGGTCTCTGCCCACCCTGGCAATTTCCGAAGCATGGCGTGAAAAGGGGTTTTTCCCAAACAATGCCTAAGGCATCACCCAGAACGCTGGATGGGGCTACCATGATCGTTCTGGAGCCGCTTCATGACAACCCGGAACGGAACCGATCAACAGGGCGTAAAGAAAGCCAAACCGTCCATTCCAGGGACCAAGGCCACGTCCCCCATCCCACCGTATCCAGGCAGGACTGAAAAGCCCCTGAAGGCCGAGTCCGTAAGGCTCCCTCCCTTCCCCGTGGTCGGAATCGGCGCCTCCGCGGGAGGCCTGCGGGCCTTCGAAGCCTTCTTCTCCGGCATGCCCGCCGTTGCGGACCCCGGAATGGCATTCATCCTGGTCCAGCATCTGGCTCCAGACCACAAGAGCATCCTCACCGACCTCATCCGTCGCTACACCCGCATGGAGGTTTTCGAGGTCGAGGATGGGATGGTGGTAAAGCCCAACTGTGCCTACATCATCCCTCCCAACCACGACATGGCTTTCCTGGACGGCGCGCTCCATCTGCTGGAGCCTGCTGCCGCCAGGGGCCAGCGGTTGCCCATCGACTTCTTCTTCCGGTCCCTGGCCCAGGACCTCCACGAGCGCTCAATCGGCATCATCCTTTCCGGCACGGGCAGCGACGGCACCCTCGGCCTGAGGGCCATCAAGGGCGAGGGCGGAATGGCCATGGCGCAGAACCCGGAGTCCACGGAATACGACGGCATGCCTCGCAGCGCCCTCGGAACCGGGCTGGTGGACTTCGAGTTGCCGCCCGCGGAGATGCCGGCGAAGCTCATCGCCTATGTGGCCCATGGCTTCGGCAAGCCCACGATCGCCTACGCCGATCCCATGCCCGGATCCGAAAGCACGATGAAGAAGATCCTGGTCATCCTCAGGGCCCAGACCAGCCACGATTTTTCTCAATACAAACCAAGCACCATCCATCGCCGGGTGGACCGGCGGATGGCCATCAATCAGATCAACAGCCTGGAGGAATATCTCAAGTTCATCCAGAGTTCTCCCGCCGAGGTGGATGCCCTGTTCCGTGACCTGCTAATCGGTGTAACCAGTTTCTTCCGCGATCCGGACGCTTTCCAGGGGCTTGAAACGCAGGTCATACCCAACCTCTTTTCGAACAAACAACCGGGTGGCCGAATCCGGGTCTGGGTGCCGGGCTGCTCCAGTGGCGAGGAAGCTTATTCAATTGCCATCCTCCTCCAGGAACGCATGGATGCCATGAAGCAAAGCTACCAGATCCAGGTGTTCGCCACGGACATCGACGGGGCGGCCATCGCCAAGGCCCGCTCCGGCCTCTATCCGGCCAGCATCTCTAGCGACATCACCCCCGAGCGCATGGGGCGTTTCTTCGCGGCGGAACCCGGCGATGGAGCCTACCGGATCATCAAGACCATCCGAGATATGGTCGTCTTCTCGGAGCAGGACCTGATCAAGGATCCCCCCTTCTCCAGGATCGATCTGATCAGTTGCCGCAACCTTCTGATCTACCTGGGCTCCGACCTGCAGAAGAAGGTCATCCCGTTGTTCCACTACGCGCTTGCTCCCAATGGACTGCTGTTCATGGGGTCGTCCGAGTCCACCGGGGACTTCAGCGACCTGTTCGCCGTCCTGGATCGTAAGTTGAAAATCTACCTGCGCAAGGAAGACGGCCACGGGTCGAACCCGACGGCCCGGAGACGGGCCGGAACCGAGGTCGCATTCATGGGGGTCGCCTCGCAGCCAATTGCCGGGAAGCCCCCGGTGGCTCCGCGGCCCCCCTGGCGAGAGGTCATCGAGCAGGCCATCCTGCGCCTCGGCACGTCTCCCAGCGCACTCGTCAATGGCGCCGGGGACATCCTCTACTTCCATGGGAGGACGGGAGCCTTCTTGGAACCTGCCCAGGGAGAGGGCGGCGTCACCAACATCCTCAGAATGGCTCGGGAGGGATTGCGCAAGGAATTGTCACTGGCGCTGCGGACTGTCGTAGAGACCAAGGAGACCGTGCGTAGGCACGGCCTCAGGCTCAGGACCAACGGTCATTTCACTGCCGTCGATTTCGCCGTCCATCCGGTAACTTCGGCGGCTGGAATCTCAGACCCGCCCCTATATCTGGTCATGCTGGATGAATCGGCTCCTGCCAAGGCGGCCATGGTCCCGGATGCAGGCGGCCTGGAATTACCGGGGCCGGGCGCCAAGCCCCTGGAAGCTGAAGAAAGCATTCTGGCCCTCAGGCAGGAATTGAGGGACAAGGAGGATTACCTGAAAAGAGCCAACGAGGAACTGGAGACATCCAACGAGGAACTGAAGTCGTCTAACGAGGAGATGCAGTCGGTCAACGAGGAACTACAGTCCACCAATGAGGAGCTTGAGACCTCCAAGGAGGAATTGCAGTCCGTCAACGAAGAACTGGCGACCGTCAACTCTGAGTTGCAGACGAAGGTGGCTGACCTTTCGCGGGCCAACAACGACATGAACAACCTGTTGGCCGGGACCGGCATCGCCACGTTCTTCGTGGATCACCAGCTCCGTCTGGTGCGCTTCACCCCCGCCGCAACCCAGATGATCAACCTGATCCAGAGCGACATCGGCCGTCCGGTGGGCCACATCGTCCTCAACCTCATCGGCTACACGACCCTGGTGAAGGACATCCAGACCGTCCTGGACAATCTGGTTCCCTTCGACCAAAAGGTTGAGACCAACGAAGGGCACTGGTACCGCCTGCGGATCCAGCCCTACCGGACCTTGGAGAACGTCATCGAAGGGGCCGTCATTACCTTCGTGGACATCACCGAGATGATAACGGCCCAGGACGCCCTGGGGAAGGCCGCGGAACTGCAGACCCTGGCCTCCATCGCCCGCGACGCCCAGGACGCCTTCGTGGTCCAGGACCTGGTTGGGAGGATCCTGGCCTGGAGTCCGGGGGCCGAACGGTTGTATGGCTGGAGCCTGGGGGAAGCCCTGGCCATGAACGTCCGGGATCGCATTCCCAAGGGGGATCGCCAGGTGACCATGGACAGGATCCTGGACCTCAGCCTCGCCGACCACCTGAAACCGTGCTCCCTCCAGTTGCTGGCAAAGGACGGCTCCCTGGTGGAAGTGTCCCTGACGGCCACACCCCTGCTGGATAAGGAGGGCCATCGGTACGCGGTTGCGACCACTGAACGGAGGAGGGTCAAGGCCCCAGTCTAGATGGGAGGTTTCCAGGTCCTCTCCTTTAAAAGAACAGCGCCCTTCCGCCCTTCACGCAGGCCGAAGCATAGAGAAACATCGACGCGCACCACGACTGCCAATCCTGGCCGGCGGGGCGGCATGTCCAGGGCTAGCTCTCCACTATGCGGAGGCCGGCGAAGTGGGCTTCGATCCATGCCACCCTGGAGGTGCCCACCATGCCGGTCAGGGTGGCGAGGCTGTTGCCCAGGACATCATAGCGTTAGTCCCTGAGCACCTTCGGTCGACGGTCTAGAAGGAGTGGCAGCCGTTGTGCCGTTAACGGGACTGACGTTTGTCCCTTCAGGCCCTCGCCGTTCTGCCCCCGTTCATCACAATGAAAGACGGGGTCCCTCATTTCGAGGCGGTGAATCCCGGGGACGCCCAGATCCCCAATGATTCGGCCTTGGATCCAGCCCGGCACGGGACCTGCTTGAGCAAACCGTGGGGTGAGTTCCCACGAGGAGACCACCCATGTTCACCATCCTGGTCATCATCCTGATCCTGATGCTCATCGGAAGCCTGCCGACCTGGCCCCACAGCAGGTCCTGGGGATACTTCCCCAGCGGCGGCATGGGACTCGTCGTGATCATTCTCATAGTCCTCTTCCTGAGCGGACGCATCTGAATGGCGTCCTGCCCCCTGCCGCTGGAAAGCATGCGCCAATCCGGACTCCGGAGCTCCCGAGGAGAACCCCATGCGCATGATCGTGAACGGTACCCAAGTGGCCTTCACCGACGAAGGGTCCGGCAGGCCCCTGATCATTGCCCCTGGCTTTCCCTTGCGCCGCAAGGCCTAGTCCCGGCAGGTGGAAAATTCCAAGGGGATCTGCCGGGTGGTCGCCCCGGACCGGCGGGCTTGGGCAAGAGCGGGGGCCCGGTGGAGCCAGCCACCATGGACCTCTGCGCGGAAGACCCCCACGACCTCGTTGTGAAGCTGGACCAGGGGCCCGTCGTTCTCGTGGGCCATTCCCTGGGAGGCAACGTGGCCCTGGCCGCCCGGCTTTAACCGCCCTGCCCCAATAGCCGACGCAAGGGGATTTCGTGAAAACGACAGTGCGTTTTCTCCGGGCCGTGGCCAACCTGGCTCGTTTTAGATGGCCGTGGCGGCCGACCGCAGGCCGATGGTGATTCTGGGGGTGTTCCGCAACCTGCGGGAAAGACACTGGGTAGCCAGCCTGGACACCTCCAGGGGATCGCTGCTGAACAGGGCGGCTTGATCGAAGGCAGCCACGATAAGGTCGCCGAGAGACATTGTCCTGGGATCCGGAATGGCCATGGGGTGCTCCTCTTGAGGTCGATTCGCTCAGAAATGCCCGGGTCCGCGGTTCTGCAGGCGACGGTGGGTGCGCGGGGCCTGTCCCCTCGGACCGGAACCGGCCCCCACCCAGGTACCCAGGAACGCCTCGCGGCGAAGCCGAGGCTTCAGCCGGGTCATCACCGTAACCCTCCCGGCGAGGAGAAGTGAGAACACCAGGATTCCCAAAGCGATAAGGCCAAGGATGATCGTTTCTGGTTGCATTGTTGCCCCTGGCGATCCAGGTCGCAGGATCCGGGCCAGTATCCAACGCATTTAATGGTAGCAATTGGACTTGAAGGGTGACCAGGCCCGCTGCCGGTTCGATCAAATCAATCGATATGTCCGATCAGGTTGTCCTGCTCGCCGCCACATTCCACATGAAGTGAACCCGGTACCGTAGCAGGAAACCCCGGTCGGGACCCGGCGCACCGCGGCTTTCAGGCCGGAGGGGGCGTCGGATACCACCCGCTCAACGCCCTTCAGGCTCCGCTTGACCAGGCCCTCCTCCTCTATCCGGCCATGGCGGCCTTGTCCCTCATGCTTTCGCAGGCATCCGCGGCATCCTCGGCGATGGCGCCCGCCTTGAGCTTGGCGCGGCGGCCCAGGTCCTTGAGGTCGCCCCGCAACTGGGGCCCCGTCTTGGGGGTGGTGAGGGCCATCACCGCAGCACCGGCGGCCGCGCCGGCGAGGAAGGTGAATATCGTGGTGCCAAAAGAAGTGGAACGGGGTTCCTGGTTCATGATCTTTGCTCCTGTCGGGCATGGTTGGGGAGGGGACTGGTGGCCTTGGGCCGGGTGGGGAAGCTGGCTTTCCGGGAGGACGACGGCCTTCCCTGGGTCTTCAGGGATTGGAACTGTTCGCGGACCTTGATGGTGATTTCGCCCTCCGTCATCAGATCGGCGACTTCCACGCCGATGACCTTCCCGCCCAGTCCGGCCCGCTCCAGGTGCTGCCGCAGTTCATGTTTGGCCTCCCCCGGACCGAAGATCAGAATGGCTTCCGCATCGCGGATCGCTCCGATGATCTCCGAATAAAAGGGATTGCGCAGCATCGTGGCGGGGCGGTCGAAGCCGGCCGCGACCGCATCGGGCCCGCTTTCACGGGGTTCAAGGTGGGACCTTAGTTCAAGCGTCTTCACCCCATCGGGGAAAGTGATCACGATCAGGGTTCTCTGGTGATTGATCCATAAACCTGCATCCACTTTCATGACAAGCTCCTGGAGAGGCAGGGATGGGTTCGGGGCTATTCGGCTCCGAGGATGGCGCGGCGCCCCAAGGAAGAAGCAAGTTCCGGTCCAATCACTAAGCCAATCATTTTTAATTATTCGCATAAGTACCTGGCCCCTTCTGGCACGCGCCGTTCCGTCAGAATGAAACGGCTCCATCGAAATCGTGGAGCCGTCTCCGATCCCCCCGGGGCATGTCCGCCGCCTTCGGAGCCGACGAGGGCTCACGCCGTGGGCGGCGGCCGCCGGATTCCATTGCGCACGTGGGGGCCCGGCGCCCAGGCCTGCACGGCCCGCTCGAGGACGCCCTGGAATTCGGCCGGGCGATAGGGCTTTTGAAGGGTCTCGGCCTGGCCAGGGGCGGGGTGATCCATCACCTGCCCGCGGTGGTCGTCCGTGAACACCACCGGCACCTTGGGATCCAGGTTCTGCATCACCTTGAAAGCCTCCGAGGCGCTGGTGCCCTTCAAGCCGCGGTCCAGGAGCACCAGGGTCAGTTTGCTGTGGTGGAGGCGGAACAACTCGATGGCCTCGAGCCCCCCCCGCGCCTCCAGGACCGAGAATCCGTGAGTCTCCGCCAGCGCCCGGGCCATGCCCCTGCCAACCCGCTCGAGATCGACCACCAGGATCATCCCTTGCCCACGCCAAGCCGTCAGTGCTTCTCCTCCAAGGTCCTCCCGCTCCTCCGCCATCGCGGGGAGGAAGATCCTGAGGGTCGTGCCGCGCCCAAGCCTGCTGTCGGCCCAGAGCCCGCCGCCGTGGCTGCCCAGGATGCCCAGGACGGCCGCAAGGCCAAGACCGCGGCCCGAAGCCTTGGTCGTGAAGAAGGGTTCGAAGGACTGGGCCAGGACTTCAGGCGTCATCCCCCGGCCCGTGTCCTGAACTTCCAGCATGACGTAGCGTCCAGGAACCGCCGGCAGGACCCACCTCCCGGGCCCGCCGGCGTCTTCAGGAAGTGCCACGGACCGGGAACGTAGGGCGATTGCCCCCGGCGCTCCTTCCGGGAAGGCTTCGAAACTGTTCAAGACCAGGTTCATCACCACCAGGAAGGCCTGGGCCGAATCTCCCCTCCAGTAAGGTACCCGGTCCGCCATTTCGCAGGTGAAGGCGATGTTCCATGGCAGGGAAAACGTCAGGGACTGGCAGATCTCCTTGAGGATGATATTGAGATCCACCTCCTCCGCGGCCCATTTCCCCTTCCCGGCGAAGGCCATGAGCTGTCGGAGGGTCTCGGTGGCCTGGAGCGCCGAGGTTTCGATCGTCTCAAAAAAGCGGCTCAGGTCGCAGTTGCCTTCCGCCACCAGGCCTCCAGTGCTGGCGGAACCGAGGATCGTCGTCAGGTGGCCGCTGAATTCATGCGCGATTCCGGCCGCCAGGACGCCCAGGGTCTCGAGCTTTTTTGCTTTTTGGAGCTGCGTTGCCATCAGGAGCCTTTCCTCCTCCATGGCCTTGAGTTCCGAAATATCGCTTAGGATCAGGCGGCTGACCAACGGCGCATTGTCATCTTCCTCCGGGTCCAGGCGGGCAGTAGTCACATCCTTGGATGTGAGCTGGGCCCAAAAATCGGAACCATCCCCCCTCACCATACGAACTTCGCAGGAATGGGGGCCCGTGCCTTCCAGGAATTTCTTACGGTGCAGGTAGTAGATATCCTGGTCAGCGGGCAGGAGAAAACGTGTGAGCGGTTGCTTCACGAACTCGATCCGGGACAGGCCCAGCATCCGGATGGCCTCCAGATTGGCCTCCAGGACGACCCCCTCGGCCGAAAGGGTGCAGTAGCCCACGGGGGCCAGGTCGTAGAGATCGAAATAGCGGGCGCGGGACGTGTGGAGAAGCGCCTGGATCCGGCGTAGCTCATTGTTCTGCATTTCCAGTTCGATCTGGTGCACTTGCAATTCGTGGATCAGCCCGCCCAAGTCCTCCGGCGAAAGGCCGGCGGCCCGGGTCCCCAAGGCCAGGGACCGCTCCTGCATGGAAGCTTCCGCCTTTTCCCTCAGGGCGGCGGCTTCTAGGATTTGTTCCGATTTCGTGACCATGACACCCCGCTTGCCGTTCCGGATTTCACAAATCGGTATAGCGACCAGGGCCAGCCTGATGGAAGCGACCGGGGCCTGCGGGGCTTGATGCAACTCCCGGGCCATCGCCCTAGGAGGCTGTCCACGTATT
>DBMS01000115.1 GCA_002297665.1 Holophagaceae bacterium UBA692 | reverse complement strand
GCCGCTCCCGGGTGGCGCCCCTGGGCGTGCCCGTGCCCTGCGCCGAGCCGGCCTCCCGCGCCCCCGAGCCCGGGGACGCCGCCTTCTACGGGCTCGCCCTGGGCGATTCGGCGAGCGCCGCGCGAACCTTCACCGTGGCCGACCTGGGCGAATACGGCGACCTCACCGGGGACCGCAACCCCCTTTTCCGGGACGACGCCTACGCCCGGGGCCGCGGTTTCGAGGGCCGCATCATCCCGGGTCCCCTCCTGGGCGGCATGTTCTCGGACCTCCTGGGCACGCGGCTCCCGGGCCGGGGCACCGGCTGGATGAAGCAGGCCCTGAGCTACCCCGCCCCGGCCTACCCCGGGGAATCCCTCACCGCCACGGTCACCATCGTCCGGCTTCGCAAGGAAAAGGAACTGGTGAACCTGTCGACCCGCGTGACGGCCCCCGGCGGCCGCGTGGTGTGCGACGGCGAGGCGCTGGTGCTCGTGCGGAACCTGGAGAACAAGGGCTGAACGTGACCGGGTTGGCTTTCATGGGCGGGCATGAGGCGTATGCTTGAAGGCGAGGGAAGGCGTACGGGCAGCCAGCAGGCCATTCCCCCCCAACCAACCCAGGCTCCCCGCGCCCTCCCCAGGGAGGCGGTCATGATGTTGCACGTGCGGGTTTCCCGGGTGGACGATTACGCCGGCGAACTCATCCAGGGCCTGAGGAAGCTGGAAGCCGAGAAGGCCCGGGGCGTCCTCAACCGGGAGGAGCAGGAGGATTTCCTCCTGGACCTCTCCAAGGCCATCGAGCGGAACGACCTCCGCCCCCTCCGCACGCGGTCGCTCCTGGACCTCCTCCTGGCCGTCCTCACCGCGGCGGCCGCCGCCCTCCTTTCCTGGAAGCTCCCCGAGGACCATCTCCCCCACGGGGTGCTGCTGGCCCTCTGCATCCTGAGCCTGGGCATGGCCCTGTGGCGCTACCGCCTCTACCACCGCCGGCAGCTCCACGACCGCGCGTGGCTCCGCCACCTGCAATCCGCGGTGGCCGGCGGGGGGACCATCTTCGACTAGAGCGAACCCATCCGCCCCGCCTGGTAGTCCTCGAAGGCCCCCTGGATCTCCTCGGGGGTGTTCATCACGAAGGGGCCGTAGTGGGCGATGGGCTCCCGGATGGGTTCCCCGGCCAGAAGCATGAGGCTGGCGGGGCCCGCCGCCGAAAGCGCGACGGCGTCGCCCTCCCCCAGCAGCGCCACGGTGTCCGCGGCCACCGCGGTGCCGCCCACGGTCACGGTTCCCCGCAGCGGCACCACCGCGGCGGTCCAGCCCGCCGGCACCCCCTGCTCGAACCGTGCGCCGGCCTCCAGCTCCAGGTGGGCGTAGGCGATGCGGGCCGGGGTGACGGCCGGACCGGTAACGCCGGCCCATTCCCCCGCCAGGACGCGGATGCGGCCGCCGGGGACCGTCCGCCAGGGCATGCTCTCGGGCTGCAGGTCCGTGTAGCCGGGGGCGGATCCCTTGTGGGCCCTGGGCAGGTTGATCCAGAGCTGGACCCCTTCGATGGGGCCTCCGGTCTCCAGGTGCTCGGGCACCGGCATCTCCTCGTGGACGATGCCCGACCCGGCGTTCATGAGCTGGGCGCCCCCGGGCCGGAGGAGGCCGGACCCGCCGGTGCTGTCCCGGTGCCGGAAGGCCCCCTGGATGAGGTAGGTGAGGGTCTGGAAACCCTTGTGGGGATGGGGCGGGAACCCCGCGTCCGTGCCCGGGGCCAGCACCATGGGCCCGAAGTGGTCCATGAGCAGGAACGGATCCATGGCCTGGAAGGCATCGGCTCCCCGCTGTCCGCGACCCGGCACGAGGCGGGTGAGGGGCACGCGGTTGCCGTCCTCCGTGGGCTGGCCGGGAATCAGCTGAGCGACAGGCCGGGAAGCCATGCTAGAGCTTCTTATGGGTGCCGTCGCAAAGCGGCTTGGTGGCGCTGTGCTTGCACGCGCAGAACCACTTCTCGCCCGTGGCGTCGGCCGTGTAGGCCAGGGGGACGAAGCCGGTCCCCTTGTGGGAGCCGTCGCACATGGGCTGGTTTGCGCTCTTCCCGCAGGCGCACCAGTGGTAGGTCTTTCCGGCCTCCACGGCGACCTTGACGGGGGCCTTGCGGGCGATGGTGGGTTCGGGCATGGCGGACTCCTTGGGCAGGTGACCTGCGACCGGCAGGGAAAGCATGGACCCCTTGCCGCCGGACGCCAAGGCCCACTTTGTCCTAAGCTGGAAGTGCATGGAGTGGCAGGTGATGGAACCAGAATGTACGTCCGCGCGGGCCGCGGCCGCGGAACGCCGGCGGATCCTGGCGGTGGCCTTTGCGGGGTTCAGCGCCTTCCTGGGGCTCTACGTCACCCAGCCGCTGCTGCCCCTATTCGAGCACCTCTTCAAGGCGGGCAAGGCCACCGTGAGCCTCACCCTCACCGCCTCGACCCTGGGCGTGGCCATCGCGGCCCCCCTCATCGGCTCCGTGGCGGACCGCCTCGGGCGCAAGCGGGTCATCGTCGGATCCGCGGGCCTGCTGACCCTGGCGACCCTCCTGTCCGCCACCTCCACGGGCCTGGGATCCCTGGTCTTCTGGCGCTTCTTCCAGGGGCTTTTCACTCCGGGCGTCTTCGCGGTGACGGTGGCCTACGTGCAGGAGGAATGGGCCGGGGGGGGCGTGGGCCGCGCCATGGCCATCTACGTCACCGGCACGGTCATCGGGGGGTTCACGGGGCGGATCGTTTCCGGGATCATCGTCTCCCACTGGAACTGGCGCTGGGCCTTGGCCGCCACCGGCGCCATGGTGGGCCTGTCCACCCTGGCGCTGCAATCCTGGCTCCCCCGCGAAAGGCGCTTCGCCGGCCCCGCCCAGGGCCAGTCGCTGGCGTCCGGCGCCGCCGCGCACCTCCGCAACCCCAGGCTGGTCGCGACCTTCGCCGTGGGCTTCGGCGTCCTGTTCACCCTGGTGGCCACCTTCACCTACGTGACCTTCCACCTGGCCGGAGCCCCCTTCCACCTGGGCCCCCTGGGCATCAGCCTCCTGTTCTGCACCTACCTTTTCGGCGCCGCCGTCACCCCCCCCTGCGGCCTCATCATCGACCGCTACGGCCAGCGCGCCGCCCTGGCCCTGGCCATGGGCACGGGCGTGGCGGGGATGCTCCTCACCCTCGTTCCGAGCCTCGGGGCCGTCATCGCGGGCCTGGCGCTATGCTGCTCCGGCGTCTTCGTGGCCCAGGCCTGCAGCACCAGCTTCATCGGCATGACCGCGGGCAGCAACAAGGCCCTGGCCGTGGGGCTCTACGTCACCTGCTACTACGTCGGCGGCAGCGCGGGGGCGGAACTGCCCGGATTCCTCTGGCGATTCGGGGGATGGCCCGGATGCGTGGCCCTGGTGATCCTGGTGCAGCTGGCCACCATCGGGATCACCCGGATGTTCTGGGACGTGCGCAAGGGAGGCGGGGCCGGGGCCTATCCCCCCGAAGGCTGACGCGGCCGCGGAACCGCCCGGGCCTGGCGCGCATTCCTGTTGGGCACTCATCCGGAAAGGGTGACTGGAGAACGCGCGCGAGCGCAGGGAGGCGACATGGCCATGGGCGGCGTCCGCATGGGGATCCTGGGGCTTGCATTGGCTGGCGCGCCCGGAGAGGCGCGGGTGACGGTGGAGGTGGTGCCGGGCATCTCCTTTCTCCGCCAAGGCAGCACCGTGGAATTGAAGGCCCGGACCACCGGAGCCTCCGGGGACTCCGGCTGGACCTGGACCCTCGTGGAAGGCGGCGGCGTCCTGTCGCCCGGGGACTTCGGGCGGATCCGCTACACGGCCGACCGGGCGGAACCCTGGGCGAGGGTCCGGATCCGGGCCACCAGCATCCGGCACCGGGGAGCCTGGGGCGAAGCCACCCTCGAGATCCTGCCCGCCGAAACGTTCAGGGTCCTTGAAATGGTCCTCGGCCAGAACTGGATCAAGGAGGCCGCGGGCCACCCCGGCCCCATCCGCCTGAGCATCCAGGAGCCCAGCTGGTTCTCCTTTTCCGAGGTCTACACGCTCACCGCGGAGATCGACGGCCCGGAGCGGGACCGCTTCACCTGGTCGTTCCGCGGCCCCGTTCGGGACGTGACCCGGAAGGAGCCGGAGCCCGGCCGCGAAACCGTCATCTACCGCCCGCCCCCGGTGCGCAACGCCGCGTCCCTGGTCCACATCCGGATCCAGAGCCTGGATGACCCGAAGCAGTCGCTCGAATCGCAGATACTGCTTCCACGGAACGATAGGCCCGCGGGAGGGCGGGAGCACCACAGCTTCAAGTAGCCAGCTTCAGTCCCCCCCCGTCGACCCCGTCGGCCGGGGGCTCCGGGCACTCCTTCAAACCCGTTCGGCGGGTACCCCACCCCGCCTCCAAAGGGGGTTGTTCCGTGCCGGCCATGGACCTTGTGGTCCAGACAGGAATGGCCCTATCATTCAGATGCCCAATCCTAGCCATCGTGGAGGAGCGGACGCCTTGTCCGGCATATGGGCAGATGACGATGGACGGCGGCCCCGCGCCCCGGCCCGATGGGAGACTTCCAGGTATGGCCCGGATCATGGTGGTGGACAACAACCCGACGGCGCGGCTCTTCGTGGCGAACAGCCTCAAGCCCCTGGGCCACGACGTGGAGATGGTGGAGCCCAGCTGCCTGTTCCAGGTCTTCAAGGCCGTGCACGAGAATCCTCCCGACCTGCTCATCACGGACCTGGCCATGCCCGCGTGCCCGGGCCTGACCCTCCTTCGCATGTGCGTCGAGGACGGCCACCTCGACAAGGTCCGCATCATCGTCCTCACCTCCGACGGGGATCCTGACCTTGCCCAGTTCATGCAGAAATGCGGCCGGATCCACTACGTGCCCAAGCCCGTCTCCCCCGCGGTCCTGGCCCGGGACGTGGCCCGGCTCCTGGAGGGGACCCTGGAGCTGGACCCCGGCTGGGACCTGGCCTGCAAGGGCGTGGTGGCGGTGGTGGACGACAGCCGCATGGCCCGGACCTACCACGCGACCTGCCTTCGCAAGTTCGGCTTCCGCCCCGTGGAGGTGGAGCCCGCCGAGCTCCTGGCCACGCGCCGCGCCCTGGAGGAGATCCGGCCCGACCTGGTCATGCTGGACTACGCCATGCCCGCATTCAACGGCGACGCCCTGTTGCGGGCCATCCGCGCCACGGAGTCCATGAAGGAGACCCCGGTGCTGGTCGTGACCAGCCACCAGGAGGCGGACCTGGAAGGCCGCCTGGAGAACTTCCTGGGCGTGGGCATCGCCAGCAAGCCGCTCTCCGTGGACCACCTCCACCTCCGGGTCAAGGAGATCCTGGCCACGACCGGGGCGTAGGTTCAGGATCCCGCCCCAGCGGCCGTCTTTTCCAGCGTCACCTTGGCGAAAATGGCGTTCCGTACCAGGTCCAGATGGCTCTTCAGACCCGTGTCCTCGCGTCCCAGGTTCCTGAGGGTCCAGGCCTCGAACCGCGCGGTGACCACGCCGGTGGCGGGGTCCTGGCGCACCTCGAGGAGGACCTTCCCCCAGGGGGTCTCCTCGGAGGACTGCACCGGCTTGGCGAGCACGTAGCCCTTGGGAACCTGGACGGTGCTGGTGGCTTCCTGGATGCCGCGATAGGGCAGGAGCACCGGTTCCTCCCGGGGTTCGGGCAGGGCGGTGGGCAGGTACAGGTCGGAGACCAGGCCCGGGAATAGCCTGCAGGTGAGGGTGGCGCCGGGATCCAGGGGCAGGGTGCCCTCGGCGCTCACGGCCAGGGGCTTGGCCAAGTCCAGGGCGTCGGCCACCGCCGCCCGGGTCACCGCCAGGCCCGCCTTTTCCACGCCCTGCTTGACCCATTCGTCCCGTTCGGCCGGGGACTTCGGCCCCAGGAGGTTCCGGGCGAGGAAGGCGGACGATCCCGTGAACCGGGCCTCCAGGTTCACCTTCGCCTCGCGGCCGGTGGCGTCCATCTGGATGACGTGGCTGCGGCGGCTGACCTCGGCGGGGTCAAAGGGGATCTCGCCGATCCGGGTCTTCCAGGTGGCCGCGTCGATGATCAAGGCCTTCGTTCCCTGGAACTGGAGAGAAACTTCGCCCGGGGGCAGCATGCGGTTGGTGGGGTCCAGCCACAGCTCCGGCTGGCCGGGCTCCGCCACGCCCAGAAGCGTCTGGGTGAATTGGAAGGGCGTGCGAAGATCCGGATCCATCGCCCACCGGCGGCGGTCCGAGACCAGCCCCACCTGGACCGGGATCCCTTCGTCGACGAGGAGGCAGAAGAGCAGCCTGGTAATGCCCTTGTTGTCCACGACCCCGGTCTTGGCCATGTAGTTCAAGGTAGAGACCCGGTTGTCATCCATGGTGTACTTGGGGATCATGCCGTAGCCATCGGGCATCATGGCCCCGGTGGCATACGATTCCGCGCTGAACGAATCCATCGGATCGTAGAAACGGGCCGAACCCAGGGCCAGTTTTCCTCCATCCATGCTGCTGCGGTCGAAGAAGCCGGCCTTTTCGCCGTGGTTCAGCTGATCCAGATTCCGCGTGCGCCTGTTCAGGCGTTCGGCGATGGCCTTCGCCCTGGCCCGGGGCCCACCGGTGAGACCCTCCCGAAGCGCCGCCGAAAAGCGCTGGTAGGGTTCGCCCTTGGTCAGGAACTTCAGGAACCAGTCCTGGTAATACAGCTCGGTGACCTTGTCCCAGTAGTCGGAGACGGAAGCCTCGTGCTGCAGGTAGGAGACGCTGGGGATGGGCCTGCAGACCACGACCTTCGGCGCCGGCCGGAGCCCAAGGGTGGCGAAGGGCGCGGGCGTAAAAGCCGGCAGGTCGCGGAACGTGTAAGTGTAGCCCATGGAGGTCGAGCCCTCCTCCATTTCCTGCCCCCCGGCGCTGGACAGGCTCAGGGACCAATAGAATTCCTTGGAACGTTGCACCACGGCGGCGCGCGTGGGATAGGGCGAACCCAGGCTCCACCACCAGAAATTGCCGCACCGCTTGGGAAGGTAGCCGACGCCCGTGAGGGGCTTCCGGATCTGCACGGCTTGTCCGTAGGCGGTCTGTTCCCTCCAGGCCATGTCCACCACGCAGTCGGCGGTCACCCCCGGAGGCACCAGCGCCTCTTCCAGCGTCACACCATCCTCGGCGGACACCACCTTGCGGACCAGCATGTCCTTGCGCTTGCCGACGGCCTGCACCCTGCCGTCGGGATAGGTCACCTGGACGTCCATGGAGAGCACCAGCTCCGGCAGATCCCTGATTTCGGCCGCCGCCAGCCCCGCTTCGCCGACGATGCGCACCCGGACGGTGGTGTCGATCCAGCCAGGCTGGAAGTCCAGCTTGCGCTCCAGGACCACCGCCCCCTTGGCGGCCACCGCAGGATCCGACTTCAGGGCCCAGACCTCAGGCGGGATGGGCGGCCATTTGCCGGCTTGCATCGGCGCGCTCCAGAGAACCGGAAGCAGGAAACATACGTTCGGTTTCAAGAGGACCTCCAGGAATCGGCAGGGCGGATTGCAGCTTGGTCTGCCCAGGTCAGTTATGGGGATGGACCTCCAGAATGCCACACCCCCCGGCCGCCTCCCAGGAAGAATGCCGGAGCCGGGGCGAGACATCCGCCTCGAATCGCTGGATCATGGATCCAATGGAAACGCCCTCCGCCCCCTCCCTCCCCCCAGCCCCCGACCCCAAGGCCGGCCGCGCCCGTCCGCTACCCCTCGGCCAGGTTGCGGAATTGCTGGACATGATCAAGTTCGAGCACACCGTCTTCGCTCTGCCCTTCGCCCTCCTGGGCGGCCTGGCCACCTACCGCGGCACCCCGCCCCTGGAAAAGGTCCTCCTGATCCTCCTGGCCATGGTGGGCGCCCGGACGGCGGCCATGACCTTCAACCGCTTGGCGGACGAGGACCTGGACGCGGAGAATCCCCGCACCGCCTCCCGGGCCCTGCCCGCCGGCCGGGTGACCCGGGCCGGCGCCTACGCCCTGCTGGGCACCGCCATCATCGTCCTCTGCCTGGCGGCGGGAAGACTCGGTCCCCTGCCCTGGAAGCTGGTGCCCCTGGCCCTGCTCATCACCCTGGGCTATTCCTTCTGCAAGCGGTTCACGGCCTTCGCCCACGTGGTCCTGGGGTTGAGCCTGGCGGGCGCCCCGCTGGGGGCCTGGATCGCCGTGAACGGCTCGGTGGACGAGCCGGTGGTGTACCTGGCCCTGGGCGTCCTCACCTGGACGGCCGGGTTCGACATCATCTATGCCCTGCAGGACCTGGACTTCGACAGGGAACGGGGCCTCCACTCCGTGCCCAGCCGACTGGGGCCGGGGGCATCCCTGGCCCTGTCAAGGCTCCTGCACGTGCTGGCCATGGCCTCCTGGGCCGCCTTCAACGTCCACATGGAGGCGCACGTGCTCCCGTGGCTGGGCTGGTGCCTGGTGGGCGCCATCCTCCTGCGCGAACAGTGGGTGGTGCGCGGGGCCCGCCTCGACCGGATCGACCACGCGTTCTTCACCCTCAACAGTCTGGTGGGCCTCATCTTTTTCACAGGACACGCCGCGGAGTGGTTCATCGGGCGGGCAATGCCCTGACCCGCGCGGGAAACCGCGCTCGACAGGGCCCCGGAACCGAAGTAGGGTAGGAGTTCTATGACCAAAAAGACCGTCCAGCGCCGGGGCCTGAGACTGAGCCGGCCCGATTCGGAGCAATTCCTGACGGTCATGTTCGTCTTCGCGCACCGCACCTTCCGGTGGTCGCTCGAGCGCCGGATCCTGGTGCGCATCCTGGCCACGGTGGCCGGCATCTGGGCCGTGGCGATGATCGGGGCCTCGTACGGGCTCTGGGCCACCAAGCGCCTCATGAGCTTCACCCAGCTCCAGCGGGAGACCTACTCCCAGAAGGAGCAGCTGCGGGAAAGCCTCAACCAGGCCCAGGTCCTGGACGAGGAGGTGACCAACCTGCGCAAGCAGATGTCGGATCTCCTGAAGCTCCTGGACCCCAAGAACCCCGCCCCCGCCATCCAGCCCGCCCCCGGCGTCCCCAAGGCCGCCCCCAGTTCCCAGAAGCTCAGCGAGCTCCGGCAGGACCTGGAGCGCACCTCCGCCCAGGCCCGCATCCTGCGCGCCCGCATGGACCCCATCATCGACCGGTGGAACCACACCCCCTCCATTCCCCCCACCGCCGGGTACCTCAGCTCCGGGTTCGGGATCCGCCTGAGCCCCTTTTCCCGGGTCAACGAACAGGGAGACGGGCTTCTCGGCTACCACTCGGGGTTTGACATCACCAACGCCGAAGGCACCCCCATCCAGGCCACGGCCGATGGCGAAGTGGTGGAGGCGGGATGGATGGACCGCTACGGGAACGGCGTGGTCATCGCGCACTCCAGCCACGTCGAGACGCTCTACGCCCACATGAGCCGCGTGCGGGTGAAAAGGGGACAGAAGGTCTCCCGGGGGGATATCCTGGGAGACATGGGACGCACGGGAAACGCGACGGGCGTCCACCTTCACTACGAAGTGAGGCTCAACGGCAGGCCCGTGAATCCCCAGCCCTACATGCGCCTCCAGCGCGAATGGCTGAAGGGTCTGCGCTAAAGAGGAGAGTTCCCATGTTCAGCGACAAGAAGCGCCCCGAGCCCGCCCAGGCCGTCCACACGCTTCTGGGCAAAGGCACCCTCTGGAAGGGCGAAGTGGTGGCCGGCCAGAACAACCTCCGGATCGAAGGCACCGTGGAAGGCACCATCACCAGCGAAGGCGAAGTGACCATCGCACCCAGCGGCATGGTGCGCGGCACCATCCTGGCCAAGCACCTGATCGTCACCGGCAAGGTCGAGGGCGTGTTCAAGATCGTCGAGTGCCTCGAGATCCACGGCACAGGCTGCGTCGAGGGCGAAGTGGAACTGGGTTCCCTGGTGGTGGACGAAGGCGGCACCCTGCAGGGCAACTGCACCCGCCGCGGCGTGGCCCGGTCCAACGGCGTCCTCCCCGCCGCCGAGCCCGCGGCGTCCCCCCTGCCCCTTCCTCCGCCGGGCCCCGGCCGCAGCCTGGAGCCCATCCCCGAGCGCCACCCGTTCCCCACCGCCAACGGCGCCACCGCCCCGGACCCCTTCGCCAAGGTCTTCGAGAACAAAACCAAGGCCTAGAAGGAAAAAGCCCCCGTTTCCGGGGGCTTTTCACTGCGCCCCGGGGGGCGGACTACCGCTTCGCGCCGCTGAGGTTCGCGCCGTGGAGGTTCGTGTCGGTGAGATCGGTCTCCCGCAGGTCCGCGCCGCCCAGGTGGGCGCCGCTGAGCTTGGCCTGGGCCAGGTTGGCCCGCACCAGGTTGGCCCCGCTGAGGTTCGTCCACACCAGGTTCGCGCCGCTGAGGTTGGCGCCGCTGAGGTTGGCGCCGTCCATGGCCGCGTCGATGAGGTTGCAGAAGCGCAGATCGGCGTTGGACAGGTTGGTGCCGCTGAGGTTGGCGCCGCTGAGGTTCGCCCGGTCCAGGTAGGCGTCCCGCAGCACCGTCTCGCGAAGGTCCGCGTTGGCCAGGTTGGCGCCGTCCAGGTTGGCGCCCTTGAGGTTGGTGCCCACCAGGCTGGTCTTGCGCAGGTCCACGCCCCGCAGGTCCGCCCACACCATGGAGGCGTTGGACAGGTTGGCGTTGAGCAGGTTGGCTTCGTTGAGGTTGGCCTGGTAGAGGTCCGCGCCCGCGAGGTTGGCGCCGGTGAGGTTGGCGTTGCTGAGGTTGGTGCGGTACTCGCCCCAGGACTCGGTGGGCAGGGAGGCCAGCTTGGCGCCTTCCAGGTTGGCCCGCTCGAAATTCACGCCCAGGAGGTTCGCCCCGCTGAAGTCGGCCTGGGAGAGGTCCGCATCGGCCATGTTCGCGCCGCTGAGGATGGTTCCGATGGCGTGGGCGCCCCGGAGGACCGCGCCGCTGAGGTTCACGGAGGCCAGCTTGGCGCCGTCCAGGACCGCGTTGGTGAGGTCGGCCCCCTTCAGGTCGAAGCCGCAGAGATCCACGCCGCTGAGGTTGACGCCCTTGAGGATCGCCCGGTCCAGCTGCGCGTCCTTGAGGTTGGCCCATCCGAGGTTCGCGCCGCTGAGGTTGGCGCTGAGGATCACGCCCTGGAGGTCGGTGGTGCTGAGGTTGGCGGTGGTGAGGTCCGCGCCGCACAGGTTCGCGCTGCGCAGGTCGTCCCCGTGGAGGTCGGCGCCGGTGAGGTTCGCGCCGCCCAGCTGGGTTTCCTCCAGGTTCGCGCCCACCAGCACGGCGCCCGTCATGTTGGCGCCCTCCAGGTTGGCCGCGGCCAGATCGGCGCCGGAAAGGTCGGCCCTGCGCAGGTCCCGCTCGCCCAGGTTCACGCGCCGGAGCTTGGCGCCCACGAGGATGGCCTCGCACAGCACCGCGCCCTCGAGCATGGCGCCGCTGAGGCTGGCGCCGGTGAGGTTCGCGCCCGTGAGGTTCGCGCCCACGAAGCTGATCTCCCGCAGGTCGGCCCCGTTGAGATCCGCGCCGTGGCAGTCCGCGCCGCTGAGCACCGCGCCGGCGAGAAGCGCCGAGGACAAGTTGGACCGCACCAGCATGGCGCCCGTGAGGTTCGCGCCCGAGAGGTCGGCCCCGTGCAGATCCGCATCGTCGAGCACCGCCCCTTCGAGGGTGGCGTGCCGGAGCACCGCGGCGCTGAGGTTCGCGCCCGAGAGGTTTCCCTGGTTGAGGTTGATCCCCCGGAGGTTGGTGCCGGAAAGATCCGCGCCGCTGAGGTTGGCGCCGGTGAAATCGGGAATGTCGGCCTTGTCGTACTGGAGGATGTCCAGGAACCGCAGCACCGCGCCCGCGAGGTTCGACCCGCCCAGGTTCGCGCCGCGCAGGTTGGCGCGGCTGAGGTTCGCCTTGCCGAGGTCGGCCGTGGTGAGGTTGGCCAGGTGGAGGTCCGCGTCCGTGAGGTCGGCACCCGAAAGGTTCGCCCGCACCAGGCTCGCGCCGCCCAGCACCGCCGCGGTGAGATTGGCGCCCACCAGCGTGGCGCCGTTGAGCGAAGCGCCCAGCAACGCGCACCGGGAGAGGTTCGCGCCTTCCAGGTTGGCCCCGTCCAGCACCGTCTGGCGCAGGTCCGCGCCGCTTAGGTCGGCCCCGCGCAGGTCCTTGCCGCTGAGGTCCACGCCGCTGAAGTTGACCCCCGCCAGGACCGCGCCCGTGAGCACCGTCCCGCGCATGTTGGGGATGGTCGTGGCGTCGTAGTGGTGGATGTCGAAAAAGCTCAGGTCGCACTTCGTGAGGTTCGCGCCGCTGAGGTTGACGCCCTTGAGCTGGGCCCGGCTCAGGTTCGCGCCCTCCAGGTCCGCCTCGTCCAGGTTCGCCAGGCGCAGGTCCGCCCCCGCCAGGTCCGCGCCGCGCAGGATGGCCGAATTCAGCACCGTCCCCGCCAGGTTCGCCTCCGCAAGGTTGGCCCCCGACAGATCGAACCCCCGCAAGTCCAGCCCGCTGAGGTCGGTACGCTGGAAGCTTTTCCCCGACTTGAGGATGAAGACCACTTCCTTACGTGTCAGCTCGCTCATTGAACTTCCTTTGCAGCATTTGGGTTTTCTTCAATCGTGGAACAAGCCGACGAGTCTCGCCATCCGGAGCTTCCGTTTGTATCTGATTGTATTGTGGCCTAGATTCACACCCTCGGGTGAGCCCATTTCGAGGATCCCGACCACGGCAAATGCCAAAGTGGGCATGGCTTTGATCAGGATGGATGGAGTTCCAGTCTACTCCCGGGTCCGGAATGCCCACAACCACGATTTGACAAGCCGGAACCCCCGTTCCGGCACCCTCCCGGCACCCCCAAACCCATTCAGAAACAAGGAATCCATCTCCACCCCCCCCGTCCCTGCGCATCCGCCCCGTCCCCCCTCCCCAAGGATTTAAGGTGGAAATTCCCACGGAACCCGATACACTGGAAAGCCACCGCGGTCCCGTAGCTCAGCTGGATAGAGCATCAGACTACGAATCTGAGGGTCGGGCGTTCGAATCGCTCCGGGACCACCAATCAAGCAAAGCCCCTGAACACTAGGTTCCGGGGCTTTTTTCTTGCGGGTTGGCTGCCAAAACCTGGATGCGGGGTCGGACGGCGGAAACCTGCCAGGGTTCCGTCCATGGGCACAGTTCGCCCAGAAGTATAAAGATCTCCTTTCATGCAAGGACGTCAGCGGGTGAATAGCAACGATCCTGGGAGATCCGGTGGCCCAGGAGCACCCCCCTGTACCGCTCATGGACCGGAATCGGTCAAGCAGCCTTCAAATGGATGCGGTCTCCTGGATTTTTGCCAGAGGAACCGCAGAGATCCCTTTGTCCATCGGAAAGCCATGGGCACCAGGGTGCACCACCCAGAGGTTGTCAAGCTTGAGATCGGACTGGGCGGTTCGCATGGAAGCTGTGACTTTGGGGGCCTCCGTGAACTTGATCTCAAAACCCAGCCGCTTGCCTTGGTGCATGAAGACCAGATCCAGTTCTGCCCCGCCATGGGTGGACCAGAAGTAGGGCTGGGACGGCTCGAAGGCCCGGAGAACCTGTTCGATGGCGAAGCCCTCCCAGGAAGCACCGACCTTGGGATGCCCTAGCAATTGATGACGGGTCTGGATATCCATCAAATGGTGCAACAATCCTGAATCGCGAAAGTAGACCTTGGGCGCCTTCACCTGCCGCTTCCCCAGATTCTCGAACCAGGGCTGGAGCTGGCGGACCATGTAGGTGCCCGTGAGGATATCCAGGTAGCTCCGAAGGGTCTTGTCTGAAAGCCCCATGGATCGCGCCAACTCCGAGGCATTCCACGTCTGCCCATGGCAGTGGGCGAGCATGGTCCAGAAGCGCCGCATGGCGGGCGCGGCGACCCGGAAGCCGAGTTGCGGAATATCACGTTCCAGGTAGGTCCGGACGAAGCCTTCCCGCCAGGCGAAGCTGTCGCCATCGGAACTCGCCAGGAACGACCGCGGAAAGCCACCTCGCAGCCACAGGGCGTTCAGTCGGGCGGGCCCAGTTTCCCAGAGGTCGAAGCCCGATAGTTCTATGCATTCCACTCTCCCGGCCAGGGTTTCCGAGGCGTGGTGGATGATGTGGGGCGAGGCGCTTCCAAGAATGAGGAAGCGCGTCGTCTGCCCCGGGCGATCCACCAACCCACGCAGAACGGGAAACAGCTCCGGAACGGCCTGAATCTCGTCGAGGATCACGATGCCGGAAAGCTCGCCAAGGGCCAGTTCTGGATTCTGCAACCGCCTCTGGTCCGCCACGGACTCCATATCAAAGATCGTCGTTTCCCGCCCCTCGGCAAAGAGGCGAGCAAGGGTCGTTTTGCCGCATTGCCTGGGCCCGAGCAAGGCCGTGATGGGCGACCGCCGCACGGCTGCTTTCAGGTGGTCCAGGAGAGCGAGACGTTGAAGCATAGCTCAGTATGGCATGAATTTTCGGAGTCACAATCCGAATTTTCAAGAAAAAACAATGACTTGCTGTCATGCGTGGCCATGGCCCAGCTTGGCAGGTCTTCGCGAAAACCTGGGATCGGTATGCCGTGACCACAGGGCTTCAGGCCCGTTATGGAACCCATGGGAAAGGGGCCATGCCGGCGGGTTCCGTCGCACCGCCGGTGCTCCGGTGTCTTGGCAGGATTCCCGCCCCGCCGCAGGGTCCCACGACGACTGGCACCCGAACCCTGCACGGCAACCATGCCCCACGCTCATACCGCTCTGCTGTCCTGCCGTCCGGCACCCACACCGGCGTGGTACCCGGGGAATAGGTCCACACGAGTGGCCATGCCCTTGATAGTCTTTCCGCAGGTGATGGAGTCCACCCTGGGAGCCTGAACCGGTGGCCGGCGGGGAAGCCATCCGACTCCGTCCCATGCCCCGCCCGCCGGCCCTTCGGATGCGGGAGGTCGCATGAACGTCGAAGGCTATTCGGTTTGGCGGGACCGCACCGTGTGGGGCCTGACCCTGACGAGTTTCTTCTCGGACCTCGGCCATGAGGCCCAGAGCACCCTGCTCCCCGGATTCCTCGCCGCCCTGGGCTGCCCACCCATCGCCCTCGGCGGGATCGAAGGCCTGTCGGACGCCGCGAGCAGCTTCGTCAAGCTGGGCGCAGGCTGGATCTCGGACCGGCTCCCCCGGCGCAAGCCCATCGTCGTGGGCGGCTATGCCGCCACGGGCCTGGCCTCGGGCATCATCGCCCTGGCCCAGGGCTGGCCCCTGATCCTCGGCGGGAAGCTGTTCGGCTGGGCCGGCAGAGGCATCCGCGGTCCGTTGCGGGATGCCATGATGGCCGACGCCATCCCCCCGGAGGCCCGGGGGAGGGCTTTCGGCCTGCACCGGGCCGGAGACACCCTCGGGGCCGTCCTTGGCCCCCTGGCGGTGGTGCTGCTGCTGGCCTGGGGCAGCGGCAAGGGCACGCCCGCCCTTGCCTGGATGCGGACGCTCATGGCCTGGACCGTCGTCCCCGGACTCCTGGCCGCGCTCATCATGGCCCGGATCATCCGCGAGAAGGCGCGGGTCGACGTCAAGCGGGCCGACCTGTCCCACGCCCTTTCCCGCATGCCCCGGGAATTCCGGCGCTACCTGGCCGCCGTGGGGGTCTTCGGGGCCGGGGACTACGCCCACACCCTCCTCATCCTCGCCGCCACCCAGCTTCTGGCGCCGGCCCATGGGCCCTTGCGGGCGGCGGCCCTGGGCGGCCTCCTCTACGTGTGGCACAACGTCGTCTATGCCCTCGCCGCCTACCCTGCTGGCCATCTGGGCGACCGCCTGGGCCATCGGCGCGTCCTCGCCGCGGGCTATGGCCTTTCGGTGCTCGTGCCCTTGGCCCTGATGATCGCCTTCAGCCGCGGGGCGGGCACCCTGCCCCTCCTGGCCTTCGTCTTCGCCCTGGCCGGGCTCGTCAACGGCGTCCAGGACACGCTCGAAGGAGCGGGGACCGCGGATCGGGTTCCGGCGGAACACCGGGGACTCGGCTTCGGCCTCCTCGGGGCGGTCAACGGGGTCGGCGATCTGGTCTCCAGCCTGGTGGTCGGAGGCCTCTGGACCGTGAACCCCGCCCTCGGCTTCGGCTTCGCCGCGGTCCTGATGGCCGCGGGTGCCTGCGGCATGGCCTTCGCGGGAGGAACCGCCGAACGGGCATGAACAACGGGAGAAGAATGCGATGGGCTGGCCAGGCGTGGGTTGGAGCATCCGGGCGCTCCTGTTGCCGGACGCTCCCGTGGCGTGACCCCCTTCAGCCGGGATCCCCGGCCTGGAGGAACAGGGCGAAGCGGCGGTCGCTCGGCGCCAGGTCCAGGGACGGCATGGCGGAGACCGGCACCCACGCCAGGGCGGCGTGTTCCAGGCAGGTGGGCTCGCCCTGGATGGCCACCGGGTGGAATTCCACGACGAAGGGCGAGCCGGGATCGGCGAGGGCGAGCAGCCGGTCCCCGCAGCCGGCGACCGTTACCCCCAGTTCCTCGGCGAGCTCGCGCCGGACCGCGTCCGGAATGGACTCACCCGCCTCGAGCTTGCCGCCCGGGAACTCCCAGAGGCCTCCGTGGCGCTTGTGGACCGGGCGCTGGCACAGGAGGAAGCGGCCGTCGCGTTCGATGACGGCCGCCACGACTCGAATGGGGGGTTCCTCGCGCATGGGCAGGCTCCATCAAACCACACGACGGGAAGTTTTGGACCATTCATGGGGGCGCCAAACCGGCTTGCGCCGCCCGCGGGCGGATGGATTCCGCCCCCGGCGGCGATGGGTACCAACGGGGCCCTTCGGGCGGACCGCATTTTATTGAACGCTTTATTCATGATGTTTGTTTTTACCAATGCCGTCGAGCGGGGACGCCGCCAGGGCCCGGCCCGGCCGGAACCGGCTTCCGCATTTTTCCATTTACATGACGGTCTTGGAACCTGTATACCTTCAAGCATTATCCGGGCGTTGGGGCCCCCGCGGAGAAACCCCATGCAGGCAGTGTGGAATGACTGACCCTGGGTCCCTTGATGCCCGGTTCTTCCAGCGGCTTTTCGAGGCCGCGCCGCACCCTTACATGATCCTCGGCGCGGACCCGCGGTTCCTTCTCCTGGCCGTGAACGACCAGTACCTCGAGGCCACCGGCACGCGCCGGGAGGAAGTGGTGGGCCGCGGGCTGTTCGAGGTGTTCCCGGACAACCCCGAGGACGGCTCGGCCACCGGCGTCAGCGAGCTGCGCATGTCCCTCATGCGCGTCATGGCGGATCGGCGGCAGGACAGCATGGGGGTGCAGAAGTACGACATCCCCCTGCGGGACGGCAGCGGATTCGAGGTGCGCTACTGGAGCGTCATGAACTCGCCGGTGCTGGGGGCGGACGGGAACCTGGCGTGCATCCTCCACCACGCGGAGGACGTCACGGACTTCATCCTCGGCCGGGAGCAGCTGGAGGCTTCGCGCTCCGGCCCGGACCAGGCGTACGGGGAGCGCATGAGGGCGGAAGTGATGCGGCGCTCCGCCGAGGTCAAGGAGGCCAACCGCGCCCTGAAGAGCGCCCTGGAGGATCTGGAGCGCAGCCGCCGGGACCTGGCCGCCATGAACGAGCGGCTCAGCGAGATGGACCAGCTCAAGGCCGATTTCTTCGCGAACATCTCCCACGAGCTGCGCACTCCGCTCACCCTCATCCTCGGCCCCCTGGGCCAGCGCCTCGCCCTGCCGGATCTCGAACCCGGCCTGCGGGCCGATCTGGAACGCATGCAGCGCAACGCCCGCATCCTGCTGGCCCGGGTCAACGACCTGCTGGACCTGGCCAAGCTCGACGCGGGACGCATGGGGCTCCACTTCGCGGACGTGGACCTGGCCCAGGTGGTGCGCCTGGAGGCCTCCCGCTTCGAGAGCCATGCGGAAAGCCAGGGCATCGCCTTCGGGGTGGACGCCCAGGGGCCCCTGCCCGCGCGCGTCGACCCGGAAAAGGTCTGCCGCATTCTCGCCAACCTGCTCTCCAACGCCTGCCGCTTCACACCCCGGGGCGGGAGGATCCGGGTCTCGCTCGAGGCCGGGCCGGACCGGGCCGTCCTGGAGGTGGAGGACAGCGGCCCCGGGATTCCCGAGGCCATGCGCACCCTGGTGTTCGACCGGTTCCGCCAGGTGGTGGACGGCGCGGAGCGCCCCCAGGGCGGCACGGGCCTGGGGCTGGCCATCGTCAAGGAATTCGCGGAACTGCACGGCGGGTCCGTGTCCCTGGCGGGTTCGCCCTCCGGGGGCGCGCTGTTCCGCGTGGAGCTGCCCCTGCGGTCCGGGGAGATGGGCGCGGGTTCGCTCCCGGCCTGGTCCCACCGGGACGCGGCGCCGGCGGCGAGCCCCTGGGCTTCCCCCGCGGGACCGCTGGGGGATCCCGGCGCCTCCGCGCCGCGGGTGCTGGTGGTGGAGGACAACCCGGACATGCGGGACTTCCTGGCGCGGACCCTGGCCCGCACCTACCGCGTGACCACGGCCGTGGACGGCGACGAGGGCCTGCGCCTGGCCCTGGCGGACCCCCCGGACCTGATGATCAGCGACGTGATGATGCCCGGCATGACCGGGGACCGCCTGGTGGAAGAACTCCGCGCCCGGACCGCCACCGAGGACCTGCCCGTCATCCTCCTCACCGCCAAGGCCGATGACGCGCTGCGGGTGAGGATGCTGCACCTGGGGGTGGGGGACTACCTGTACAAGCCCTTTTCCTTCGACGAGCTGCTGGCGCGGGTGGGCGCCCTGCTGGAGGGGCGCGAGAAGGGGCTTCGCGCGGCCCGCATCCAGGAGACCCGCTTCCGGGCCATGTTCGAGCAGGCGGCGGTGGGCATGGCCCAGGCCTCCATGGACGGCCACCTGCTTCAGGTGAACCAGCGATTGGCCGAGATCCTGGGTTATGCGCCGGAGGCCTTGCTGGGCTTCCGGATCCAGGACCTCGCCCACCCGGAGGACCAGGCCCGGGACCGGGACCAGATGGAAACGCCGCCCGAAGGCCCCGGGGCCGCCCCCGCCCTGGAGATCCGCTACCTGCGCAAGGACGGAAGCGTCACCTGGGTGAGGCGGGCCGTTTCGCGGGTGAAGGACCCGGGCCTGGCGGGCGGCTACCTGCTGCTCCTGATGGAGGACATCACCGCCCGCAAGGAGGCGGAGCGGGCCCGGGGCGAGGCGGATGCCGCCCTCCAGGACGCCCAGGAACGCCAGATGGAGATGGAGCGGGAGCTGAACCACCTCCAGCGCCTGGAGAGCATCGGGCGCCTCGCGGGGGGGGTGGCCCACGACATGAACAACGTCCTGGCCGCCATCCTGGCCGTGGCCAGCGTCCTGGAGGTGAAGTTCGCCGAGGAGCCGACGGTGTCCGAACTGGCCCGGCTCATGCAGGAGGCCGCCGGGCGCGGCAGGGACCTGGTGAAGGGGCTCACGGATTTCGCCCGCAAGGAGGTGCAGGGATCGGTGCCCATCGACCTGAACCAGCTGGTCCGCCGGGAGGCGGAGCTCCTGGAGCACACCACCCTGAAGAAGGTGGCCATCCAGTTGGATCTCCAGCCGGGGCTGCCGGAGCTCCGGGGCGAGCCGGGCGCCCTGGCCAACGCCCTCATGAACCTGTGCGTGAACGCCTGCGACGCCATGCCCGGCGGCGGCACCCTGCGCATGGCCACCCGGACCCTGCCCCTGGGGAAGGTGGAGCTGGTGGTGCAGGATACGGGAGAAGGCATGCCGCCCGAGGTGATGGAACGGGCCCTGGAGCCGTTCTTCACCACCAAGGCGCCCGGCAAGGGCACGGGCCTGGGCCTGTCCATCGTCTTCGGCACCCTCAAGGCCCACGGAGGCACCGTGGCCATCCAGAGCGCCCCGGGCCTCGGCACCCGCATCACCCTCACCCTGCCCGTCCCCGCCGCGGGCCAGGCCCCCGCCCCTGAAGCCGCCCCGCCGGCCCACCTGGAGCGCCTCCTGGAAATCCTCCTGGTGGACGACGACGAGCACATCCGGCGGACCCTTCCCATGCTCCTGGGCACCCAGGGCCACCGGGTGCGGGCGGTCTCCGGGGGCGCCGAGGCCCTGGCCCTGCTCCAGGGCGGCGCGGTCGTGGACCTGGTGATCCTGGACGTCAACATGCCCGCCATGAACGGCGTGGAGACCCTGACGCGGCTCCGGACCCTCCGCCCCGCCCTGCCCGTGCTGGTGGCCTCGGGCTACATGGACCCCGGGGCCGCGGCGGCCATCCGCCAGGACCCGTGGGTGGCCGCCCTGGAAAAGCCCTTCATGCTGGCGGACATCCAGAAGGCGATGGGCACCTTCTTCAACTGATCTCAGCCACCCGCGCGAACCGGAATCCCCCGCCCCCCTTCCATCCCACGGCTTCCGTGATCCCGCCGGGGTCCGTTCCCGACACGACCTTCCGCATGCGGGGGAGGATGTGCGTATGGCAGTGCCCGCCCCGCTCGATCATGATCCAGCGCCGGCCCATCTTGTGGGCGACGGCCCCGGTGGTGCCGGATCCGGCGAAGGCGTCCAGGACCCAGTCCCCGGGCCCGGTGGCGAGGTGGAGGATGCGGCGCAGGAGCCGCTCCGGCTTGGGGGTGTCGAAGGGCTGGGCCGCGTTGAAGGCCTTCACCTCCTCCCGGGCTTCGTGGTTGTTCCCCGCCTCCGAGTGGAGCCACACCGTCGGGCAGGGCGTGCCTTCGTCGGACAGTTCGGAAAGGAAGGTCTTCCGGGAAGGCACGGCCGTGCCGTCCTTGCCGAACCAGATGGCCTCGGCCTCGTCGAGCTTCCGCAGGGTTTCGGCCGAGAACCGGGGATAGGTCCCCCGGGGAGGCGTCCACACGACCCCGTTGCCGAAGGTATGGGAGAAGCTCCGGCCCGCTTGGGAACCGCTCTTGGCGTGGAGCGGGGTGGCCTTCCAGGGTCCGTTGGGGTGGTTGTCCGGGTTCCGGTACCGGGCGTTCATGGCGTCCGTGCGCGGCAGCCGGTTCGGACGCCACACGGCCTTGTCCTTGGCGTAGACCAGGATGTGGTCATGGTTTCCCGACAGCCATTGGGCGTCGTTGGCGACGGTGTACTTCTTCTGCCAGACCGCGTTGGACACGAAGTTGCCGCGCCCGAAGACCTCGTCGCACAGGACCTTGAGGTAATGGCTTTCGTTGTCGTCGATGGTGATCCACAGGGAGCCGTCCGCCGCCAGGAGGCTTCGCAGGATTTCCAGGCGGTCGCGCAGGAACCCCAGCCACCGCGAATGCTCCACCCCGTCGTCGTACTGGGTGAAGGCCCCGCCCGTGTTGTAGGGCGGGTCGATGAAGACGCACGTGATCCTGCCGGCGTGGGTTTCTTCCAGGGCCTTCAGCGCGGGAAGGTTGTCCCCGAATATGAGCAGGTTGTCGTCCGCGAACGCGCCAGGGCCCGTGCCGGAGGCGGGAGCGCCCAGGGCCGGATCCTCCACCAGGACCGCCGGCTCCACGCGCGGCCTCCGGTCCTTGCCGATCCAGTTCAATTCCGGACGGTCCATGTCCGGCGCCTCAGTCCTTGGGGGCCCCTTCGCCCGGCTTGGCGGGCTGGTAGGGCCGGGTGCGCCCGGGGGCGGGGACGCGCTCCGAGGCCGCCCGGCCCTTGGCGGCGTCCCGCACGCGGGGCTCGCCCTTTTCCGTGCGCACGGGGCGGGTGGTGTCCTTGGGCGCCTCGGAGGCGGGCAGGCCCAGGGAGGCGACGAGGAGGGCCAGGAGGATGGGGGTCCGTCGCATGATCGACTCCTAGTTCACGTGGAGGGTGTAGGTGAGGCCGGCCGTGACGGTGAAGCCCTTGTAGGTCGCGGTGGCGGTGGTGCTGTAGACCACGTGCAGGTCGTACACGTCGGGCTCCACGCCCGTGAGGGTGAGGCTCTGCCCGGGGGGGATGGGGCCGTCGGCCTGGTTGGGGCCCCAGGTCGTGGAATTGGCCGGGGTGAGGTAGACGCCTGTGATGGAAAGGCCGCTGTCGTTCACCACGGCCACGGCGCCGTTGCCGCTGTTCTGCATGCCCAGGGTGGCCGTCCCGCCGTCGTGGATCCGCACATCGTAGACGGTGTCGGTGCTGCCGTCGCTGAAGCGCGCCTTCACGTCGTAATAGCCCGGGTACAGCCGGGTCAGGGTGATGGAGTCGGACGGGCGCAGGGGATAGGAGGCCAGCTGGTCGGCCCCCCAGGTGTCGCTTTCGCTGGGGGTCACGTAGAGCCGGTCCATGGTCACCGTGCCGTCGTTGAAGACCCGCAGGCTGCCTTCGTAGTCCGAGTGCCTTACGGTGCAGGCCAGGGCCGTGAGGAGGGCGGCGGCCAGGACCCCCAGTTTCCAGGAAAAGCGCATGAGACACCTCCCGCACCGACTGATTTATACGTGAAAATCAAGGCACCCGTCTTGAATTTCCCATCCTAGCACGGTTTTCAGCGGGAGGCGGGGCTGGGCTTGAGGCCGTCCAGGGTCGTCACGACGGGCGATTCGGCGGCCGTTTTCCACATTTTGACGTTTCTTGTCAACTGTCTTCGGAAAGGGCCCCTGGGTTAAAATCTCCCCCGTAGGAGCCGGGTCTCACATTCACTAGGGGTTTCCATGCGCACCATCCTGAAGTCCGTCCTGCCCGCCTCCGCGGCTCTCGCATGCCTGCTCGGTTGCGGCGGAAGCAGCACCTCCAGCGCGCCCACGGGGACGATCACCATCACCCTGAGCTCGGACAGCCTTCCGGGGTTCTCCCAGGTGGTCGTGAGCCTGGAGGCCATCGAGGGCACCCAGGACGGCAGCCGGTGGTACACCCTGGGCCAGCCCAAGGCCACGGTCGACCTCATGGCCCTCCAGAACGGCCACGGCGCGGTGGTGCTGCCGGCCTCCAAGGTGCTCGCCGGCACCTACACCCAGTTCCGCCTCACCTGGAGCGAAACGAACTACCAGTCCGCCATCAACAAGCCGGCCTACGTGGTCCCCGAGGGGGGCTCGGGCCAGGTGCTGACCATGCCCGCGACCACCCTGGTCAAGGGCAGCGCCACCGTCCCCGCCAACGGCGCGGCCCAGGCCCTGCTCATGCTGAGCGGCGACCAGGGGGTGATCTCGGCGCCCACGTCCACCACGCCCTTCCGTTTCAGCGCCACGGGCCAGGCCTTCGACCCCTCCAACTGCGGCCGGATCCAGGGCACCCTCACCGGGCCCGGCGGGAAGGTGGCGGGCGCCGAGGTGTACGCCCAGGTCCTGGACGGCCTGGGCAAGGCCACCCTCGTGCGCCGGGCGGTGTCCGACGCCGCCGGCGCCTACGAACTGGACGGCCTGCCCTCAGGCAGCATCTACTTCGTGGCCGCCCAGCCCGCCAACTGCCCCGCCCAGGCCGCGTCCCCGGGCGCCCTGGCCGCGGGCGCCACCCTCGCCGCCAACCTCGCCTTCGCCGCGCCGTCCAATGGGGGAACCCTGGCGCTGACCCTCACCCCCAGGTCCTCCTCCACCCAGGGCACCTGGGGCGAGCTGCGCCAGCCCCTTTCCGTGGGCGGCCTCAGCCCGACCCTCATCGTCCGCTCCCGCCCCGCCGTCATCGGCGACGCCCAGGACACGGCCACCTTCCTGGCGGTGGCCCCGGGCACCTACGGCGTCACCGCCCAGCGCAGCACCTCGGGGGCGACGCCGGTGATGCTGGCCGGCTCCCAGCAGGCGGTGACCGCGGGGGCGACCACGACCGTGGCCCTCGCCTTCCCCTGACAAGAAACGACCGTCAGGCCCCGTGTCCCGCCAGACGCTCGGCCAGGCCGGTTTCCCGCAGGGAAGGATTCCCCGCCGCGAAGGGCACCCGCTCCCGTTCCGCCAGCAGCACGACTCCCTTGCTCGCACGGGTCAGGCCGGTGTAAAGCAGCTCCCGCGTGAGCGCCCGGTGGTTGGTCTTGGGCAGCACGATGGCGATGCGCTTGTACTCCGACCCCTGCGACTTGTGCACGGTCATGGCGAAGGCGTGCTCCAGCTGGTGCTTCAGGGGGTCCAGGGGGAAGGGGACGTAGCCGCCGGGCCTGGGGAAGACCGCCGCCTGGCGCAGGGCGCCGTCGAAGAGCACCTTGAGCACCAGGGCCTGGTCCCCGTTGAAGATGCCCCGCCGGTAGTCGTTGGCGGTCATCATCACGGGCTCCCCGGCGCAGAAGGGCACGGGGGTGCGCAGGCCTTCGCCGGTCAGGGCGAGCATGCGCCGGTGGAAGTGGCGGTTGATGTCCTGGACGCCCCGCAGGTCGAGGGCCTCCCTCAGGGCGCAGAGGATGCGGAACTGACTGAAGTGGCGGAACAGCGCGTCCAGGTGGACCCGGTCGGCCCCGGCCCACGCGCCGCCCGTGAAGGCGTAGGTGCGGGCGATCCGGGGCAGGAAATCCTCGAGGCTCGTCACTTCGCGCTGGAGCCAGCGTTCCAGGAAGGCCTCCATGACGCCGGGGCCCGGCTCCAGGAGTTCCACCCGGCTGAAGGCCAGGTCCTCCACGGCGGCGCGCGCGTGGATGGGCTCGGGGCCTTCCCAGGGGTCGGCGTGGGTGCGGATGGCCGCGGCCACGGACAGGATGTTGCGGCCCTCGGGGTCGCCCGCGTCCATGCGGTAGCTGGTGCGAAGGGTCGCGCACCGGGGTCCGAGGCTCCGCACCAGGTCGCTGAAGGCGCAGCCCTCCTCCACGCTGGGGAGCTGGTCCGCGTCGCCCAGGAGCACGAGCCGGGCCCCGGGGGCCAGGGCGCCGAGGAGCCGGCACAGGTGCTCCTGGCTGATCATGGAGGCCTCGTCGGCGATCACGACCCGGGCGGACAGGGGGTTGCCGGGGCCATGGCGGAAGCGCTCCTGGGCCGGGTGCCAGGCCAGGAGGCGGTGGAGGGTGGCCGGGCCCAGGGTCGCGCCCTGGAGGTCCAGGTCGACGCCCTCGGGGTTTTCCATCTGGGCCAGGGACTCCATGATGGATTCGCCCATGCGCTGGGCGGCCTTGCCGGTGGGCGCCGTGAGGGCGATGTCCTCCAGCCGCATGCCGGGCTGGCGCAGGAGGGCCCGGAGGATCGTCACGACGATGGAGGTCTTGCCCGTGCCGGGCCCGCCGGTGATGAGGGTGAGGCCGCCCCGCAGGGCCATGGCCACCGCCTGGCGCTGCTCGGGGTTCAGGGAGCGGCCCGCCCGCAGGCGGAAGAGGGACCCGGGGGGCTCCACCACGCCTTCCGCGGCCAGGGCCGCGAGGGCGCGGGCCCGGGAGGCCAGCTCCACCTCGTGGTCCAGGAGGCGCTGAGTGTAGAGCCAGCCATCCTGGAGGATCAGCGGCCGGGCGTCCCCGGGGTCGCCCGCCAGGACGGGGGCCTCGGCGCGCAGGAAGGCCTCCAGGTCGAAGGGCGCCAGGCCGAAGGCCTGGAACAGGAGGTCGGCGGGGCCGCCGGACTCCGGAACCAGGGCCATGCGGGTGTGCCCCTGGGCCTGGGCGCAAAGGAGCGCCAGGGCGATGGCGAACAGGCGCTTGCGCCTCTCGGCGTCCAGCCCGGGGGCCAGGCCGCTGAGCTCCCACGCGAAGATCAGGGCCGAGGGCGGCTGGTTCAGGGCCGCCAGATGCTCCACCACCCGCCGGGGGAAGGAGGCCCGGTCCCGGTGGAGGTCCAGGAGGCGCAGGGCGTCATCGGTCACGGGGCTCGCCTCCGGCGTTGGGGGGGATCATGCGGTCGGCGGGCAGGGCCTCCAGTTCGGCTTCCCAGGCCCGGAGCTGGGCCCAGGACGGCCGGAGGGTCCAGAGACCGCCTTCGGGCAGGCCGCGCAGGAACACGTACGCGACGCCGCCGAAGGCCTCCTCGTAGCTGGGTTCGTCCCGGATGCCCAGGAAGCGGCAGGCGGTGGTGGCGTAGATCTGGACCTGCAGCCAGTAGTGCTCCTGGACGGTCTGTTCCAGGGTTTCGGGGCCGTAGCCGGGCAGGCGGTTGGTCTTCCAGTCCAGGACGTAGGCCTTGCCGCCCGCCTGGAAGAGGACGTCCATGGACCCGTGCAGGAAGTCCTGGCGGCCGGCGAAGGGGGTGAGGAAGTCCAGCTCCCGGAGGAAGGCCCGGCACGCGTGGAGCACGGCGGTGGTGCCGCCCGGGAGGGCATGGGGGAGCGTCATGGCCTGGTGGATCCACCGCAGGGCTTCCCGGCGTCCCTCCTCGGGGAGCCATTCCGCGGCCAGGGCCTGGGTGGACGGCAGATGGCGACGCATGGGCGCACTCTACCCCATACATTCCAAAAACGCATTTCTGGATGAAAACTACTCGCTTGCCTACAGGGCAGCCACGGTCATACGATTCACTCATTGCCCAATTGCATGCCGTCAACGCATGGATTGCGCCCTCCCCCGACACCCATTCAACGCCTTTTCGCACTGGAGACACCATGGCCCGCACCGCCTTCCAATGGAACGACCCCTTTCTGCTGGACCAGCAGCTCACAGAAGACGAGCGCGCCATCCGGGACGCGGCCGCGGCCTATTGCCAGGACAAACTGGCCCCGCGCGTGCTGGAGATGTTCCGCCACGAAAAGACCGACGTGAGCATCTTCCGCGAGATGGGCGAACTGGGCCTGCTGGGCCCGACGATCCCCGAGCAGTACGGCGGCCCCGGCCTCAACTACGTCTGCTACGGCCTGATCGCCCGCGAAGTCGAGCGCGTCGACTCGGGCTACCGCTCGATGGCCAGCGTGCAGTCGTCGCTGGTGATGGTGCCCATTTATGAATTCGGCAGCGAAGCGCAGCGCCAGAAGTACCTGC
>DBMS01000285.1 GCA_002297665.1 Holophagaceae bacterium UBA692 | reverse complement strand
CGTGCTGATCCTGGACGAGCCCCTGGCCAACCTGGACCCCGCGGCCGCCGCCGCCCTCCTGCGGCTCCTGGAGGCCGGCCCGTGGACGCTGGTGATGGCCGGTCACGCGAAGGCCCGCGCGGAACGCCCGGGCGCCCCGGGATGACCGGCGGAATTCAGGCCTTTCCCGCCAAGGGAGGCAGGTCGGGCTGGAAGGCCACGCCGATGCGGTTCCAGCTGTTGATGAGGGCGACCGCCTGGGTGAGGTCCACCAGCTCCTTCTCCGTGAAGTGGGCCCGCGTCTCCGCGACCAGGGCGTCCGTGACCCCGTGGTCCGGAAGCCGCGTGAGCGCCTCCGTCCAGGCCAGGGCGGCCCGCTCCCGGGGCGTGAACCAGGGGGCCTCGCGCCAACCGGGGAGGGAGTTCAACCGCCGCTGCGATTCCCCGCCATTCAGGGCCTCGGTGGCGTGCATGTCCATGCAATAGGTGCAGCCGTTGATCTGGGAGGCGCGGATCTCCACGAGGGAGAGGAGCCCGTGTTCGAGCCCGCACTTCCGGGTGTAGCGCCATTGGGCGAGGAGGTTCTCGTAGGCCTCGGGGGCGAGGTCGCGGTGGGAAAGGGAAAGACGCATGCGGGGCTCCTGTGCGGCCCCGACAGCATCGGACCTTCCGGGCCGGACGGGAAGGGGGTGTTTCGGGAATCACGGGGGCGAGCGGAACGAGGTCCTGCTCCCTCGGCCGGCGGGGAACCCTCTCGCGTCCCCCGCCTTCCCCTGATGGCCTTTTCTCCCGAGGTGGGGAAATTCCTAAAATATCCCTGGGGGCTCCTACGTCTTAAGGAGTAGAAGGAGGGAACCCCTGGAAGCGACCCGGATGGCTGAAAGCGAGCGAGAGATCACCGAAATCGTCGCCCGCGAACAAGGGAGGCTGAGGAATTTCATCCGCAAATGGGTGGCCGACGAGTCGGATGTCGAAGACGTCATGCAGGATGTCTTCTTCGAGCTGGTGGAGGCCCAGAATCTCATGACTCCCGTTCGGCAGGTCGGCGCCTGGATGTACCGGGTGGCGCGAAACCGGATGACGGATCTGTTCCGGAAACGCCGCGCAGAAACCTTGAAGCACACCCCCCTTGATGCCGATCCGGGAGCGGAATCCCTCTCCTGGGAGGAGTGGCTCCCGTCCGGCGAGGAAGGACCGGAAGCGGCCTATGCCAGAAGGGTCCTGCTCGAGGAATTGGACGCCGCGCTGGAGCGCCTTCCCAAGGAGCAAAGAGACGTCTTCGTCGCCCACGAGATCGAGGGGCGAAGCTTCAAGGAGCTGGCCGAGGCCACGGGGGTCCCCCTGAACACCCTTCTCTCCCGGAAACGCTACGCCGTCCAGTCCCTTCGCAACCATCTGAAAGTCATCTACGAGGAGTACCTCCATGTTTGAGAATCCGAGCTCCAAATTCTGGCACTTCCGCCGCGGCCTGGGCGTGGTCCTGCTGGGCGCCGTCGCCGTGGCCGTCTTCGGCCTCGTCGTGATGTCGCTCTGGAACTGGCTGATGCCGGCCATCCTTGGCCTCAAGGCCATTTCCTACTGGCAGGCGATGGGGCTTCTCGTCCTCTCCCGCATCCTCCTGGGGGGCTTCCATCGCCATCACCACCCGGGCTTTCGCCATCGGAAGCACGTGTTCGAGCGGTGGGAGAAGATGACGCCGGAAGAACGGGAAAGGTTCCGGCAGGGCTTTCGCAGGGACCGCTCCGGCCTGGGGAGGCCCCAAGGGGACTGACGCTCCCGGCCTGAAACAGGGAGACTCGGCGTGATGGCGGTGCTTGCCGCAAGGGCGGCCATTGCCCTTAAGGCTCCTGGCGCACGCATCAAATTTGAACATGACTCGCATGAAGCAGGATGGACGCATGAAGCACGGTGGGACGATGCATGGCGGCGGTTTGGGCGGAGGCAGGGGCGGGCGCCCCGGTTTCGAGAAGAGCGATCCGGGTGCGCCCAAGGCCAGCCTCGGGGCGTTCGCGAACCTGATCCGGAGCACGCGGCCCCCGGCGCCGGCCCTGGCCCTGGCCTTGGTGCTGGGCGCGGCCTCCACGGTGGGAGGACTGCTGGTCCCCATGCTCACCAAGGGCCTCGTCAACGGCTTTACCCTCTCCTCCGTCGGCGCGCGCCAGATCAGCCTGATCGTGGCGGCCTTCCTGGTTCAGGCCGCCGCCGGAGCCCTCTCGGGCTATCTGCTGGCCCGGGTGGGACAGGGCGTGGTCGCGGCCCTGCGGGAACGGCTTTGGCGCAAGGAGCTCGCCTTCCTCGTGCCCGCCTTTGACAAGGAGGGTTCGGGAGCCCTGGTCTCGAGGATGACCAACGACACGGCGACGGTGAAGGCCTTCATCACCGACCACCTCGCCGGCCTGGTGACGGGGGTCATCTCCATCGTGGGGGCGGTGGGCTTCCTGCTGTTCCTGAACTGGAAGATGACCCTGATCATCTTCGCGGCCCTTCCGGTGGCGGCCCTGGTGCTCGTGCCCATCGGCAGGTTCATGTCCAGGCTGGCCAGCAGGACCATGGATGAGCACGCGGCGTTCACGGGCATTCTCACCCGCGTCCTTTCCGAGATCCGGCTGGTGAAGGCTTCCAACGCCGAGGCGCGCGAGTACCAGGCCGGCAAGGCCGCCATCGACTCGCTTCACGATCTCGGCGTGCGGGAGGGAGCCGCCATGGCCCTGATCAGCCCCGTCATGTCCCTGGTGATGATGTCGCTCCTGGTGCTCGTCATCGGCTACGGAGGGGCCCAGGTGGCCGCCAAGGCCATCACCGCGGGCGATCTCGTCGCCTTCATCCTCTACATCTTCCAGGTCATCATGCCCGTCGCGATGATCGCCCAGGCCCTGACCCAGCTCCAGAAGGCGAGGGGCGCCACCGAGAGCATCATCCGCCTTCTGGCCGCTCCCGAAGAGAAGCCTGCGGAAGGCCTGAAGCTGGAGCGCATCAACGAACCCATCCGCTTCGAGGATGTGAGCTTCTCGTACGAGCCGGACAAGGCGGTGCTGCGCCACGTGAGCCTCGATCTGGAGCCAGGAACCGTGACGGCCATCGTGGGGCCCTCGGGAGGAGGCAAGACGACGATCTTCTCCCTCCTCGAAAGGTTCTACGAGCCCGGTTCCGGATCCATCCTTCTGGGCGAGCGTCCCATCTCCGACTATTCGCTCTCCAGCTGGCGCGGCGCCATCGGCTACGTTTCCCAGGACAGTCCCCTGATGGCGGGCACGATCCGCGACAACCTGTGCTATGGCGTGGACGCGCGGATCGCGGGGGATCCCGCGCGGGTGGAGGCGGCGGCCCGCGCCGCCTATGCCGACGGGTTCATCCGGGCGCTTCCCAAGGGATACGACACGGAGGTGGGGGATCGCGGCGTGAAGCTCTCGGGAGGCCAGAGGCAGCGCCTGGCCATCGCCCGCGCCCTCCTCCGGGACCCGGCGCTCCTCATGCTGGACGAAGCGACCTCGAGCCTTGACAGCTCCTCGGAAGTCTGGGTGCACAAGGCGCTCGAAAACCTCATGCGCGGAAGGACGACCCTCATGATCGCCCACCGGCTGTCCACGGTGCTCGGCGCCGACAGGATCCTGTTCATCGAAGGCGGCGAACTCACGGGTTCGGGAAGCCACGAGGAGCTGCTGGCGAGCCACGAGCTGTACCGCGCGTTCGCGGAGCACCAGCTCCGGATGCCCGTCCTGGAGCCAATGCCTGACATGAACGAGGGGGAACGCGCGATCGCTGCGCTCCTTCTCCGTCCTTCCTCGTGCTCCACCACGTCTGAATTGGGCGTCCAACTCGAGGCATCCCCCACCGGCCTCCTGGCCGTTGGAGGATGAAGCAGGGCCCCTGAATTCCCTGCACCAGGGAATTCAGGGATCACGTCGTGCGTCAGCCCCGCCCTGGAGGCGTGGCCGGCCGCAGCACCAGCAAGGTCAATTCCTGTGGCACCAGGAAGCGGTTGGGCGGGCCCCAGACGCCCGTGCCCACGCTGGTGTAGACCCACAGGCCGCCTTCCCTGGACAGCCCCTTGCCGTGCCGCCACAGGGACGGCACCAGGAGGCTCCAGGGGAAGTACTGCCCGCCGTGGGTGTGTCCCGAAAGTTGCAGGCGCACCCCGGCCGCCGCTGCGGCGCGGGTCCCGGTGGGAGGATGGAACAGCAGGATTGGTACCGCATCCGCAGGGATGCCAGCCAGGGCCCTCTCCAGGTTCGGCCCCTGCCCTGTCTGGGCTGCGGTGGGATCGGGCATGCCGGCCACGGCGAGCCGGGCGCCGTCGTGCTCCAGCACCGCATGGCCGTTGTCCAGGACCCGCCAGCCCATGCCCCGGATCACCCGCAGCCAGCGCCCAATTCCGGAATAGTACTCATGGTTGCCCGTGACGAAGGCCGTGCCGTGGCGTGCCCGGATGGCCCCCAGGCGTTCCGCCTTGGGCCGCACCCCATCGGCCTCGGCGTCCACCAGGTCGCCCGTGACCGCCAGCAGGTCGGGCCGGAGCCCGTTGGCGGCCAGGACCAGATGCTCCACCTGGTACCAGGGCGTCGTCGGGCTGAGGTGCAGGTCCGAGATCTGGACGATGCGGAAGCCGTCCAGGGCCGGCGGCAAGTCCACGATGGGGATCTCCACCGTGCGCGTCCGCACCGGCCGCAGGGCCGTGACCAGGCCCAGCAGTGAGGTTCCCAGGGCCGCCGCCGCGGCCACCGCCAGGACCCAGGGGCCCACCTGCCTTCCCGTGGCCAGGCGCACCAGGGCCTGGACCAGATCCGCCGCCGCCAGGTAGACCAGGAAGGTCGAAACCAGGCCGAAGCAGACGTGGCTCAGCCAGAGCAGGGCGCCCAGGCGATGCCCCAGGACGGGGACCCGCTGCAGGAGGGTGATCAGCAGCATGCCCGCCAGCAGGGACGCGACGCCGATGCGCACGGCGGTGGCGTGGGCGGCCAGGGCCGGCCAGAGCGCGATGGAGCGTTCGGCCAGGTACACTCCCGCGGCGCCCAGCACGAGGAGCAGAACGGAAAAGAAGATCGCAAACCGCAATAGCATGTGGATTCCTGGTTGAAGGATCGGGAACAGGTTCACCCGAGGGCGGGTTGGGGGTGCAGGTCGTACCACCCCTGCGTGAAGGGCTTGCGCAAGGGCGCGGCTTCCGGCCGCAGGCGGGGCGCGATGAGCCGGGCCGCCTGGTTCGGAAGGCAGTCGCGGTGGCGCAGGTAGCAGACCTGCGCCACCGGCTCGGCGCCGAGGGTGCTCTTGATCTCGGTGGCGGTGCGTCCGTAATGGAGCCGCCGGCATCCTCGGGCGATGGCGAGGTCCAGGTAGTCGCAGAGCAGGCGCGGGTAGATGGACAGCTCCGAGTTGCGGGCGTAGTCCAGACCCACGAGGTGGGCTTCCAGGATGCCCTCCCACACGAACCCGGTGAGGAAGCCCACCAGCTCGCCTTCCTGGAAGTAGCCGCGCAGGATGAATTCCGGCCCCAGCGTGCGGCGCAGGTTCAGGAACGTGGCGAAGGTGGGCCTGCCCAGGCGGTTTTCGGCCCTTTGATAGACCGCGTTGAACAGCTCCATCCAGCGGTCCCGGAGGCGGATGAGATCCTCGGCGGCGAGATCCCGGACCTGCAGGGTCCGGGACTTGGCATAGGCGCGCCGGGCCTTCACGCGGTACTTGGAGGCCAGGCATCCAAGGTAGGTCTCCAGGCAATCCCAGGAAGGATCCAGCCGCAGCACCATGGCGGGCTCGAGGCCCAGCTCCGCGAACGCGTGCCGGCCCAGGCTCTCGCCAAAGGGATTGGCAGCCGGGTCCAGGTCCTTGATGAGGGCGCCATCGATGCTCCCGGTTCCCTCGAACCCGCGCTGCACCGCGGTCAGCGCCGCAAGGAGGGCATCCATCGCCTGGCGCGGTTCGATGGCCGGGTCGAAATGGAAGCCGTGGTCCCCCGCCACCATCGGGTTTCCGCAGACAAGCACCCGGAAGTCCAGGGGCCGCTCCGCAAGGCGCAGGCTGCGGGCCAGGAAGGACATCACGGGGCGGCCCTGGAACCGCTCCCCCAGCGGCCTCCCCTGGAAACGGGTGCGCTGGAAGCAGGCCACCCCCACCAGCCGCCCGTCCTCATGGAAGGTGGCGTAGCGCATGGCCTCCCCCGGCGGCAGCCCTCCCTCCACGGCCCGGAGATAGGGGCGCTGGAGGAACGGGCTCGATGATGCCACCAGGGCGTCCCAGGCGGATCCCTCCGGGGCGTCGATGGCATCCAGGATGCGGAACGCCAAGGCGGACCTTCCGTGGCACCCCTGCCGGAAGAGGCAGGCCTTTGGAGCGGTCGGATGAGATGCGGAATCGAGCATGGGAAGCGGACCTTCTTCGCGGAATCCAGGATGAGTGGTTGTCTAGTCAGTCATAAACCGTGCAAAAAAAATCAGGCAAGCATCCGCCAGAAGGCCTCGAAGGCCGCCCTGCCGTGCGCATCGGCACGGTCCGGGTCCTGGATCGCGAAGTCGAGGGTCGCGTCCGCCAGCGCGTTCATCAAGGCGAGCACGAACGTCAGGGGAACCTCGCGCATGGGACCGGCCGCGCGGATTCCCTCCAGCAGGTCCACGACGTTCGCGAAGGACGCCCCGACAATCTGGCGGCTCGCCGGCGTGATGGCGTCCGATACGCAAAGGTGCGCAAGCGCCCGGCGCTTCTCCGGGCAGGCCTGGGCCCACGCCAGCCAGCGGATCCACAGGTGCTCCACCTGAGCCCGCGGGGCGCTGCCCGTGGGAAGATCCGCCATCGCCATCGAGGCCATTTCGACCTTGAGCTCCAGGTAGAGCTGGTCGAGCAGTTCGTTTTTCGTTTCGAAGTAGGTGAACAACGACCCGTTGGAGATGCCGGCCGCCTTGGCGATGGCGGCCGTCGGCGCCCCCAGCCCCTGGGCGGCGATGACACGGGTGGCCGCCGCCAGGATGGCGCTGCGCTTGTCCTCGCTTTTCGGTCTGGCCATCGCTCCACCTTGAACCCGGGAACCAGGGTAAAGCTGATTGGCTAGTCAGTCAATATGGATTCCACAGGCCCGGGTTGCAGGGCGCCGAGTGCTGCTCCCCCAGGGAGATCGGTTTGTGCGCATCGGAGGCGTCGACCCGTCCGCCCCGGCACTGGCAGCGCGGAGCCGAAGCCCCTTATGACCCAGGGATGCCCCGCGTCCTTCACCGGTCCGGGAAGTGGGTTGAAGCCGGATCGACCAGGAACTCGAACGGGGACCTTGAAACGGGTGAGGACGGGCCAATAGCTCTCAAGGTTGCTGGCAATGCCTGGTCCGGCAGATGCCGAACCATATCGATGGAGTCTTGCCAGGCATGCATAGTTCGGATGCCGCGAAATGCCAAAATACTACTAATTGAAATCAATTTTAGTATTTTCTGGACACCGCTGCCCCCGGGGCTTAACCTACCACCAAACTCCTAATCGGAGTCACTATTAGTAGGACGCCATGAAGCTGCCCCATCGTCCGCCCGATCCATCCGCCCTGTTCAACCGCCTTGGTCCCAGGGAAATCCAGGAGATCCTGAGCCTCCAGCCAGGCCCCCTGGTAAAGGATGCCTACCTCCACTGGGATGATTTGCGGCATCGCGTCCCGCCCGCCCCTCTGGATCACGAGAAGTGGTGGCTCGGCATCAGATGGGCCCGGCAAGCCATTTCCAAGCCCCTCCCCCTTCTGGACAAGGACGGGATTCCCTTCCGCTTCGGCTCCCCGGAGCCCATCCTGATCGATCTGCACCACATTGACCAGGACGCCGCCGGGAAAATTCAGTCATCCGGAGAAGCGGCCACACCTGCGACCGGCGACCGCTATCTCCTGAAATCCGTTTTCGAGGAAGCCATCACGTCGAGCCAACTGGAGGGTGCTTCCACGACCCGCAAGGTGGCTACCGAGATGCTTCAAACGGGCAGAAGGCCGAAGGATCGCAGCGAGCAGATGATCTTCAACAACTTCATGGCCATGCAAGCCATCCAGGGGTTCAAGGACGCACCCCTGACCCCGGAACGCATTCTAGAAGTCCACCGGTTGGTGTCCGAGCACACCCTGGACGACCCCTTAGAGGTTGGACGACTACGCCGGACGAACGACATTCATGTCGTCAACACCGACACAGGAACGATCCTTCACCGGCCACCCGACCACCGGGAGCTCCCGGAACGCATGGAGCGGTTGTGCGCCTTCGCAAACGCCGGTGAAAATGACCGGCCCTTCGTGCATCCCGTTCTCAGGGCCATCCTGCTTCACTTCATGATCGGGTATGACCACCCCTTTGCCGATGGCAACGGCAGGACGGCGCGGGGTGTCTTTTATTGGTCCATGCTGCGGAGCGGATACGGGTTGACCGAGTTCATTTCGATCTCCCATATCCTGCGAAAGGCCCCCGCGCAGTATGGAAGGGCCTACCTCCTCACCGAGACCGATGCCGGGGACACGACCTACTTTCTCATTCACCAGCTCGCCACAATCCGCAAGGCCATCCAAGGGCTCCATGACTACCTCGCCAGAAAGGCCAAGGAACAGCGTGGCGCAGAGCGGATGCTGGCGGAGTCGCCAGCCTTGCGCGCCAGGCTCAACCACCGGCAAAAGACCCTGCTCACCCAGGCGTTGAAGCATCCCGGAAAGGCCTATCGCATCGAGGAGCACCAAAGGACCCATGCCGTGGTCTACCAGACGGCCAGAACCGATCTGCTCGGATTAGCGGAGCTGGGCCTTCTCGAGAAGGTCAAGGAAGGTCGCGCCTTCGTATTCATCGCACCGGAGGACCTGGCCGCCAGAATGTCCGGTCATGGCCGGTGACAGGCAGAGCGCAGGGCCGGGGCCGCCAAGAAAATCATCCCGAGGGCGTCCAAGCTGGGGCGATTCGTCAAACCGGCGGAAGGATGAGGTGAAGGAAATCCCAAGGGTCATGGAAGGTCCTGACATGGTGGCAACAGGTCGAGGGGTCGTGAGGCATTCGTATGGCCCAGGAATAGGACTCCATCGAATTGTCGGGCTGGCACCACAGCCCGATACTGTAGCGCTTGGAACGTTGGAACGAGGGCCCCAATGCAACGGAACGCAAGGGGGCGCTGGAACCATGCTGGGATCTGCCGGCCTGGGGCAGAGCGCAGATCCAGGGCGAAAGCGTTGCGTTCGCATTGTGCCAGGCCATGCTCCAAGGATCCGGGCCGGGCCGCATTCAGGCGAATTTCCCGGAGGTGACCTCCCTGCAGGCCAATAAAAGTACCCTCGTTGAGGGCCACCCCCCAAGCCCGGTAGCCATCGCCAAGTCGTGCCCGCAGGTGGAACCCCATGGGATCTGCACCATCCAGTGAACCCTGTGCGAAGGAGACATGGCTGTTGTGGGCCCAGACTACGGCCCTCGCTCCGGGCCCATATTCCTTCATGAAGGCCAGAAGATTCTCGGCCATGAACCGGTCGCGCAAGGCGCCACGGCCCCCCTGCCCCCCCAACCACGACCGCAGATCCTGGGCCATGACGAGGGCGCATTGACGTGCCTCCCGGAAACCCGTGGGGTCGGCGGACCTAAAGACCTCCCCGTTTGCGTCCAGGATGGCCAGGAGTTCGGAGACGATCCCCAGGGCCCGCTCCAGCTGGACGGCAGGCACCCCCGGACTAAGCACCTCTCCCAGGCCCCTGATCTCTCGATCATGAGCAGCCGCCCAGGCCTCATGGTCCCTACCCTGTCGTTCCAGGAAGTTCCGCACCTGGCGCCACGCGGCCCCGATGGCCTGGATGTCCACTCCCAGGAAACGGATCCGGGATCCAGGGCCGGCCTCCAGATTGTACCTCCGCACCCATTCGAGCAGGGCTTGGACCTCCTCAGTCCCCACGGTCCAGAACCCAAGTTCGCGGACGGCAAGCCGTGGGTCCCCCACCCCATCCAGCACGAATCGATTGGCGGCCAGGGTGTTCGGATAGGGCACTTCGATGCAGATCATCGAAAGACCCGGATTCCGCGCCAGGACCTGGATCAGGCCAACCTTCACGCGGGACGATTCGAGCGTTCCATGGGTCGCCTCCCCCAAACCCACAACCTGGCAGGAGGCATGGAGGGGACCGAGGCCCTCAAGGCCCTGGCCAGCCTCCCCGCCTTCCCCGATGGGCAATCCATTCCGTTGAATCCAGGCGCGGGTGGCTCGCGATGGAGTACGCGGTATGGCCAGGAGCGTTGCAAGCATCCCGACAAGAGATATGGCGAGGCATCCCGGGTTCACCCAGCCCGAGTTCACCGGTCGCGCAAGTCGAACCTGGGTTTTAAACAGAGGGTCGGCCAGGAATGGAACCCACAGGACCAAGGCCAGGAGGTCCCGTCCCATGCCTCGGAAGGCGGAAACAGGTTCGCCGTCCTGTCGGATCAAGGCAAGGCCCGTGAGCGCACGCCCGGCGGTAAGGCCACGGGCAGCCAGGGTCATCTGGAAGGCCAGCGCAAGTATGCTCCATGCCCTGGCCCATGCTGCATCCAGAAAGGGCAGCACCGCCGTGAAGGGAGACAGGGCCAGGATGATCCACCCAGGCAGGCCAACCAGCCCCTGGTCCAGGAGGAAGGCCACAAACCGCCGGCTCCGCGAAGCCCGAAGCCGAGGTGCCTCTCCGGCAAAATTTCCTTCACGCCGCTGGAACCGGAGGAGGAGCAGGCCCCCAACTCCGACCATCGCCAGCCCGCCCAGGACCAACCCCCCGCAGAGCGGGAGGGCCTTCCAAAGCCCCAAGCCGAGAGGCATTGCATAGAAAAGGTAGCGGCTCTGCCGCCATAGGCAGGCGGCCAGAAGGACGGTAATCGCTGCGATCATCGTCTGGATGCGGCCCATTGTGGGGTTTTGAAGCCAGGAATCCGGCAGCCGTCCCCCGAAGTGGATAAGGACAGCGAACCCCACACCCAGGGAAAGGAGGACGGCCGCCAGCATCGGGACCAGCAAAGGCCCGATATCCTGCGGTCCATCCACCCCCAGCCTGCGGAGGAGGCGGCTCCAAAGGATTGGACAGACAAGCAACAGGTAGAGAAGGCTCCAGACACCCCATATGGGCCAGGTCATCTCCAAGGCAAGGATCAAGAAGTAGCCACCACCCATGACGTCCGGGAGGCCGCTCCCAGCCACCTGCGGATCCAGGTTCCATTGCGCTCGAGCCATTCTCATTCCCCCTCCACCTTCGGCATGTGTTTGCTTCAAGTGCAATGTTTCATAAATCTTCCAAATTTAATTTTATTTTATGGAACCACCCAGAGCAGAATCGCATGTTTCCCGTGCTGTTCACTGTCCAAAAGCCGGACTGGTGAACCGACATAACACCCTTTTTACGAGGAGACCCAGTAATGAAGAAAATCCTTATCGAGCGCGAGACCATCCTCCCGCTCAACGAGCAACAGGCACTTTCAGTCAATGGCGCTTCGACCGTGGCTTGCGCAGGCTTCACGGTCGTGACCCGATGGACGAAGTTTACCACAAGCGCCAACACGTGCGGAACCCTTGACAGTTGTCCAACGCGGCGCGGCATCACCACCGTCGCCTGTTAATAACCAAAAATTGAGAAACCACTAAACATGAAAAAACTCGAATTAACAAAAGAGACAATCGTTCCTCTCGTCGATGCCCAGGCAAGCTCCGTCCATGGCGGAACGACTTCCGCGATCTGCGCTACGGCCCGGACCACGACCCACGTGATCACACTCACGACCAGCCGAAATACCTGTGGATCCCTCCACACTTGCAGGTGGAGCGGCATCACCACCCAGAAGTGCGACTAACTTCATGACCGGACCTGGAAGCCATGCCCCCCTCCGTAGACCCGGGCGCTGGCGACCACTGCTTACCGGGCCTGACGAACGTCAGGCCCGGGATTTGCTTACATGCATCCTCGATGAGTTGCGACGCCTTGATCCTGGCTTCATGTGGCCGGGCCTGGGGGACGGACCAGCAGGCCTCGCCCTCCTGTTCGCCTATCATGGTCTGAGCGCCGGTGGCGCGTCCCGGCGTTCCTGCATTGACCACGCCCTGGCCTGCCTGGATATAGCTGGTGAGCAGGCCACCCACCTTTTCGACCGTCCGGGCCTCATCAATGGGTATGTCGGGATTGCCTGGGCCGTGGATCACCTTGAGAACCTCGGTGTGCTTCCTTCGGACGAAGACCTCAACGAGCAAGTGGACCTCTGCTTGCTGGAAACCCTGGAGCCGAACAGCTGGCAGGGCCTCCCCGACCTGATTGGGGGCTTGGCAGGATTCGGCATTTATGCCGTAGATCGCCGAGGCCGTGGTCGGTCTGCCCGGATCCTCGCGAGGGTCATGGATATCCTGGAATCTACCGCGGAGCGCCCGGAGGGCGGCGCAGCCTGGTACGATCCCCCGGACAGGCTCTACCCCGAAGCACGGGAGGTCTTTCCGGAAGGGCTTTACAACCTGGGGGTGTCCCACGGGAACCCCGGTATCTCCGGCTTCCTGGCTGAAGCGCTGAGCCTGGACGAACGTTCAGGCCCCCTCTTGGATGCTTCCATGGCCTGGATCCTCCGCCAAGGCGAGGACCACCCGGATGGTTCCCGCTTCGGGGAAGGGTTTCCCCGGGGTGCGGCCCGGCGAAACCCGGGCGGTTCCAGGCTCTCGTGGTGTTATGGGGATCTGGGCTTGAGCCTGGTCACCTTGCTAGCCGCCCGCAAGCGCGGCTGCACCGCCTGGGAGCGGGAGGCGCTGGACCTGGGACGGGCCTGCGCGAGGCGCCCAACGTTCCTTGAAGGGGTCCGCAACGGCTGCCTCTGCCATGGCGCCTTCGGCAACGCCCACATGTTCAACCGCCTCTATCAGGCCAGCGGAGATCTCCGATTCCAAGAGGCTGCGTTGGCGATGTATGCCCATGGCCTCTCTTTGGGCAGGGATGCGAGCTCCTCATCCGGATTCAGCGCACAAGCTCCGAACCTTTCTCAGGAAGGATCCTCGCCCGGCATCCTGACCGGTTTGGCGGGCATTGGGCTGGCTCTGATTGCTGCTACGACCGACATGGAACCTCTCTGGGACGGTCACATGCTCCTTCACGTCCCTCCACTCGAGTATTAGCATGCAAAGAATCCGACCCTCCATCCAGATGGAACCCTTCTTTGCCATGCGGACGCCCCTCCTCCCGCAAGAAGTATGGCGGGAGTGGGGGGAGGCACTCCTGTCCCGTCAGGCGGCAGGCGAGGCTGACATGGGTTCAGGCGAGTACCAGGACATTGTCGAGCGACTCCGGGAGAGGCTCCGATATTTCGTGGCCCGTCCCGACGTCCTCGAGGCTCTCTTCGTGGCCTCCCCGGATCTGGTGGCTAGTATTCCCAGGTGGATCTCGGCCCCGGACAGCGAAAAGGGGCAACGGACAGAATTGGCACTTGTGCGCTATTTCAGCCGCATGTGCCATCGCCCCACTCCCTTCGGCCTGTTCGCAGGCCATTCCCTGGGCCGGGCCGGCTCCGAAACCCGCCTCGTACTGGGAGGAAAGTCCAGCTGGACGCGCAAATCCAGGCTGGACATGACCTATCTGTGCGGCTTGGCATCCGCCCTAGCGAAGGACCTGGAGGTGAGGGGAGCCGTCCTCCTACGCCCCAATACCAGCCTATACCGCCTTGGGGAGCGGCTGCGCTACGGGGAGATCCGGGAGAACGATGGGCGTAGGATGGTCCATCTGGTTTCCGTCCGGGAGAACGCCTCTCTGACTCAGACCTTGGAGAAGGCACGCAATGGAGCCGACGCGGAAACCCTGGCCCGCGCCCTGGCGAGTCCAGAGGTCACCATGGAGGAAGCCGCAGCCTTCATCCACCAATTGGTCGACTTCCAATTACTCGTACCAGACCTGGAACCACCCACGACGGGGGAGGAACCCACCTGGTGCATGATCCGGACGCTTCTGAATCTGGTTCCAGCCCTGCCCATCGCGGAGGGGCTCGAACGAGCTGCCCGAGCCCTTGGGCACCTGGACGTGCTGGGCCTGGGCAACGACCCGAAGGCCTATGAGGACGTGGAGGATGTCCTCAAGGGTCTCCCGGGTCCCGTGGACCGCTCGAAGCTCTGGCAGGTGGACCTGTTCAAACCGGCTCCCGAGGCATCACTCGGAGAACACTTCCGACGGGAAATGACCGAGGCGGTCCACCTGCTGCACCGCCTGACACCCAAGGACCCGACCGATCCCCTCAAGGCATTCAAGGAAGCCTTCGCCAAGCGCTATGGGGAGCGCTGGGTGCCACTTTCCGAGGCCCTGGACCCGGAGAGCGGGGTGGGCCTGGCCGGAACGTCCGGCAGGACTCTTCAGGGTGCGCCCTTGCTGGAAGGGTTCGCCCTGGGGGCCACCTCGGCCGAGGCGCCCCCCACCCTGAAACCGCGGGAAGTGTACCTCCTCAAGAAGCTGGTGGCCTTCCGACAAGGCAATGGCCGGGTGCTCAACTTGGACCTTGAAGATGTAGAGGCCCTGGCGGACGACCGTCCAGTCCCCCCCTTGCCTCATGCTTTTTCCCTTTTGGCAGAAGTGGCGGCCGGTTCAACAGATGCCCTAGCCGCAGGTGAATACCAGGTTTTCATTCATGCCGCCAGCGGCCCCAGCGGTGCACGTCTCCTTGGCCGGTTTTGCCACGGTGACCCGGCCCTGGCGGAGGCGGTCCAGGGTCACCTGCGCCGTGAGGAGGCCTGCCAGCCCCACGCAGTCTTCGCGGAGGTTGCCTACCTGCCCCAGCCCCGCATGGGGAACGTATTGGCCCGCCCCCGGCTCCGGGACCACGAGATCCCCTACCTCGGCAGGTCCGGAGTGGACCCCGAGCGTATGATCCAGCCGGAAGACCTGTGCGTGGGCCTGGTGGACCAGAAGGTCGTGCTGTGGTCGCGAAAGCTGGACAGGCAAGTGGTCCCCCGACTCACCAGCGCCGCCAACTTTACCCTGGCGACCCCCGAGTTCGTTCAGTTCCTGGGGTTGCTACAAGAACAGGACATGCTGGGTTGGGTGGGATTCTCCTGGGGCATGGTGGGGAAAGAGCCCTTTCTCCCTCGTGTCGTGCACGGAAGGTTGGTCCTCTCCCGTGCCACCTGGTGGCTGGACAAGGCAGACCTTCAGCCTCTCCACGCTGCCAAAAGCCCCCGCGCACGTTTTATCGCCCTTCAACGTCTCCGGGAGCGCCGCGACCTACCCAGGCATCTCCTCCTGCCTGATGGCGACAACGAGCTTCCCGTGGACCTGGACAATCCCCTGGTTGCAGAAGCCGTCTGGGGCATCGCCCGGCAGCGGGAGCAATTAACCCTGACCGAGGATTTCCCGGGGAGCGAAGCCCTGGTGGCCCAGGGGCCGGAGGGGACCTACACCCACGAACTTGTTCTCCCCTTTCTGGCGGGTCCGGAATCGCCCTTGCCACCCCTTCCTTCACCTTCACTACCGGCGACTGTGGACCGCCATGCCCCGGGCTCCCGATGGCTTTACGCCAAACTTCATACTGGGATGTCCACAGCCGATCGGTTACTCGCAGAGGCCGTGGCGCCCCTGGTCCATGAGGCCCTGGAGTCCGGCGAGGCCCGCCAATGGTTCTTCATCCGCTATTTGGACCCTGAGCCTCACATACGCATCCGGTTTCTCGGGGAGCCGGACCGCCTTTGGGGAAGCCTGCTCAGGCGCCTGCACCAGCGGCTTGGGCCAGAGCTGGACGGAGGTTCGCTCTGGAACCTTCAGATCGATACCTACGAACCCGAGATCGATCGCTACGGAGGGTCGGAGGGGATGGAGTTGGCAGTGGAGATTTTCCAGGCGGATAGCGAGGCCGTCCTGAAGATCCTGGGGGAATACCGCGATGATGACGGCAAGACGGCCCGCTGGCGGCTGGCCCTCGCCAGCATGGACGAGTTCCTACACAGCGCCGGCTTGGACGTCGCCCGCCGCCTAGTCTTGGCGGAACGGCAATACCGCCTTTACGAGGGAGAATTCGCCCTGGAGGACGGCCCAGGGAAGCAGCACCTGGGGATGTTGTTCCGTAGGGAGAGATACCATTTGTACCCCCTCGTCCTGCAGGCCCCTCTGCCGGAGGGCCCGCTCGTTCTGGGGCTCGCCGCCCTGAGGGAGCGGAGCCTCAAGGTCGCGCCTCTTTTCGAACGGCTCCGTGAACTGGAAGCCCAGGGGCGCCTCCGGCGCCCCCTGGAGGACCTCCTGGAAAGCATCATCCACATGGGCATCAACCGCCTCCTCACCTCCGGCCAGCGATTCCAGGAGATGGTCCTCTACAATTTCGCCCTCCGGATGTACAGGTCCAAAGTCCTCCGCGAACCGGCCCAGGAACCATGAACGAAGAGCGGAATGACTCTCCCGGGCTCCAGGAGGAACCCGCCACCACCTTCACCGCTTTCCGCGCGGAGGCCTTGGATTTCCAATTCAATTCCCCCCCCAACCTGGACCTGGTGCAAGTGAGCCCGGGGTGGACCTGGGCTGTTCTCTATGGCATCGGCATACTGCTCCTGTCCGGGGGCCTGTTTTCTGTCCTCGGAAGGATCGAGGTGGTCGAGCGGGGCCCGGGCATCTTGCGCCCGTGCAGCGGGGTGAGGGCACTCGTCGCCCAGGCGTCGGGCACGGTCGTGGAAGTCCTTGTCCAGCCCGGAAGGGAGGTGCACCGAGGCGACCCCATCCTTCGGATCCATGTGCCTCAGACTCAAGGCGCCATCCTCGAGGCGGATCAGACGCTCGCCGACCAGGGACAGGGGTTCCTGCCGGTCGCTCGCGGACAGGCGGAGCTCTTTGACGTCCAGGTGACAAACGCACAGGCTGCCATCCGCCATAAGGAAGAAGCCCTGGCCAGCTACCAGCGAGCTCGGATCTGGGCCCAGGAACGCCTGGCCGCTTCTGAACATCTGTTCCATCTGGGCATCGTGGCAAAGGCAAAGCACCAGGGGACTCTGGATCAACTGGAGGAGGCCCAGCGTCAGGTGGCGGAGGGCGAGCAGGCCCTTTTTCGGGCCAAAGCCGACTTGGTGGCCTTGCGGGCCCGCAGGAGGGAACAGACCTGGGATCGTTCCCGAGAGGCGGCATTGGCCCGGGTCCGGCGGGAGGCGCTGGAGTTGGCCCGCGCGCAATCCCTCGTATTAGCCCCCGACGATGGGGTGCTGGATGGGTTGGCAGTGCGGCCCGGAGATGCCATCCAGGCTGGTATGGCGGTAGCCAAGGTCGTGCCCCGGGCGGCTCCCCTGGGGATCGTCGCGCTAGTGCCGGAGAAGGACCGGGGGTTCGTCCGGGAAGGAGACCAGGTCGCCCTCGAACTCAATCAGTATCCATATTTCGAGTTCGGTGCCCTGCGGGGCCGCGTGTCACGTTTGGGTGCCTACCTGGCAACACCCACGGAGATCCAGGAAATTTTAGGAGAGGCATCCCCTTCGGCAGGCCAGGCCCTTTTCCGAGTCGACATCGATCTGGAGCTGCGCCAGTCCGGGCGTATCGCGGGCATGAACCTTCGTCCTGGAATGCTCCTCAAAGCCCGGTTCACCCTGAGGCGCCGTTCTCCCATCTCCTTCCTTCTGGACCCTCTGCGAAAGTGGAAGAACCCGGGGGCGCCCGGATGAAACCTCGCTTCATTCCCCAGATGGAGGCCTCCGAGTGCGGGGCCGCATCCCTTGCCATGGTCCTGGCCCACCACGGCTATCATGCGCCCCTTGACGAGATCCGCAACGCCTGCGGCATCGGCCGGGACGGCACCAGCGCGGGCACCGTACTCCAGGTGGCCCGTTCCCATGGCCTGGAGGCGGGGGCCTACCGAATGGAGGTCGAGGATCTTCGCTTCGTTCCCCTGCCGGCCATCCTCCACTGGCAGTTCAATCATTTCCTCGTCCTTTCGGGCTGGAGGGGGCGGAAGGCCATCCTGCTCGATCCTGCGATCGGCGAATCCCTTGTTAGCCTGGACTTGCTCCGCACTTCTTTCACGGGCGTGGCCCTAGTCTTTCGACCGGGGCCGACCTTCAGGACACGGGCTCGCAGGCCACCTTCCCTGGCCCGGTACGGGGCCTTGGCCTGGTGCCACCGCAACGCCTTGGCTCAGGTCCTGGCGGGAAGCGCCATTCTCCAGGCCCTAGGACTAGGGCTGCCCCTGGGTCAGAAGTTTCTGGTGGATGCGGTGATGGTCGCTCGGCAGGAAGCGCTGCTATGGGGTCTGGCTGGCTGGATTGGGGGGTCCCTGTTGGCACGGTCCCTGATGACTCTGGCCCGGGCCTGGGTGCTCCATGGACTCCAAGTCCTCCTGGACCTGCACTTGCTCGGTGGGTTCATCGCCCATCTCCTGCGGCTGCCCTTGGCCTTCTTCATCCAGCGGCCGGATGGCGACCTTCTTCAGCGTGTGGATAGCAACTCCGAAATCCAACACCTCATTACCGAAAAGACCCTCTCTGCGATGCTGGACGGCCTCCTCCTGGTGGGCTACGTGGCCATTATGGTCGCTTACTGCATGCCTCTTGGCCTCGCAGTCCTGGGCCTGGGCCTTGTCCGCCTATTTTTCCAAGGGATGTGCCATCGAGCGAATACGCAACTCATGGCGGCGGAGCTCTCCACCTCCGGCAAGGCCCACGCCATCCTGGCCGAATGCCTCGGTTGTCTCGAGGCCGTCAAAGCCGCGGGGGCCGAGGGAATCCTCCTACGGAAATGGGCCGGGGGACAAGCGGCGGCCCTCAATGCGAGCCGAAAGAGGCATCTTTTCCAGGCTCGCCAGGAAGTCCTCATGGCCTTCCTGGCGACGCTGGGCCAGGTGGTCGTGTTTCTGCTTGCAGGGCGCGAGGTACTGGCCCAGCGGATGACTGTGGGCACGTTCTCCGCTTTCCTGCTCTTGCAGGGCCTGTTCCTGGCCCCCCTCGCATCCTTCCTGGACAGCCTCCTGCACATTCAATTCCTCGGAAGCCACCTTGCGCGCCTGGACGATATTCTGGAGACGCATCCAGAGTCTACGGGAAGCCAGGACCCGGGGTACCTGACTGGAGACATTCAGCTGCAGGGCGTGGTGTTCGCCTACCCAGGCACCGCCGGGTCGCGTGTGGGCCCCATCGACCTAGTCGTCCGAGCCGGGGAGAAGATCGCCCTGGTCGGCCCCGTGGGCGCAGGCAAATCAACCTTGGCGCGCCTCCTGCTTGGCATGCATGTGCCCAGGGAGGGCAGCCTCCGCTTCGACGGCCGGGATATCCGGGACCTGGATCTCGTCCGACTGCGCAAGCAGATGGGGATCGTCCTTCAAGAGACGTTCCTGCTCAATGACACCGTTCGGGGCAACCTGACCATCAACGACGAAAACCTTCCGCTATCCCGCCTCCAGGAGGCCGCAAGAATCGCGTGCATCCTCGACGACATCGAAGCCCTGCCCCAGGGCTTCGACACCCCCATCGGTGAAAATGGAGCCATCCTTTCCGGCGGTCAGCGTCAGCGCCTATCCCTCGCCAGGGCCCTGGCCCATGGTCCCACCATCCTCCTCATGGACGAGGCCACCAGCTCACTGGACGTGGAGACCGAAGCCCGGGTCCACCACAATCTCGCGACCCTCAAATGCACCCGGCTCGTGGTCGCACACCGGCTCGCCACCATCCGGGATGCAGATCGGATCCTGGTCCTGGATCAGGGAAGGCTCGTCCAGGAAGGGGACTTCAGAATGCTCCAGAAAATTGACGGGCCCTTTAGCAGACTATTCCCTGTGAAGGAGACGGCCTTTGGCTGAAACCCAGGCCCTGCCTACAGGCTTTACGGCAGCCCAGTCCCTGGCCAAGCTCCTGGAAGGCTCGGCCCTGGGTCCATCCCTGCGCCCGTTCACGGAAGCCCCTACCCACGCACAGCCACAGGAGGCTTTGACATTGGCTCTGGAAGCCCTTGGACACACGCCCCGTTGGGTGCAGCTGATACCCCCGGAGACGGAGGGCCTCAGGCTTCCCAGCTTGGTCCTTCTCCCGGACAGAACCTTTCTGGTACTGCGGGATCGACACCGGGGCCGGGTGCGGGTTGAGGCCCCCGGTGGGGTCTTCCTCCTGGCGGCATCCAGGCTTCCGAAAGGTCTCTACCTTGACGGACTCGGCCCCCTTCCGGGCACCTCACTCTGGCGGAACCTTGCCAGCGCCATCCTCGCCCACCGCCGGACCTGGACGCAGTGCCTTGCCCTGGCAGCGCTGGCACAGATCCCGGGATTGGCCTTCCCGCAATTTACGCGGATCATGGTGGATCGGGTGTTCCCGGGCGAGGCCCATTCTCTCTTCGGATTAATCGTGCTGTCCATGGCGGCTGCGGGGGCCTACCAGGCGGGAGTCAGTTGGATCCAACGGCAGTTCGAGGTGACCCTCGAACTTCGATTGGCCTTCGAGATGGAAGCGGGATTCCTGGGCCACCTGCTGCGCCTCCCCTTTCCCTGGCTTTCCCGGCGGACGATGGGGGACCTGCTTCAGGGATTTTTTGGCATGGGGGCGGCCCGCCAGTTCCTCATCCGGCATGTTTCGGGGGACCTTCTCTCCAACCTGTCCCTTCCCTTCTTCGTGGTTTCCATGGCCAGGACCTCGGCCATGGCCACCCTGGCGGTACTTGGCGGGGCGGCCATCCAGACTGGAGCGACTTTCCTCTTGGGCCGCCGCCTGGCGCGACTCGAGGCCCTAGGCGTCGCCACCCATGTGAAAGAGCGGAGCCTCCTGGTGGAAATGCTCCGAGGAATCGGGGTCATCAAGGCCTCCGGCTCCGAGGCGATGCTGGGATCCCGTTGGCTGGACCTCGTCCGGAACCGAAGGTGCATCGAGTTGGAGGCCGGGAGGCTACACCTGCTGGCACAGACGCTCATCGAAGCCTCCCAGGGGCTCCTGCTGCAGGCCGTGATTCTGGGGACCAGCATCCTCTTCCTGAAGGAGAACATCCGCCTGGGCGAAATGCTGGCCTTCGGCATGATGGCCACCTCCTTCCAGGGCGGCTTGGCGAGGATTGCCGGCCTCTTCCTCCAACTGGCCCGCCTCCGGCCGACGCTTGGAAAGGTCGAGGAAATCTTGGCCGTGGCTCGGGAGCCCGCACCCTTCCCCGTGGAGCGGAACGCTACCCCTCCCTTCATTTCCATCCGGGACCTATGGTTTCGTTATGAACCAGAGGGTGCTTGGGTCCTGAAAGCGTTCCAGGCGGAAGTGGCGCCGGGAGAGAGGATCCTTCTCCAGGGCCCCTCGGGATGCGGCAAATCCTCACTCCTGAAAGTCCTGGCAGGGATCCAGGAACCCGACCGCGGCCAGATCCGAATGGGGGGTCTCCGACCCAGGGAAGCTCGATCCCAGACGGTCTACCTGCCCCAAACGACGGTACTCTTCAGCGGGTCCCTCCTGGAAAACCTGAGCCTACTCTCCGGCGGTGCCCCACGCGAAGCCTTGCTGGCCATGACGGAGAAGACGGGTTTGGCGGACATCATCCGCTCCCTTCCTATGGGGTTTGAAACGGTGGTCGCCCAGGGGGGTCACAATTTCTCAGGAGGCCAGCGCCAGCTGATCGCCTTGACGGCAGCCCTTGCCTCCAGCCGTTCTCTGCTCCTATTGGACGAAGCGATGGCCCACATGGACGCCCTGGGGAAGGAACGCCTCTTGGCCGGTGATCCATTCCAAGGGAAGACGGTCCTTCTGGTCAGCCATGAGGACACGGAAGGCCCCATGGTCCCGGGATGGTACGGTTTCCGCCGGGAACGAGTCCAACTTCAGGAGCCGCTTCGGTACGACCTATCTGCAGAAGGAAATAGGGAGAGGTGATTTGCGCAGGGCAATGCTTGGAGTGTCGCCCGGCATTGCCGATCGGGGGTCCAAATCCTGCCGGCTCCGATGATCGCTCTGGAAAGCCGAAGGGCTTGGCAAATGCCAAGCCCTTCGATTGGTAGCGGGGGCAGGATTTGAACCTGCGACCTTTGGGTTATGAGCCCAACGAGCTACCGGACTGCTCCACCCCGCGCCGGAAAAGTAATCCTATCACCGGTGGGGTGCCTTTGCAAAGGCGGATTGCGCTAATCTCAAGGCCGATCCGAGGGAACACATGCGGCGACTGGTGAAATTGGCGTTATTGGCTTTGGGGTGCTGGAGCCTGGGGGCTTTCGATCCGGGGCACTGGTTCGACAAACCCAAGTCGCCCAGGATCGCCAATTACCGCATCGAGGCGGCGCTGGATTGGCCGGGGAAGAGGCTGGAGGGGCGGGAGACGCTGTCCTGGCGCAACACCGGCACGGCGCCCACGGCGGAGCTTCCGCTGCACCTGTATCTCAACGCCTTCAAGGGGCCGCAGTCGATCCTGGCCAAGGAGGCGCAGGGGGATCCGGAGTTCCGGGGGTTCGACGCGCGCGATCCGCGGAGCTACGGCTATTGCCGGCTCCTGTCGGTGACGCTGGACGGGCGGAGCCTGGACGGGCACTTCGGGGAGGACGAGACGGTGTACTGGGTGCGCCTGGGGCGGTCCGTGGCGCCGGGAGAGACGGTCCGCCTGGAGATCGCCTGGGAGAGCCGGTTCCCCAAGGCGCTGGCGCGCACGGGATGGAGCGGCGACGGGTCGGGGAACTTCCTCATGGGGGCCCAGTGGTTCCCCAAGGCGGGCGTCTATCAGGGGGACCGGTGGACCTGCGCGGCCTATCACGCGCGCACGGAGTTCTTCGCGGACTTCGGCACCTACGACGTGGAGCTGTCCCTTCCCAACGCGCTGCTGCTGGCGCACGTGGGCGCCCAGACGAACTTCCGCACCCAGGACGACGTCACCCCCGACCCCAAGCGAAAGCTCAACGTCATCTGGAAGCTCCACGCGGAGGACGTGCACGACTTCGCCTGGGCGGTCATGCCCGCGCGCAGTTGGAGCTTCAAGAGCTTCGAGTACCGGGGCGTCCAGGTGTTCTGCTACTACCAGCCCGAGAACAAGACCAACCTCGAGCGCCAGATGTTCGCCGCGCGGGTCGCCCTGCGCCACGGCGCGGAGTGGTTCTTCCCCTACCCCTACCCCGTGCTGACGGTCGTGGACGTGCCGGCCGAGGCCCGGGGCGTCAACGGCATGGAGTATCCCACCCTGGTGACGGCCTCCTCCAGGCGCTTCGATCCCATCGGGTTCCGGCTCGACCCGGAGATGACCACCGTCCACGAGATCGGCCACCAGTGGTTCTACGGCATGGTGGCCTCGAACGAGGTGGAGGAGGCCTGGCTCGACGAGGGGCTCACCACCTGGTTCACCCAGCGGGCCATGGAACGCGCCTACCAGAGCATCCTCGGCGGCCGCCGGTTCCAGGTGGGCACCGACGCCCTGGAGAACATCGAATACTGGCTGGATCCTTCCACCGACCCGATCTCCCGCCCCAGCTTCCAGGCCCGCAGCTTCCTGTCCTACGCGGTGGCGGCCTACGCCAAGCCCGCCCTGGCGCTGGCCCAGCTCGAGGCCATGGTCGGGCGGCCCCAGATGGAGCAGGTGATGCAGACCTACGCGCGGGAGTTCGCCTTCCGCCACCCCACCGGCCGGGATTTCCGGCGCGTGGCCGAGCGCGTCACGGGGCGGGACCTGTCCGCCTTCTGGCGGGACTGGGTGGACGGCACCGAGGTGCTGGACATGGCCATCGCCAAGGTGGAGGTGCGCGAGGTCATGGAGGGCGGCTGGATGGATTCCCCCAAGGGCGCCGTCTTCGCGGCGCCCCAGCCCGCGGCGCCCGGCAGGCGCGGCGTGATCACCCTGGAGCGCCGGGGCGGGATCCGCGTCCCCGTCACCCTCTGGGTGAGGCTGGAGGACCGGTCCGAAAGGCGCCTGACCTGGGACGGGCAGGACCGCTGGACGACCTTCGAGTTCGAAAGCCCGGTCACCGCCGCGGTGCTGGATCCCGACGGCAACTACCCCATGCTCAAGGACCGGCTCCACGCCAGCTATTCCTCCAGACCCCTGCGCCGGGGCTTCCACTACTGGGCCCAGATGGTGGTGGGCGCCCTCACCGGGCTGCTGCAGGGGGCCGGGATCGGTTGATGCGCGCGGCCCGGGATCTGACAGAATGCTCCAAGCGGGGGTGAGCGCATGACCGTGGCCCAATCCATCATCGACCGGCTCGTCGTGGCCCTGGACGTTCCCACGGGCGCCGAGGCGCTGGCCCTGGCCCGGACCCTTTCGGGCAGGGCCGGCATGTTCAAGGTGGGGCTCGAACTGTTCTGCGCCGAAGGACCGGCCTTCGTGCGGGAGGTCCAGAAGGCCGCCCCGGTGTTCCTGGACCTGAAGCTCCACGACATCCCCAACACCGTCCACCGGGCCATGGAGGCCCTGCTTCCCATGGACCCCTCCCTGGTGACCATCCACACCCAGGGCGGCCCGGCCATGGTCGAGGCGGCGGCCCAGGCCGTGAAGGCCCACCGCCAGCGGGGCGGCAGAACCCGGCTGCTGGGCGTCACCGTGCTCACCAGCCTGGACCGCGAAGCCCTGGCCCGCCTGGGCTCCACCGCCGAACCCGGGGACCTGGCCCTGCACCTGGCCCGCCTGGCCAAGGAATGCGGCTGCGACGGCGTGGTGTGCTCGGCCCAGGAGGCCGCCCAGGTGCGCGACGCCTGCGGCGGGGATTTCCACCGCCTGACCCCGGGCATCCGCCCCGGCGGAGTCGCCACCCAGGACCAGGCCCGGGTCGTCACGCCCGCCCAGGCCCTTCGGGCGGGCGCCACGTGGCTGGTGGTGGGCCGGCCCATCACCCAGGCCCCGGACCCCGCCGCGGCGGCCCAGGCCATCCTCCTGGAAATGGCCGGCGCCTAGCATGTCGACGACCTCCCCCCTGGTCTTCCGCCCCAGCGTGGCCCAGCGCGCCCTGGCGGTGCTCCTTTGCGCGGGGAGCTGGCTCGTGGGACTGCGGGCCATGAATATGCTGGTGGACGCCGTGCAGGGGCTGACCACCATCCTCCACCAGGCCCTGGCCCTGGGCGAACCCACCGCGCGCATCTGGCTGGTGCTGGCGGTCTCGGTGCTGCTGTGCCTCCTGGGAGGGCTCCTGCTGCTCTTTTCCACCCTGGGCCTCGTGCTCATCGAAGGCACCCATGTGCTCGTGGACGAGATGGGGGTCACGGTGGAGCACCAGGGGCTTCCGCGCCAGCTGGCACGCCGCCTGGGCGCCGGGCACCTGCCCTGGAAGTACGTCGCCCGCATGGAGAAGGGGCGGATCTTCTTCCTCCTGAAGGGGGGCCTGCCGCCCCTGGAGCCCCCTTCGGACCTGGCCCAGGCCAGCGCCCGCACCACCCTGAAGCTGCTCATGGTCGACGAACTGGAGCGCCTGGTGCTGGTGATCCTGGAAAAGAGCCCCAACCTCACGTTCAAGGACTAGGAATGGACCCCATCCACCACCGCCGCCGCTGGTACTATGCCCTCTGGTCGGCCCTGCTCCTCCTGAGCGCCGGGGCCCTGGTGCTGTGGGAAACGCCGGCGCGCACCGAGCTGGCCTCCCTGCAGGTGCTGCCGACCATCATGGGCGCGCCCGGGGGGTCGCGGCTGCAGGTGTGGGCCGGTCCCCTGAAGCGGTGGCCGGGGGCGGCCTGGTCCGGCCAGGGCGCCTTCGCCGACGTGGCCCTTCCCGGGTCCGGCGCGGCCGCGGTGCCCCTGATGCGCGTCCCCATCGCAAGGCGGAGGTGGATCCAGGACTACCTGCCCCGGGGCACCTGGGACCTGGTGATGCTGAGGGTCGTGCCCCCCTCCGGCCCCCCGCGGTTCTTCGCCCTGCCGCTGGCGGGGGACATCCGGTCGGGCCTGCTCAGGCCCAAGCGGCGGCTCACGGCTTCTATTGACGTTTCATGGGAAAACCTCAAGGTCGATGCGGACCCCGCAAATCGGGTACCCTGATTCCTTCCCTTGATTGGAGCCCGCATGCGAATCCACCCGTTCATGACCCTTGCCATGGTCCCCGCCGCCCTCGTGGCGCAGGCGCCCGCCAACGTCGACTACTCCGCCGTCCTGAAGGCCCAGACCCCGGCCGTGGAGGAGCTCCTCAAGGACTTCCATCCCGTCGAGGCCATGCAGAAGGCCGAAGCCCTCCTGCCCGAGACCCTGCCCGCCTTCGACAAGAGCAATCCGGGCGCGGCCATGCAGGCCTCCCTTTCCTTCAGCGGCCTGACCCGCCTCTACCTCCTGAACGTCAAGGCCGCGGCCATGGCGGGCGAGTGGGAGAAGACCCTGGACTACCTCCTCAAGGCCCAGGCCTGCGCCAAGGTCAACTATGAAAGCACCAAGGAGGCCCTGACCCCCCTGCAGACCAACTGGACCCAGGCCATCGAGCAGGCCCAGAAGGGCGTGGCCGACGGCGCCGCCCGCATCGCCGCCATCAACGCCAAGCCCGGCCGGAACGCCGCCGAGGAGGCCGAGTACCAGACCTTCCTGGCCAAGGACAAGATCTACAACAATCCCAAGACTCCCGCCGAGAAGAACGAGGCCGCCAAGTACCTCAAGGCCAACCTCCCCCGCTTCCAGGAACTGGAGGCCAAGGCCCTCACGCCCCAGGACCAGCAGGACCTCGCCGCCTACAAGCAGTGGCAGGCCAACATCGCCAACGGCCCCAAGGCCATCAAGGCCATCCAGGAGAGCATCGACGCCACCAAGGCCGAGTATGACGCCTGCGCGCCCAAGATCGAGTCCTTCCAGAAGAGCCTCAAGGACGAGTCCGAGGAGATCGCCAAGGGCGTCGCCGAGGTCAAGGTCAAGGGCAAGGTCGTCAAGGAGACCAGCGGTCCCAAGTACGACGAGAAGCGCATGACCTACTTCGAGAACGTCATGAAGACCAAGGCCAACTACGAGTCCCGGGCCACCAAGCAGGACAAGCTGAACTTCCTCTTCCGCCTGCGCCACAACGTCATGGGCACGGCCACCGAGAGCAAGGTCAACGGGATCATCGACCGCGTCCGCGCGGACCAGGATCCCCTCCCCACCGAGAAGAAGGCCGCCGCCAAGGGCAAGAAGGCCAAGTGATGGCGAAGGCCCAGGCTCTCCTCCCCTCCCTGCTGGCCCTGTCCCTCCCGCTGTTCGGCCAGAACCTGCCGGAGAAGTTCAAGGACAACCGCGCGGCCTGGGAGGAGAACCTGGCCAAGGGGGTTTCGGCCCCCGTGCGCAAGGCCACGGAAGCCGTCCTCGCCCAGGACGGCCCCGCCGTGAACCCCTCGGACTACAACGCCATGCACGCCATGGTCGCCGTCATGAGCCTGGCGGCCCGGTCCTGCGTCCTGGAAGGGGCCTGGGAGGACGCCGTGGCCCACCTGCAGAAGGCCGCCCGCACCGCCGCGGACAACGTGGCGGCCGCGGAGGGGACCTTCGGCCGCATCCGCCGCCAGCACGACGAGAACCTCAAGACCTGGCGCGCGGAGGCAGCCAAGCTCGACCAGCGCCTGGCCGACATGGACACCCTGGGCGGGCTCACCTCCGACCAGATCAAGACCCGCACGCAGATCCGCGCCCAGCTCGACGAGTACCGCAACGCCATCGCCTCCAGCGAACGCTCCCTCAGGGAGATCGATACCCTCACCGAGCAGCTGCGCAAGGAGCAGGAGGTGTACGCCGCCTCCCTCGCCGAGTGGCAGGGCTTCCTCGCCAAGGAGAAGGCGGACGTCGCGCGCAAGGGCTCCGTCGAAGCCTACGTCGCCGACAAGCTGGAGCAGGTCAAGGGCGACGACGCCAAGCCGGTGCCTGAGCGCCTGGCCTACGCCCGCAGGCTCCTGCAGCTGGATCCCGAGAACGCGGGCTGCAGGCGCCTGCTGAACGGCCTCCTGGGCAAGGACGAGGACCCCCCTGCCCCCAAGCCCAAGGCCAAGGCCGCGCCCCGGAAGAAGCGCAAGGCCAGGGCCAGGGGGTAGCGGTTTCCGCTAGAAGGTGACGCCCGCCCCCAGGCGGATGAAGTCGGCCGCGGGAGGATCGCCCGCGCCGGTGTCGTGGGAGGTGAGCGTCTTGTGGTAGGTGGCCTCGAAGTTCCAGCGCCACCGGCCCACGTAGCGGACGCTGTGCCCGATGCCCACGTTCAGGCCCAGGCGGCTCTTGTTGATGGTGCTGTCCGGGTAGAAGCTGGGATCGTCGTAGCTGGCGGTGAACCGCTCCAGGTCCAGGGCGAGGCCGCCGATGAGGTAGGTCCCCAGGTGCCGCTGGGCGTTGCCGGTGCCCAGGAAGATCTGAGCGTCCCCGCCGATGCTGAACATGGCGTCCTGCGTGTTGAGCCGGTCGCGGACGGCGGGGTCGTCGGCGTGGCCGGAAAAGGTCTGGCCGGAGAGGTTCAGGCGCCACGCCAGGGAGCGGTCCACGGGGAAGCTGGCGGTGAACTGCAGGCCCAGGGCCGATTCGTAGGACTCCGTGGCCCCCGAGGGATAGGTGGTGCTGTTGAAGGCGCCGGTGGGCACGCCCACGGTCAGGCCGATCCCGAAATGGGGTTCCTGGGCGGCGAGGGGGGCGCCCGTGACCAGGGCCAGGGTCGCTGCTGCAAGGATCCAGTGTTTCATGTGAGCCTCCGGGAGCTTAGAGCATCCAATTCCGTGCCAGGTTGAATTTCACACCAGCGTTCAGGTTACACGGCGGCAGGCCCCCGGATCCGTGCCGCATTTTGCTTCAGGTGTGGCAACTCTGCGACAGAGGGAGCTAACCTAGGAAAAATGGAGTCGGTCATGGTCTGGAAGAAGGATCTCGAAAAGCTGAAGAAATCCCTGGCGGAGGATCCGGCGCCCCCCAAGGCCCCGCCCCCCAAGCCCAAGCCGACGGAATTCAAACCCATGGAGGAGGAGGACGCCGTCTTCCTGAGCGCCATGGGCAAGCGCCCCAAGGCAGCGCCCTCCATCGCCGCCCCGGCCGCGCCGGCCCCCGCGGCCCCGCCGCCGCCGGAACCGGCCGTGGACTTCGC
>DBMS01000141.1 GCA_002297665.1 Holophagaceae bacterium UBA692 | reverse complement strand
ATTCCCATCCACCCTTAGTCGATGGCCGCCCTGACGCGCTCGGCCAGGACTTCCAGGGTGAAGGGCTTGCCCATGACCTTCAGGTCGCCTTCCGCCAGGCCGTGGTGCTCCATGACGTCGGCGGTGTAGCCGGACATGAGCAGGCACTTCAGCCCGGGGCGCAGCACGCGGGCGCGCTCCGCCAGTTCCCGGCCGTTCATCTGGGGCATGATCACGTCCGTGAGCAGGAGCCCGATGTCCTGGTCCGGCTGGGCCAGGAAGGCCAGCGCCTCGCTGGGCGAACCCGCGGCCAGGGTCCGGTAGCCCAGGCTCCGCAGGAGCATGACGGTCACGTCCAGGTGCATGGGCTCGTCCTCCACCACCAGGACGCACTCGCGGCCGCCCGGGGACGGGGGCGCGGGCGCCGTGGACGGGGCCTTCTCCCCGGGNNCCCTCGTGGCGCGGCAGGTGCACCCGGAAGGTGCTCCCCTGGCCCGGAGCGCTGTGCACCTCGATGAAGCCGTCGTTCTGCTTGACGATCCCGTACACCGTCGCCAGGCCCAGGCCCGTGCCCTNNGTGAAGAAGGGCTCGAAGATGTGCGCGAGCACCTCGGCGTCCATGCCGCACCCCGTGTCGCTCACCTCCAGGACGACGTAGGCGCCGGGACGCGCGTTGTGCCCGGGCAGGGGCTCACCCTCGCGCAGCACGCGGTTCTCGGTGCGGATGGACATCCGGCCCACGCCCGAGATGGCGTCCCGGGCGTTCACCGCCAGGTTCGCGAGGATCTGGTCCACCTGGGTGGGATCCATCCGGATCTCCCACAGGCCGTCGCGCTGGGCGTAGTCCAGGGTGATGTTCTCGCCGATCAGGCGCGAGAGCATCTGGAGCATGCCGGGGATGGCCTCGTTGAGATCGATGACCGATGGGGACACGGCCTGCTTGCGGGCGAAGGCCAGGAGCTGGCGGGTGAGGTCCGCGGACCTCATGGCGGCCTTCTTGATCTCCTCGAAACGCTGCTGGGCCTTGCCGGAGGGCGTGTGCAGGAGGCCCACCTCGGCGTTGGCCACGATCACGCCGAGCATGTTGTTGAAGTCGTGGGCCACGCCCCCCGCGAGCCGCCCGATGGATTCCATCTTCTGGGCATGCTGCATCTCGGCCTGCAGCGCCTGGCGTTCCCGCTCGGCCTTGACCCGGTCGGTGATGTCGGAGAGCGTGAGGAGGAACTCCCCGCCGATGGCGGTGCCCGACAGGATCACCGTGCGCGCCTCCCCGTCCAGGCAGGCCAGGGTCGTCTCCACGGGCTGCAGGGTCCCGCCCTCCATTGACCGGTCCGCCCACCGGGCCCGGGCCTCCTCGCGGCGCAGGGGGTCGGGGTAGGCGCGCTCCAGCCACAGGGAAAGGGATTCCATCCCTTCCAGGTCATATCCGAAGGTGCGGGTGAACTGCCCGTTGAGGGCCACCATGCGCCCGCCCTCGCCCAGGATGCACATGGGCACGGGCGCGGCCTCGAAGAGCTGGCGGAACCTGAGCCAGCTTTCCTGGAGGGCCTGCTCGGCCTGCTTGCGCTCGGTGATGTCCTTGGCGATGCCGTAGTGGCCCATGATGCCGCCCTGCGCGTCCCGAAGGGGGCCCTTGGTGACGAGGAAGGTGCGCCGCCCCCCGGGCGTGTCCAGCACCTCCTCCAGGGTGCGGGCGCTGCCCCGCTGCAGGATCGCCGAATCCTCCTCCGCCTCCCCGGGCCGGGGGGGTTCCTTCCCCAGGACGTCGGCGGCCTTCATGCCGAAGGCGCGCTCGGCTTCGGGATTGAACAGCAGGTAGCGCCCCGCCCGGTCCTTGGCGTAGATGACGTCGCTGGAGGCCGTGGCGATGCCGTCCAGGAGCCGCAGGGCGCGGAGCCGCTCGGCCTGGAGGCTGCGGTCCCGCTCGGCCTGGGCGAGGATCCGGTGCTGGCGGAACATGCGGTCCGCCAGCACCGCCAGGAACATGGCCAGGAGCCCTGCGAGGCCGATGACCGCCACCTGGTTCCGCGCCGCGGCATAGAGCTCGGACTCGTCGATCTTGGCGATGAGGTACCATTCGGTGCCCTTCACGGGCTGGACCACGCCCGCGATCCGCCCGCCGTGGTAGTCCTTCCCTTTCACGAAGGCCCCCAGGGACGCGCTGCCCCGGAGCACCTGGGCGGTGAGCAGCTCGCTGCCGGCCACCGGCCGGGTCATCTGGATCTGGCGGTCGGGGTTCTGCGGGGAGCCGCTGAGGTACTGCACCTGGTCGCCCAGGCGCCGGAACAGCACCACCTCGCCCGTGGAGGTGGGGACGGGCCAGGACTGGAGCCTGGGGAAGAGCTGGGTGGCGGGGTCGACGGTGAGGACCAGGAGGGGCCCGGGCCGGTCCCCGGCGGGGGCCATGGGCGCCAGGAAGTCCAGCCGCAGGGCCCCGGCGGCGTCCCGGTAGGGTCCCACGACGCGACCGGTCCGGTCCGCCAGGGTGGCCCGGACGGCCTCCAGGAGGTCGGGAGACGGGACCCGGTCCCCGGGGAAGGCGTGCGTGACGAGCCGGTCGTCGATGACCATGAGGCCCTGGAAGCCCTTGAGGTCCCGGTAGGCCAGCAGGTTCCCGAAGAGGCGCTCCCGTTCATCCGGATCGCCGCTCTTCCTCCAGGCGTAGTAGGCCCTGGACCAGAACCGCGAGGAGGAGGCGAAGGCGACGTCCCCGCGCCGCTCGTGGACCCACTCCGACACCTGGCGCGCCTTGCTGTCGGCGATGGCCTGGAGCCGCGCGGCCTCGGTGACCTCCAGGTTCCGGTACACCTGGTGGATGCCGCCCCACACCAGGACCGCGATCACCACGCCCAGGAGCACCACCGGAGGCACGAAGCGGCGGGGCCGGGCCCGCCGCTCCCCGGCGAGGGTGGGGAGCAGGTGCCGCTTCATCTCCTGGTAGAGCAGGAGGGAGGTCACCCCCACGAAGAACCAGCCCTTCACGGTGCTCAAGGTGGCGACCTGGTCCGCCCCGCGGGCCACCAGGAGCACCGCCCGGTCCGAAAGGAGGATCCACAGGGCAGAGAAGCCGGCGTACATCAGCACCACCCTGAGGATGGCGTTGGAACCTCGGGAAGGGCTGGTCTCGGGATTCATGCGATAGGGGCTTTCCGGGCTAGAGGATAACCAATCCCGCGAGGAATCCCACCGTTATTCGCTTCGTTCAGAGGAGTTCCTCCCGCAGCGCCGCGAAGGCCGAGGGCAGGGTCCGGGACAGGACGGGCCGGTCCTTCACCGCCGCCAGGGCCGGCGGCAGGGGCACCCGGAGCCCGAGGCCCCTCTCCAGGGTCTCGCGGAACTTCGCGGGGTGGGCCGTGGCCAGGAACACCCCCGTCTCCCCCGGCCCCAGGACCCGGGCCAGGACGCCGTGGGCGACGGCGGCGTGGGGTTCGGAAAGGTAGCCCCCCGCGTGGAGGTCCCGCAGGGAGGCCAGGGTCTCCTCGTCCGTGAGGCTCCCGTGGCGCAGGGCGCCCCGCATGGCCTCGAGGTCGCCCTGGAACAGGGCATGGATGCGTTCCCAGTTGCTGGGCGCGCCCACGTCCATGGCGTTGGACAGGGTGGCCACGGAGGGCCGGGGGCGGTAGACGCCCGTCTCCAGGAAGTCGGGCACGGTGGCGTTGGCGTTGGTGGCCACCGCGAAGGCCTTCACCGGCAGCCCCGTGCGCCGGGCCAGGAGGCCCGCGTAGAGGTTCCCGAAGTTGCCCGAGGGCACGGCGATGACGGGGGCCGCACCCACGCGGGCCACGGCCTCGAAGTAGTACGTCACCTGGGCCAGGAGCCGCGCGACGTTGATGCTGTTGGCGGAGGTCAGCCCCAGCCGGGCCGCCAGTTCCGCATCCCCGAAGGCGGCCTTGACCAGGGCCTGGCAGTCGTCGAAGGAGCCTTCCACCGCGAAGGTTCGCACGTTGTCCCCCAGGGTGGCGAACTGCCGCTCCTGGAGGTCCGAGACGCGGCCGGCGGGGTAGAGGACCACCACCTGGAAGCCCGGAAGGCCCAGGAAGGCGCTGGCCACGGCGGCGCCCGTGTCCCCCGAGGTGGCGGTGAGCACCGTGCGCCGCCGCCCGTCCCCGCGCGAGGCCAGGGCCAGCATGCGCGCCAGGAAGCGCGCGCCGAAATCCTTGAAGGCCAGCGTCGGTCCGTGGAAGAGCTCCAGGGCGAAGATCCGCTCCCGCACCCGCGCCACGGGCACGGGGAAGTTCAGGGCGGAGGCCACGGCCTCCTCCACCTCGGCCCGGCCGAATTCGTCGCCCAGGAAGCGGTGGAGGATCTCCGCGGACCGGGCCTGGAAGTCCAGGGCCAGGAGCCCCTGGACGTCCCGGAAGCAGGGGACGGGTTCGGGGACCCAGAGGCCCCCGCCCGGGGCCATGCCGGACCGGATGGCCTGGGCGAAGGTGGCGCGGTTCCTGGAATCGCGGGTGCTGACGAGTCGCATGCTAGGCCTCCCTCGCGCCCCGCGCGTCCAGGCCGCAGAGCCAGGACGTGCTGGGCAGCGTCGCTTCCTCGAACGCGTTCCGGATGGCCGAGGCCACCGCCGGGGCCCGCCCTTCGGGGGCCACCGCGAAGACCGACGGGCCCGAGCCCGAAAGGCTGAAGCCCAGGGCTCCCGCGGCCAGGGCC
>DBMS01000145.1 GCA_002297665.1 Holophagaceae bacterium UBA692 | reverse complement strand
CCGGACGGGGTTCGGGCCGCACTTCCGGCCTGCGCTCCGGACGGGGTTCGGGCCGCACCTCCGGCCTGCGCTCCTGGCGGAGTTCCGGCCGGAACTCGGGCCTGCGCTCCTGGCGGGGCTCGGGCTTGCGCTCCTGGCGCTCCTGCCGGGGTTCGGGCCGCTTCTCCCGGGGCTCCTCCTTCTTCCGGTCCTCGGCGTGGAGCAGAAGCGAGGCCGCCAGGAGGGCCACGAGGGCCCTCCCGCCGCCGTGGAAGGCTTTCCGGAACCTGCAGGCGCCCATGGACATGGAAACTCCCGGTGTCATGCGACCACTCTACACCCGCACCCCGGGAAGGGAAGGCGCCGGGGCGCCGCCCGCGTCAGTCCCGGGCGTCGAAGGCCACCGCCAGCCCGTGCACCGTGGCCGCGATGCGCGCCGCCTCGAAGACCTGGGCCTCGGAAAGGCCCCCCTCCACCAGCACCGCCTCGTGGGCCCGCACGCAGGTCTCGCACCCGTTCACGGCGCTCACCGCCAGGCAGAACAGCTCGAAGTCGAGCTTCGGGCCCGCGGTGCGGGCGATGCGGTTCATGCGCAGGCGCACCGGAAGCTGGGCGTAGCCTTCCTTGCCCACCAGGTGGCGGAAGCGGTAGACGACGTTCGTCATGCCCATGAGGGCGGCGGCGGCCAGGGCGTCTTCCGCCGTGGCCTCGCCCGCGGTCCCCAGGGCCTCGAGGACCTGGCCCCGCAGTTCGCGCACCAGGTCCGGGTTGCGCGAGGCGGCGGCGGCCGCCAGGGCCGTGCCCAGGCGCTGGGCGGGCTCCAGGGGGGAATCGGCCAGCACGGCCTGGAGGTTGAGCTTGAGGTCCCGGGCGTAGCCGGGGAGGGTTTCGAGAGCCGTCATGGTCACACCTTCAGGGTCGCATCGCCCTTGCGCCAGTTGCAGGGGCAGAGTTCATCGGTCTGGAGGGCGTCCAGCACGCGCAGCACCTCGTCCACGCTCCGTCCGACGCTCAGGTCGTTGACGCTGACGTGGCGGATGACGCCCTGGGGGTCCACCACGAAGGTGGCCCGCAGCGGCACGCCCTCGGTCTTGTGCAGGACGCCCAGGGCCGCGCTCAGCTCGCGCCGGGTGTCGGCCAGCATTGGGAAGGGCAGGTCCTTGAGGTCGGGGTGCTGGTTCCGCCAGGCCAGGTGCACGAAGTGGGTGTCCGTGCTCGCGCCCAGCACCTGGGTGTCCCGGTCCTGGAAGTCGCCGTCCCGCTTGCCGAAGGCCGCGATCTCGGTGGGGCAGACGAAGGTGAAGTCCATGGGCCAGAGGAAGAGCACCTTCCACTTGCCGGGGAAGCTCTCGTGGGTGAGGGTTTCGAATTCCTTGCCGCTCGTCACGGCCTGAAGGGAGAAGGAGGGGAACGCGTCGCCGACGGTCAGCATGGGATTTCCTTTGGAAGAGGGGAGCGGGATCGCTCCGCCCATCCAGCATCCCGTTTCCTGGAAACCGGGTCCAAGATATCAATTCTATGAAAGTGATAGTATGAACCTATGACCATCGCCCCCCTTCCCTGCACGTTCCGCCAGATGCAGTACGCCCTCGCCGTGGCCGAGACCCTCAGCTTCCGGAAGGCAGCGGACCTCTGCGCCGTGGCCCAGCCCTCCCTCAGCGCCCAGGTGGCCGCCCTGGAGGACGCGCTGGGGGTGCCGCTCTTCGAACGGGGACGGGGTGGCGTGCGGGTCACCGCCCCGGGCCGCGCGCTCATCGCCCGCATGGGCGCCCTCCTGCGGGACGCCGCCGACCTGACGAACGAGGCCCGGTCCCTGCGGGACCCCCTGGCGGGCCCCCTGCGCCTGGGGATCCTCCCCACCCTCGCCCCCTACGCCCTTCCCTTCCTCGTCCCGGCCCTGCGGGCGGCCTTTCCGCGCCTCCAGCCCATCTGGATCGAAGGCACCACCGCCGCCCTGGCCGCGGGCCTCCGGGACGGCGGGCTGGAGGGCGCCCTGCTGGCGCTGGAGGCGGACCTGGGCGAACTGGAAACGCTCCCCCTGGGCGAGGACCCCTTCCTGGTGTGCCTTCCCGCCGGCCACCGCCTGGCCCAGGACGACCGCCCCCTGAGCCTGGACGCCCTGGAGGGCGAACGCCTCCTCCTGCTGGACGACGGCCACTGCCTGCGGGGCCAGGCCCTGGCCGCCTGCGGCCGCACCCGGGTGGAGGAAGCGGGGTTCCGGGCCACCAGCCTTTCCACCCTGATGCACATGGTGGCCGGCGGCCTGGGCATCACCCTGCTGCCCCGCCTGGCCGTGGGCACCGAGGCCGCCCGGGCCACGGTGGCGCTCCGCCCTCTGGCGCCGCCCGTGCCCTTCCGCACCCTCGCCCTGGCCTGGCGCCCCGGGTCCTACGCCAGGCCTTCCCTCCGGCAGGTGGGGGCGGAGGTGGCGGCCGCCTTCCGGGCGCATCCGGACGGGGGGCGGTGACTTCGTGAATTGAACATAATTTAGTTGATAACGAGACTCAATCTCGATAGCCTATTCCCTGACCGATCCCGATGCCCCGCGCTCGGCTTCTGCCAGGATGACCTCAGCCCCAGGACCCAAGCGATGAAACTCTTAACCCAGCTCCAGAACCGGTTCCGCCTGAAAGCGGAGGGCGCCGGCGCCTGGAACCCCCTGCGGCACCTGGGCCCGGGCCTGCTGGTGACCGTGGGTTTCATCGACCCCGGCAACTGGGCCTCCAACGTGGCGGCGGGGGCCTCCCACGGCTACACCCTCCTGTGGATCGTCACCCTGTCCACGGTGATGCTCATCCTGCTCCAGCACAACGCGGCGCACCTGGGCATCGTCACCGGCCTGTGCCTGTCCGAGTCGGCCACCCGCCACACGCCCGCCTGGGTCTCCCGCCCGGTGCTGGGCACGGCGGTGCTGGCGGCCATCGCCACGGCCTTCGCGGAGATCCTGGGCGGGGCCATCGCCCTGGGCATGCTGTTCCGCCTCCCGCTCAAGGTGGGCGCCTGCCTCACCGCCGCCGTGGTGGCGGGCCTGCTGCTGTGGAACTCCTACCGCGTCCTGGAGAAGGTCGTGGTGGGCTTCGTCTCGCTCATCGGCCTGGCCTTCCTGGCCGAACTGGCCATGGTCCACACCCACTGGTCCGCCGCGGCGGTGGGCTGGGTGCGGCCCACCGCGGGCCAGGGCTCCATGGTCCTGATCATGAGCATCCTGGGGGCGGTGGTGATGCCCCACAACCTCTTCCTGCATTCCGAGTTCATCCAGAGCCGCCAATGGAACCTGCAGGGGGAGGAGGCCATCCGGGGGCACCTGCGGTTCGAGCTGTTCGACACCCTGTTCTCCATGGGCGCCGGTTGGGCCATCAACAGCGCCATGATCCTCCTGGCCGCGGCCACCTTCCACCGGCACAACCTCGCCGTCACCACCCTGGAGCAGGCCGCCTCCATGCTGCGTCCCATGGTGGGGCCGGCGGCGGGGGTGATCTTCGCGGTGGCGCTCCTGTGCGCCGGCCTGGCCTCCACCCTCACGGCGGCCATGGCCGGGGGCTCCATCTTCGCGGGAATCTTCAGCCAGCCCTTCGACGTGCGGGGCGCCACCAGCCGCGCGGGCGTCCTCGTGACGCTGGTTCCCGCGCTCCTGGCCGTGTTCCTGGTGACCGACACCTTCCGGATGCTCATCCTGTCGCAGATGGTCCTGAGCATCCAGCTGCCCATCACCATCCTGCTGCAGGTGTACCTGACGTCCTCCCGGAAAGTCATGGGCAGCCACGCCAACGACCTCCTGGGAGGCAGCCTGCTGTGGACCGTGGCCACGGTGGTGATCGTGCTGAACCTGATGCTTTTCTGGAGCACGCTGGGTTGAGGGCGCGCCGGGCTTCCGGAGGAGGCCCGGCCCCACTACCTTGGAAGGATGGACCGACCCATGCGTTTGCGAACCATTCTGGCCTTCTGGCTGCCCCTGGCGGCCGCCTGGCTCATGATGGGGGTCGAGGGCCCCTACCTGTCGGCCGTGGTGGCCCGGCTGGACCGGCCGGTGGAGAACCTGGCGGCCTTCGGGCTTTCCTTCACCCTGGCCTGGCTGGTGGAATCCCCCATCATCATGCTGCTTTCGGCCTCCACCGCCCTGTGCCGGGACCGGGCGAGCTTCCTGGCCCTGCGGCGCTTCGCCACCCTGCTCAACGGGGCCCTTACCGCCCTGCTGGTCCTCCTGGCCCTTCCGCCCGTGTTCCGGTTCCTGGCCCAGGGGGTGCTGGGCCTGCCGGAACCCGTCGCCCGCATGGCCAACCTGGCGACCGCGCTGCTGGCCCCCTGGCCCGCCGCCATCGGCTACCGGCGGTTCCACCAGGGCCTGCTGGTGAGAACGGGCCAGACCCGCCGGGTGGCCTACGGCACCGCGCTGCGCCTGGCCACCATGTCCCTGGCGGCCGCCGGCCTGGCCCTGGCCACCCCCCTGCCGGGGGCCTGCATCGGCGCCCTGGCCCTCAGCTCCGGGGTGGTGGCGGAAGCCGCGGCGAGCCGCTGGATGGCGCGCCGGGTGGTGCGGGACCTCCTGGACCCCGGCCCGGAAAGCGGCCCAGCCCCGTCCCTGCGGGACTTGGCCCGGTACTACTACCCCCTGGCCCTGACGTCGATCATCGCCATGAGCACGGCGCCCCTGCTCACGTTCTTCATGGGCCGGGGCCGCGACCCCCTGCAGTGCCTGGCCGCATGGCCGGTGGTCCACGCCTTCGTGTTCTTCTTCCGCAGCGGCGGCAGCGCCTTCCAGGAAGTGGGCGTGGCGCTCAGCGGCGCCGGAGGGCGGAACGAGGCCCAGGTGCGCCGGGCGGCCTTGCTCCTGGCCGCCGGCTCCACCCTGCTCATGGCGGCGGTGGTCTTCACGCCGCTGGGGGCGCTGTGGTTCCGGAGGGTGGTGGGCCTGGGCGCCGGGCTGCTGCCCTTCGCCGTGCTTCCCGCCCAGGTGCTGATCCTGCTGCCGGCCATGGAGTACCTGCTCAGCTTCCAGCGGTCCCGCTGGATCCTGGCCGGCCGCACGTCCCTGATCTCCACCGCCACCGCCCTGGAAACCGCCGGGCTCACCCTGGCCATGGGACTGTTCGCCCTGGTGCTGGATTGGCGCGGAACCCTGGCCGCCGCCCTGGCCTTGACGCTAGGCCGGTCCGCCGCCTGCGGCTACCTGGTGCGCAGGGCGGCGGACCGGCCGGGTTCCGGGCCCGAGGGCCTCAGGCTTCGACCGTGAGCTCCAGGACCACCTCCAGCTGAA
>DBMS01000121.1:6539-7046 GCA_002297665.1 Holophagaceae bacterium UBA692 | reverse complement strand
TGGAGCGCCTGGGCTGCCGGCTCACGTCCCTGGCGGTGGCGGCCCTGCGGGGCAACCGGGACCACTTCCACCCCCGGCTCTTCCAGGCCAAGCCCCATGCGGGGCCCCGGGCCGCCGCGGGCCGGATCCACGCGGACCTGGGCGGGCCCGCCCCGGACCCGGCGGTGCGCCTCCAGGACCGCTACTCCATCCGCTGCGCGCCCCACGTCATCGGCGTGCTGGGCGACGCCCTGTCCTGGGTGCGCAGGGACGTGGAGAACGAGCTCAACAGCGCCAACGACAATCCGCTCCTGGATCCCGGCGACGGGCTCCTGCTCCACGGCGGGCATTTCTACGGCGGGCACATCGCCTTCGCCATGGACGGCCTCAAGGCCGCCGTGGCCAACCTGTCCGACCTCATGGACCGCCAGCTGGCGCTTCTCGTGGACGCGCGCTACAACAACGGCCTGCCCCAGAACCTCTCGGGGTCCCGGGGCCCCCGGGCCGCCATCAACCACGGCCTCAAGG
>DBMS01000121.1:0-6499 GCA_002297665.1 Holophagaceae bacterium UBA692 | reverse complement strand
ACCAGGACAAGGTCAGCATGGGGACCATCTCGGCCAGGGACTGCCTGCGCGTGCTCGAGCTCACCGAACAGGTGGCCGCGGCCCTGGCGCTGGCCGTGCTCCAGGGCCTGCGCCTGCGGGAACGCCAGGGCGAGCCCGCCCTGGAAAGGCTCGCCCCCGAAGCCCGGGATTTCCTCGAGTCCTTCGCATGGCTTCCCTTCCTGGACGAGGACGTCGCCCTGGACGGAACCCTGCTCTCCCTCGTCGCGTCCATCCGGAACCAAGCCTGGAGCCTGTACCCATGAAACCCATCCTCACCGGCGAGACCGTCATCGAGGTGCCCTTCCACGACGTGGACGCCATGGGCGTCGCGTGGCACGGGCACTACGTCAAGTACCTGGAGATCGCCCGCACCGCGATGATGCGCCAGGTGGGCCTGGACTGGCAGCAGATGAAGGACTGGGGCGTCATCTGGCCCGTGGTCACCTGCAACCTGAAGTACATCCGCCCCCTGAAGTACGGCCAGAGCGTGCGGGTACAGTGCAGCCTCCTGGAATACCAGCAGCGCATCCGCATCACCTACCTGCTCTCCGACGCCCTCACCGGCGAGCGCGTCAACAAGGCCGAGACCGTCCAGCTGGCGGTGGATTCGGCCACGGGAGAGCTGCTGTTCGAATGCCCCCCCGTGCTCACCGAGGCGCTGGAAGGGGCCCGGCCATGAGGCGCGCGGCCCTGCTCGTCCTGGCCCCCGCCCTCTGCGCGCAGACGGTTCCCGAAGCGCTCACGGCCCACCTGAAGGCCACCGCGACCCTGCACGCGGACTTCACCCAGACCCGCAGGCTCGCCGCGCTCTCGCGTCCCCTGAAGTCCTCGGGCAGCCTCGTGGTCTCCCGGGAGATGGGCGTGCTCTGGCGCATGGCCAGGCCGCTCCCCCTGACCGTGGCCGCCGGGCCCAAGGGCGTCCTGGAAGTGGACGCCGCCGGGCGCAGGACGCTGCGCACCGCCAAGGACACGCCCATGGTGGCCCGCATGGGCGAGATCATGAAGTCGCTCCTGGAAGGGCGCTGGAGCGCCCTGGACGGACTTTTCACCGTCAAGGGCGAATCGGGGAAGGACGGCTCCTGGACCATCTTCCTCACGCCCGCGCCCCAGACCGCGGCCTTCGTGAAGGCCGTGCGCATCCGGGGCGCCGCCTTCATCGAGACCATCCACGTGGACGAGCCCTCGGGAGATACCATGGACCTCACCTTCCTCAACTTCCGCCCCGAGGCCCCCCTGACGGCCGAGGAACGCCGCCTCCTGGCCTTCGAGTAGCCCATGCGGGCCCGCGGCTGGATCTGGACGGCGCTGGTCCTGGCCCTGGCGGCCTTCGCGGGCCTGCGGCTGGCCTCGGGCCGGGCCATGGAGACCGATCTCCTGGCCATGCTCCCCGAGACCGAGAAGAACCCCGTGGCCGAAAAGGCCATCCGGACGCTCACCGCCACCACCCAGGAGCGCATCGTCCTCCTGGTGCGCGGGACGGACCCCGCCGACAGCAAGGCCGCGGCCCTGGCCCTGGCCCGGGACCTGGCCCAGCGAAACCCCAAGGGCGTGGCGGTTCGCGTGCTGGGCGGCTCCGCGGCCGACGCCTCCCGGGTGCAGGTCCAATAGAGTTGCCGCGGCCGCCCCCTGGTTCCATGATGGAAACCTGAGGCCCCTGCGGGGCACTGAGGAAGGCATGGACGAGGAAGCTCTTTCGCAAAAATCCAGGATCCGCGTGTCGGCGCTCTCCATCGCAGCGGGCCTGTTCATCCTCGGCATGAAGTACTATGCCTTCTACATCTCCCATTCCGCGGCCCTGAAGTCCGACGCCATCGAGAGCGTCGTCAACGTCGTGGCCGCGGTGTTCGCCCTGGGGGCCATCATCTTCGCGGGGAAGCCCGCTGACCGGGAGCACCCCTACGGCCACGGCAAGATCGAGCACTTCTCGGCGGCCTTCGAGGGCGGCATGATCAGCTTGGCGGCCGTGCTCATCGGCTACGAGGCCGTGCATTCCCTGGTGGACCGCCCCCCCCTGGAACACCTGGGCAAGGGCATGGCCATCAACTTCGCGGCCGGGGTGCTCAACGGCGTGCTGGGGTTGTACCTCATCCACAACGGGAAGAAGCAGCGGTCCGCGGCCCTCGTGGCCGACGGGCACCACGTCATGTCCGACTTCTACACCACGGTGGGCCTGGGATGCGCCCTGCTCCTGGTGCAGTTCACTGGCTGGCTGTGGCTGGACGCCATCATCGCCCTCGCCGTGGGCGCGCTCCTGGCCTGGACCGGGTTCAAGCTGGTGCGCTCCTCCAGCGCCGCCCTGCTGGACACGGAGGACCCCGACCTCCTGGACAAGCTGGTGGCCGCCATCAACCGGATCCGCCCCAAGGACATCCTGGCCATCCACGAGCTGCGCACCCTGCGCTCGGGCCGCTACATCCACGTGGACATCCACATGGTGGTGCCCGAATTCTACGGAATCGCCCAGAGCCACGACCTGGCCGACGCCTTCGCCAAGGCGGTGGTGCGCGAGGCCGGCATCGAGGGCGAGCTCCACACCCACGTGGACCCCTGCCAGCGGTCCCTGTGCGACCATTGCGCCGTGGAGCCCTGCCCCATCCGGCGGCAGAGCCAGGAGCGCACCCAGCCCATCACCACCGAAGAGGCCGTCGCGGCGGGGCCGGTCTAGCTCACCGGCACCGTCAATTTGGCCTGGAAGGAATCCCCCGCCTCGTTGGTGATCTCGCACACCAGCTCGAGGTCCGGGCCTTCGCCCGCATCGAAGGACACCAGGGGCGCATCGGCTCCGGCGGTGACGACGCCGCCGGTGACCTTCCACGCGTAGCGGCACCCGGCCTGTTCCACGACGCTGGCCCGCAGGCCCTTGGCGCCCGCGGCGACCCGGCCGGGGCCCTTCACGGCGCCGGTGGGGGCGGCCACGACCTTGACGGGCACCGAGGTGCGGATGGACGGATCGTCCTTGGACGACACCACCACCGTGTAGACGCCGGGCACGGCCGGGGCGCGGTACCGGCCCGAGGCGTCCACCGTTCCGCCCCCGGGCTCCCGCACCGACCACTTCACCTCCCCCGTGGTGCCGCCGTCCAGGGAGAACCCGAACTTCGTGCTGGCGCCCGCGGTCACCGTGGCCGAGGCCGGATCCACCGAAAGGGCGACGCCGGGCACCAGGGGGACTTCCAGGGACGCCGTGAGGCCCTGGCCGGCGGCGTTCACCACCCGGCAGGAAAGCAGGACCCTGGGGCCCGGGCCCGCGTCGAAGGCCACCGAGGCGCCCCGGGCATCGCCCTTGAGGACGCCGCCTTCCACCTTCCACGCGTAGGTGGCGCCCTCCTGCGCCGGCACCGAGGCCTTCACCCCGCGGGCGCCGGCCCAGACCTTGGCCGGGACCGTGACGGGCCCCCTGGGGGGAGCCACGATCCGGACCGCGGCCGAGGCCGACCGGCCTCCGTAGGCCCGGGCCACCACCGTGGCCGTGCCGGGCTCGGCGGGGGCCGTGAAGTGCCCGGACGCGTCCACGGACCCGCCCTGGGCCTCCCAGGTCACCGCGGGCCTCGAACCGTCCCGGGTCCGGACCTTGAAGTCGGCGCCCTGGCCCGCGGTCACCGCCGCCGAGGCCGGCTCCACCACCAGGGGCGAGGGCGACATGGGGGATACCGGCGCGATGGCCTTGGGCTCCACGCAGCCCAGGACCAGAAGGAGGCAGGCCGGGATCAGGAGGGTGGAATGAGCCATGAGCGTCTCCCCAGGAATGCTCCCAGTCTACCAAAGCCAAGGTTCCGCACCCGGCGCCAGGGGGGGCGGCGACCCATGGCGCCAATAACTACCTTTAATCACTACACTTGAACGGTTGGCATCCCTTTCGCTCCCCGGTACCCCGGTGTCAACATGCTGACCTTCCTGGACAGGCTCCTCCCGTACATCACCCGCCTTTCGAAGCGGGCGGACCTGGCCACGCCCGTTTTCGTGCTCATCGTCGTGGTCGTCATGATCCTGCCCCTGCCGGCGTTCGTGATCGACATCCTGATCGTCTTCAACATCACCATGTCCCTCCTGATCCTCATGGTGGGCATGTACGTGGCCAAGCCCCAGGAATTCAACGCCTACCCCTCCATCCTGCTGATCATCACCTTGTTCCGCCTGGCCCTGAACGTGGCCACCACCCGGCGGATCCTGCTGTACGGCGGCGAGCAGGGGCCCGAAGCGGCCGGACACATGGTCCAGGCCTTCGGCCAGTTCGTGGTGGGCGGCAGCTACATCATCGGCCTGGTGGTGTTCCTCATCCTCCTGGCCATCCAGTTCCTGGTCATCAACCACGGCTCCGGGCGCATCGCCGAGGTGACGGCCCGGTTCACCCTGGACGCCATGCCCGGCAAGCAGATGGCCATCGACGCCGACCTGAACGCCGGGTACATCGACGAGGTGGAAGCCCGCAAGCGCCGGAGGGAACTGGGCGAGGAGGCCAACTTCTACGGGGCCATGGACGGCGCCGTGAAGTTCACCCAGCGGGACGCCGTGGCGGCCCTGCTCATCCTGGCCGTGAACATCATCGCCGGCATCCTCATCGGCATCCTCAAGTACAACCTCCCGGTCATGCAGTCCATGGAGACCTTCACCCTGCTGACCGTGGGCGACGGCCTGGTGACGGCCGTGCCCAGCCTGCTCATCTCGGTGGGCGGCGCCATCCTCACCACCCGCAGCGGATCCCAGTCCCCCAACCTCGGCACCGAGGTCATGGGCCAGCTGGGCATGGACTACCGGCCCCTGGCCATCGCGGCGTCGGTGCTGTTCCTGTTCGGGGCGGTGCCGGGGCTGCCCCTGGTGCCCTTCTGGATCATGGGGATCATCTTCGGCATCATGGCCTACGCCACGCGGAAGTTCGCCGCCCAGCGCCAGGACGCCAAGGCCGAGCCCCGGGAGAAGGCCAAGTCCGAGGCCCCCGAGCGCGTGGAGTCCCTGCTCAAGGTGGATCCCCTGGGCCTGGAGGTGGGCTACGGCCTCATCAGCCTGCTGGACGTGAACCAGGGCGGCACCGTGCTCGAGCGCATCAAGGCCCTGCGCCGCCAGATGGCCCAGGAGCTGGGCATCGTCGTGCCTCCCATCCGCATCCGGGACAACCTCCAGCTCCCCGCCAACACCTACCGGGTGCAGCTGCGGGGCGAGGAGATCGCCCGCAGCGAGGTCACCCCCGGGGCCTTCCTGGCCATGAACCCGGGCACCGCCACCGGCGACGTGCAGGGCACGCCCACCACCGAGCCCGCCTTCGGCCTTCCCGCCTTCTGGATCCAGGAGGCCCAGCGCGACCACGCCCAGCTCATGGGCTACACCGTGGTGGACCCGGCCACCGTCATCACCACCCACCTTTCCGAGCTCATCAAGCAGCAGGCCCCGGAACTGGTGGGCCGCCCCGAGCTGCAGCAGCTCCTGGACACCCTCAAGGAGTCCACCCCCAAGCTCGTGGAAGAGCTGGTGCCCTCGGTGGTGCCCCTGGGCGTGCTCCTCAAGGTGGTGCAGAACCTCCTGCGCGAACGGGTCCCCGTGCGCGACCTGGGCCGTATCCTGGAAGCCTGCGCCGACGCCATCGCAATCACCCGCGACCCCCTGACGCTCACCGAATACGTGCGCCAGCACCTGGGGCGCTCGCTCACCACGCCCCACATCTCCGAGAACAACGAGCTGGGCGTGCTCATGCTGGACCCGGAATTTTCCACCAAGCTGGCCGTGCCCTTCTTCAAGAACATCCAGCCGGACCTGGGCCTTCTCTACCTGCCCTTCGCCCTGACGGTGATCGTGGGCGCGTCCAACGGGGTCAACCTGACCGACGGCCTGGACGGCCTGGCCATAGGCCCCACCGTGGTGGCCGCGGGCATGTTCGCCCTGTTCGTGTACGTGGCCGGCCACGCCCAGATCGCCCGCTACCTGCAGGTGACGCCGGTGCCGGGCGTGGGCGAGGTGACGGTGTTCTGCGCGGCCCTTGTGGGCGCTGGCCTGGGCTTCCTGTGGTTCAACGCCTATCCGGCCCAGGTNNCCCGGAGCCCAGCCCGTGCTCCTCACCAATCCCGTGGTGCGGCCCCACCTGCGCCGCCTCCTGGAACGCGCCCTGCCCCACCTGGTCGTCCTGAGCCACAGCGAGATCCCCATGGACGTGCGCGTGGTCAACCTCGGGACGGTCTCATGAAGCCACCCACCCCCCCACATCGGATGGACCCATGCGTGTGAAGACTTTCGAAGCCGCTTCCATGCAGGAGGCCCTCGCCGTCGTCAAGCGCGACATGGGCGAGGAGGCCTTCATCCTCTCCACCCGCACCAAGCGGCGGAAGTCCCTGCTGGGCGAGGAGACCTACATCGAGGTCACCGCCGCCGTGGACGAGCAGCCCGCGGCCGCCAACGGCACCTACGGCCTCCGGGATCCCCTGGCCAGCCGCCCCGTGGAGCCCCCCCGGCCCCTCCAGGTGAAGGCCCCGCCCGCCCCCGTGCCCCTCCC
>DBMS01000142.1 GCA_002297665.1 Holophagaceae bacterium UBA692 | reverse complement strand
GCCGCCCAGCTCCACCAGGGCCTCGCCCATGCGGCCCAGGAGGCCCTGGGGGCTCCAGTGCTGCAGGAACTCGCCCAGCTGGCCCTGGGCCTCCCACCAGGTCTGGGGGGCCGGGTCCAGCACCCGCAGCCCGGGCAGGCGCCGCAGGGCCTGGTCCATGGGCTCGCCGGGGGCCACCCCCTCGGCCCGGGCCAGGCGGTTCACCAGCCACAGGCAGGGGGTGCGCTGGGCGCCGGGGCTGAGAAAAGCCAAGGGCCGTTCCTTCAGGCCTGCGTCCGCCTGGCAGGCCATCTGGAACGGCATTTCGGGAACCCACATCGCCAGCACGCTCGACCTCCGAGCGCTTAAATATGGCGCAAAAAAAACGAAAAGAAAGCGGCAATTTTTACTGCCTGGCGCGGATGCCGGCAACGAAGTCCTTGCCCCGTTCCGGCGGGATTGTGTGCATGTCAATTCCTATTGTTTTCCTGGGACCCTGGAAGCACGAGGTGACCGTGATCCCGCTCGACATCCCCCGCCGCATCCACGACCTGGGCCACCTGGTGGGCAACACCCCTCTGCTGGCCGTGCACTTCAGGTACAAGGGCCGGTCCCGGCGCATCTTCGCCAAGGCCGAGAACCTCAACATGACCGGCAGCATCAAGGACCGCATGGCCCTGCACGTGCTGAGGATGGCCTACGAGCGCGGGGTGCTGGCCCCGGGTGCGGCCATCGCGGAGGCCACCAGCGGCAACACGGGCATCTCCTTCGCGGCCCTGGGGCGGGCCCTGGGGCACCCGGTGACGATCTTCATGCCGGACTGGATGAGCCAGGAGCGCAAGGACCTCATCCGCAGCCTGGGCGCCTCCATCCGCCTGGTGAGCAAGGAGGAGGGCGGCTTCCTGGGAAGCATCCGCCTGTCCGAGGAACTGGCCGCCTCCACCCCAGGCTGTTTCCTCCCTTGCCAGTTCTCCAACACCGACAACGTCGAGGCCCACCGCACCACCACGGGCCCCGAGATCTGGTGGCAGCTGAAGTTCCAGGGCCTCACGCCCGACGCCTTCGTGGCGGGCGTGGGCACCGGCGGCACCATCATGGGCGTGGGCGCCTTCCTGAAGGAGATGCACCCCGCCGTGAAGCTGCACCCCCTGGAACCCGCCAACTCCCCCACCATGAGCACCGGCCACAAGGTGGGCAAGCACCGGATCCAGGGCATCTCCGACGAATTCATCCCGTCCATCGTCAAGCTGGGCGACCTGGACGGGATCATCGCCGTGGACGACGGCGACGCCATCCTCATGGCGCAGATGCTGGCCGGCCGCCTCGGGCTGGGGGTGGGCATCTCGAGCGGCGCCAACTTCCTGGGCGCGCTGAAGGTGCAGGAGCAGCTGGGGCCGGACGCCGTGGTGGTGACGGTCTTCTCCGACGACAACAAGAAGTACCTCAGCACCGACCTCATGCGGGAGGAGCCTTTGAAGCCGGGCTTCCTGTCCCCGGAGGTGGAGCTCACGGGCTTCGAGGCCTGCAAGCGGGTGTGCCGCACCTGCTGCGACGAGAGCGCCTGCGGCTACATCCCCGCGGAGGGCGGCACGCGTCCCTGCGGGCGCTGAGGACCGTCCGCGGGCGCCAGGGCCTTGGCCCGCGCGGCCTCCAGGAAGCCGGCGTCCACCCACCAGAGGCTGGTCTGGCCGTTGCCGGCCAGGGTGCGTTCGGCCAGCAGGGCCTCCCAGGTGAGGGGCTTGCCGTCCAGGCGGGGCAGGGTCCGGTCGCTTCCGAAGAAGACCACCCGGCCGTCGGGGCCGGGGTTGATGGAAAATTCATCCCGCGCCGGGCTGTTCACGGCCGGCCCCAGGTTCACGGGCCCGGCCCAGGTGCCGTCGTCCCGCCGGAAAAAGCCGTAGTAGTCGGCCCCGCCCAGGCTGTCGGGGCGGCCGGCCATGGGCAGGAGGAGGTAGCGGCCATCGGGGTCCACCCGGGGGTTGGCCTGGGCGGGGCTGGCGTTGAAGGGCGCCGGCAGCTTCTCGGCGGGGGTCCAGGCGCCATCCCGGAAGGCCGAGCGCAGGATCCAGCCCCCTTGTCCTTCCTCCTGGAGGAAGTACAGGACGCCGTCCCGGGTGACGCTGGGGTAGAAGACGTTCCCTGGGCCGTTGACGGCCGCGGGCAGGCGGCGGGCCTGGGACCAGCCCGTCCCCTCCCGTTCCATCACCCAGATGCCGAAGGGCCCGGGCGCCTCGCCCGCGGGATCGGCGGGGCGGTCGGACACGAAGAAGAACCGCCGCCCGTCGGGGCTCACGCAGGGCTCCAGGCACCGCCACCGGGGATCCCGGGAAAAGGGCGCCACCTCGGGCCGCCACGCGCCGCCTTCCCGGCGGACCTGGACGATCGCCGCCTTGCGGAACCCGGGCATGAACACGCCCACGTAGCATTCCGTGAAATCGGGCAGGAAGGTGATGTCCCGGGTGGAAAGGCCCGTGCCCAGGAGATCCGTCGCGAAAAGGCGCGGCTGGCCGCCGGGCGGCGTCTCGCCCAGGTAGGGCGGGACGGCCGCGACGGCCAGGGCGCCGGAAAGGAGCAGCGGGGAAAGGCGCCGGGAGAGCATGGGAACCTCCGGAAACGCTCCCAGTATGCGCTCACCCCCCGCGCTTTTCCTCCAGCTCCAGCCACTCCAGCTCCAGTTCCTCCAGCCGGGCCTTGGCCTCGTCCCGGTCGCGCAGCGCCCGGTGGCCGGGGGCCTCGGCGGTGATGAAGGCCGAAGGGTCGGCCATGGCCGCGTCCAGGTCCTGGATGCGGGCGTGGAGCTCGGCCATGGCGGCGTCCACCTCCGCCAGGCGCCGCTCCTCCTTCTGGGAAAGGCCCGCCTTGCGCCTGCCCGGGTCCCGGGACTCGGTCCGGGCCGCCTTGGCCGGGGCTTCGGCCCGGGGCGCCTCCAGGGCGCGCTCGGCCCGCAGGCGGCGCACGGAGGAGGGGTTGCCCTCGTACAGCTCCCACCGGGGCTCGCCTTCCGGATGGTAGGCCAGGGTGTGGGTGGCCACCTGGTCCAGGAAGAACCGGTCGTGGCTCACCAGCAGCAGGGATCCCGGGTAGTCCAGGAGGGCCTCCTCCAGGTTCTGGAGGGTGGGGATGTCCAGGTCGTTGGTGGGCTCGTCCAGCACCAGCAGGTCCGAGGGCAGCAGCATGGCCTTGGCCAGCAGGAGCCGGTTGCGTTCGCCGCCCGACAAGGTCCCGGCCATGCGCTTCTGCTGGTCGGCGGGAAAGCCGAAGCGGGTGAGGTACACCAGCACCAGCAGCTCCTGCCCGCCCACCTTCACCATGGAGGCGCGCTCGGCGATGTTGTCGGCCACGGAAAGGTCCGCCCGCAGCTCGCCCCGGCCCTGGGAGATGGCCGAGATCGAGAGCCTGGGGTGGCGCTGGACGGTGCCGGAGGTGGGCTCCAGTTCGCCCAGCAGGAGCTTGAGGAGCGTGGACTTCCCGCAGCCGTTGGGGCCCAGGAAGGCGATGCGCTGGCGGCGCTGGAGCACCAGGTCGACGCCCCCGGCCAGTTCCACCCCGGAGCCGGGGTAGTGGAAGCGCACGCCCTCGGCCGATAGGAGGGAATCCGAGCGGTTCGCGCCCCCGGCGAAGGTGAGGCTCGTGCGCTGCTCCAGGCGGGTGCGGTCCTTCACCTCGTCGCCCAGGTCCAGCACGTCCTGGATGCGCAGCTTGGACTTGCGGGTGCGGGCCTTGGCGCCGCGGCGGAGCCAGGCCAGCTCCCGGCGCAGGCGGTTCTGCATGTGCTCGGTGAGCCGGGCCTCCCGGAACTCCTTGTCGCTGCGCTCCAGGAGGTAGTCGCTGTAGGAGCCGTCGTAGCTGGTGACGCCGCCGTTCTCCAGCTCCAGCATGCGGTCCACGACGCCGTCCAGGAGGTGGCGGTCATGGGTGATGAGCAGCAGCGCGCCGCCGAAGCCCTGGAGCCAGGTCTCGAGCCTTTCCACCTGCTCGGGGTCCAAGTGGTTGGTGGGCTCGTCCAGCACCATGACGTCCGGGTCCTGCAGCCAGGCCTGGGCCAGGGCCACGCGCTTGCGCCAGCCGCCGGAGAGCGATTCCACCGTGGCCTCCAGGTCCACCAGCCCCCAGGTGGTCTGGGCCTCCTTCAGCCGGGGCTCCAGGTCCCAGCCCATGTGGTTGAGGTGGTGTTCCACGCCGTCCAGCTCCATGTGGAGCCGCTCGGCCTGGTCGGGGGTGGCGGCCTGCAGGGCCTCGTGGATCTCCCCGTGGCGGGCGATGAGGGCCCGGTGGTCCCGGAGGGCCGCTTCCAGGGCGCTGCGCACCGTGGCGTCCGGGGCGAAGTGCGGGTCCTGGGCCAGGTGGGCCACCCGCAGCCCCTGGGTGAGGACCACCTCGCCCTCGTCGGGCGCGTCCTCCCCGGCCAGGAGCTTGAATAGCGTCGACTTCCCGGCCCCGTTNNCCCGTTGCGGCCGATGAGGCCCACCTTCTCCCCCATCTGCAGGCCGAAGGTCAGCCCCTCGAGGATGGGCTGGGCGCCGAAGCGCTTGGTGACCTTGACGAGGCTGAGGGCGACGGCCATGGAGACTCCTGAACCCTCCAGCATCGCACGGGGAGGCCCCGGCTTCACCTGTGAAGGGGGAAGGAGTCCCTTCAGCGGGACGCGATGAGCTCCCTCCAACCCTCGAGCGCGCCCAGGAGGGCGTCGAGCTGCGCGGGTTCCGTGGTGCGGAACCGGCTCACCAGCTTCCAGCCCTGGGCGACCTTCTGGTAGCGGTGCAGCCAGAGGTGGGGCCCCTCCCAGGCGCCCCCGGGCGCGCGGGTGCGCACCAGGAAGGCCACTGTGGTCCAGGGGCCCCGGGCCAGGACCCGCCGGCCCAGTTCCTCGATGCCCGCGTCGTCGTCGGAATCCAGGATCAGATCGTCGATGTCGGGGACGTGCATGGCCGCTCCGGGGAGACGTTCATTGTCCGCCGGGTGGCGCGTGGGGGATAACACTAAATTATTCATTAAATTTTATTGAGGGCATTATTATTCAAATTCATTATTAAAAGGTTTTAGTCAAAAACCTCATTGACGAACGTCCAATAAAAAAATAATAATTCATTATGACGAAGCACCCCTTCCTTCCCCTCACCCTCCTGGTCCTCGCTTCCGCCTGCGGCGGCGGGGGGTCACGCAAGGCCTCGACGCCCCCGGCACCGCAGGCCTCCCCTGCGCCCCAGCCCCCGGACGCTCCGACGCCCCAGCCCCCGGACGCTCC
>DBMS01000139.1 GCA_002297665.1 Holophagaceae bacterium UBA692 | reverse complement strand
GGGGGATTCGAACCCCCGGTACTGGTTTACCCAATACACTCGCTTAGCAGGCGAGCCCGATCGGCCACTCCGGCATCTCTCCCGGTGGCCTTTCATCGTAACCGTTGGAGGCTCTCCGGGCAAGGTACCTTCCTGGCCTCCCCGGATCTCTGCGTCCGCGCGCGGGTTGCGGGCGTTGAACGATCGCCGGCCCTTTTATTATTTCGACATTAAAATTGAATAAGTATTTTTTTTACGTTCAATAACGTGCCTTCTATTGACATGCATGACCGGATGATTATTGTTCCGTTCAATCAGCCCCTTCGGGAATGAACCCAACGCCCTCTCCGGTGGGCCGGGGTCCGCTTCCGCGGGGAAACCGCATCGGGCCCCCGTGGGGCCCTGGAGGAACCATGCCCCGACCCCCGCTCGTCCTCGCCGCCCTCGCCTTCGGTTCCGCCCTCGCGGGCCAGGAGGCCTCCTTCATGGGCTCCCCGGAGCAGTTCCTGATCCAGGAGCTCAAGCCCAGCCTGGGCCTGGGCAGGGAGGACGCGGTGAGGGTCCGCGGGATCGTGGCCGACCCCCTCACCCAGGGGCGCGACGCCCGGATCCACCAGTACTACAAAGGCGTGAAGGTCATGGGCGGCGAGGGCATCCTCCACCTGTCCGGACCCCGGACGCGCTCCATCACGGACGCCTTCGTGAAGGACCTGAACCTGGACACGACCCCCGGCGTGCCCCCCGCGGAGGCCCTGGCGGTGGCCATGGCGGCCCTGGCCCCCAAGGGCGGCCTTCGCGCCGCGCCCACCAGCGAGCTCGTGGTGGCGAGGCTTCCGGCCGGCGACGTCCTGGCCTACCGCATCCACCTGGAACTGGAGAACGGCTCCAGGGAGACCGCGCACATGGACTTCCTGGTCGACGCGCGAAGCGCCGCCATCCTCCGCCGGTGGTCCTCCCTGCGCACCGGCAGGGCCGCCACGGGCGTCGGGAACTCCCAGTACAACGGCAAGGTGAGCCTCAACACCACCGTGCGGGCCAAGGGCGGGGGCTTTGAACTGCGGGACTGGACCCGGGGCCGCACGGGGAACATGACCATCAACCTCGACCACAAGACCGGCGAGGACGACGGCACGATCTTCACGAACACGGACAACACCTGGGGGGACGGCCAGAACTACGAGGGCGGCGCCACCGCCTCGGCCAACGGCGAGACCACGGCCGTGGACGCCGCCTACGCCCTGCAGGTCACCTGGGACTACTTCGCCAAGGTCCTGGGACGCAAGGGCCTGGATGACAGGGGCACCGCGCTGACCATGCGGGTGCACTACGACACGGACTACGACAACGCCTTCTGGTCCGACACGTGCAAGTGCGTGACCCTGGGCGACGGTTCCTATTTCAAGGCCCTGGCCTCCCTGGACGTGGTCGCCCACGAGCTCAGCCACGGCTTCTGCGCCGCCACGGCGAACCTGGAGTACTTCGGGGAGAGCGGCGGGCTCAACGAGGCCAATTCGGACATCAACGCGACCCTCATCGAGTTCTACGCCCGCGGGGGTTCGGGGGACCTCATCGGGAACCGGGGCGGCAACTGGACCCTGGGAGAGGACGTGACCCGCCCGAACCACCCCGGCCCCCTGCGTTACCTGTACAAGCCCAGCCTGGACGGCAGCAGCCTTGACGCCTGGACGCCGGACCTCCAGTACCTGGAGGTGCACCAGGGGTCCGGCCCCATGAACCGGTGCTTCTACTTCCTGAGCCAGGGCGCCAGCTCCAACCCGAAATCCGATTTCTACACCTGCGCCCTGACCAAGGGGATGGAAGGCATCGGCAACGACCGCGCGGGGCGCATCTGGAACCGGGCCATGGCCCACTACCTGACCTCGACCAGCGGCTACAAGGAGGCCCGTGCGGCCTGCATCACGGCGGCCCGGGACCTGTACGGACCGGACGGACCCGAGGAACAGGCGGTGTGGGACGCCTTCCACGGCATCAGCGTCGGGCCCGCATGGCCCCGGTGACGCCGTATTTTTTCCATACGCGCCAGCGCGAACCAGACCCTTTGGGGGGCTACCGTGCAACCCGGAAATGCATCTGCTAACATGCGCATTGCCATTTCCCCGGAGTCCCCCCTTTGGTCCAGACCATCGCAGAGCTGTTTTATGAAAGTCTGAGGTACGACCTGCCCGATGCCCTGGCCTCCAAGGTGGGAGGCGCCTACAAGCCCATCTCCCACAAGGAGCTGCAGGCGAAGGTCGAGCGGATCTGCCTGGCGATGGAGGCCCGGGGCCTGCGCAAGGGGGACCGGGTCGGCATCCTCTGCGACAACCGCCCCGCCTGGGCCATCATGGACTTCGCGTGCGCCCTGCTGGGCGTGGTGAGCGTGCCCATCTACCACACCCTCACCGCGGAACAGACGTCCTACATCCTCCAGCACAGCGGCTCCCGCTGGATCCTCACCTCCAACGGCACCCAGTTCGCAAAGATCAAGGCCTGTTCGGAGAAGCTCCCCGAACTGGAGACCGTCGTCATCCTCGACGGGGTCCCCGCCGAACCCCACGGGCTGGACTGCCTTCCCTGGGATGCCCTCATGGCCGAAGGCGAGGCCCTGGAAGCGCGCCGGCCCGAGGTGCGGGCCTGGGCGGCCGAACGCGTCCCGGGCGACCTTCTCACGCTCATCTACACGTCCGGCACCACGGGCGACCCCAAGGGGGCGATGCTCAGCCAGGGCAACCTCGCCTCGAATATCGAGGCCGTGGTGGAGGTGGCCATCGTGGCCCTGCGGCCCGAGCGCGGCGACCGGTGCCTTTCGGTGCTGCCCCTCTCGCACATCTTCGAGCGCACCGCGGGCCACTACACCATGCTCCACCTGGGCATCGCCATCTACTACGCCGAAAGCCTCATCTGCCTGCCCCAGAACCTCCTGGAGGTCCAGCCCGCCGTGCTCATGGCCGTGCCCCGGATCTTCGAGAAGATCTACGCCAAGGTGCGGGACGCCCTCACCTCCGGCGGCCTCGCCCAGCGGATGGTGTTCAGCTGGGCCCGGTCCACCTGCCACCGGGTGGTGCGCTACCTCTACTTCGACAAGCAGCCCGGAGGGCTCACCAACCTGGCCTGGAGGCTCGCCGACCGCATCCTCCTGTCCAAGGTCCGGGCCAAGACCGGGGGCCGCCTGCGCTTCTGCGTCACGGGCGGCGCCGGCATCAATCCCACGATCATGGAGTTCTTCTGGGCCATGGGCGTGCCGATCTACGAGGGCTACGGCCTCACCGAGACCAGCCCCATCCTCACCCTCAACAAGATCGGGCGCGTGCGCCCCGGCTACGTGGGCCACCCCATCCTCAAGACCTGGAACGGCCGGCCCTTCCTCAAGCTCGCCCCCGACGGCGAGATCCTGTGCCAGGGCCCCAACGTCATGCAGGGCTACTGGAAGGACGAGGCCGCCACCCGGGAGGTCTTCGACGCCGACGGGTATTTCTGCACCGGCGACGTGGGCGAGATCGACCCCCAGGGCCGCGTGAAGATCACCGACCGCAAGAAGGAGATCATCGTCACCAACGGCGGCAAGAACGTGGCGCCCCAGCCCATCGAGAACGCCCTGAGGGACGATCCCTACATCGAGCAGGCCATCGTCGTGGGCGACCGGCGCAACCATCTCGCCGCCCTCATCGTCCCCCACTTCCCGGCCCTTCGCGACTGGTGCAACCGCAAGCAGGTGCCCTTCGAGAACGACGCGGAGATGCTGGCCAACCCCAGGGTCTACGCCAAGATCATGACCCGCGTGAACCACACGAATTCCCGGCTTCCCGCCTACGAGCGCGTGCGCAAGATCGCCCTCCTGGAGAAGGAGCTGACGCCCGAAAGCGGCCTCCTGACCCCCTCGCTCAAGCTCAAGCGGCGGGTGGTGAACGAGGCGTTCAAGGATGTGATCGAGGGCCTCTACCGGGCCAACGCGTAGGGCCGGACCCCCGATGGACGCCCCACGGGAGGCGTGGCATCATGCAGGGAAGGAAGGCTGGCCGAGTGGTTTATGGCTCTCGTCTTGAAAACGAGCGTGGGTGATGAGCCCACCGGGGGTTCGAATCCCTCGCCTTCCGCCAAGATAGAAGCCAACCCATTGATTTCAATCGGGTTGGCCATCGGCCCTGCGATGATCCCACGATAAACGCGCACAGTGAAGGCGGCGAGGACCGTGAAAAAATCAAGGAGACGCCAATAAGCTGAAGGGTTTTCCCAGCACGGCCACGGCGCCGAATCATGAATTTGCATAACCAATGGCATTCATCTATGATGGATTCCTCGCGGGGAACCCCGCCCTTTTGAAAACACCCACGATTTTAATTGCTTATTTTATTTATTTATTGCCCATCCACCGGGGACGTGCGTGGCCCTGGCGGTAAAGGAGGCGTGATGAGCTTGGATCCCGGTCACAGGAACGACCCGTTGGAAGTGGACGTCGAAGTGGGGCGGGTGCGCCTGGCGGGCAGGCCCGCGGTGGTTCTCGACGCCAGCACCCTGGGCGTGCTGACGAAGGAACTGGTGGAACAGGCGGGGCTGGAGGAGGCCCGGGCCCTGCTCACGCGGGTGGGGTATGCCCAGGGCTGGCGTCTGGCCGCCCCGGAGGCCGAGGGGCCCTTCGCACCGGGACTGCTGGGGCTGTTCCGCATGGAGCCGGGGGTTCCCGCCTTCCTGGAAGGCACCCAGGCGGGGGCCCGGTTCCTGTCCCTGGACTCCTTCGAGGCCGAGCAGCACCTGGCCCACCTGGGGCCCAGCCGGATTCCCGCGTGCTGGGTGATCTGCGGGCTGGCCAGCGGCTACCTGAGCCGGCGCCAGGGGCGGGCGGTGGAGGTGCGGGAGGAGCGGTGCGCCGCCCAGGGCGCCGGCCGGTGCCGGTTCCAGGGCCGGATCCGGGAGGATTGGGGGCCCGCGGCCGAGCTTGCCCCGGGACCCGGAGCCCTGGTGGCCCAGAGCCCCCCCATGCGGCGCCTGCTGGACCTGGCCCTCCGGATCGCCGCGGTGGAGTCGACGGTGCTCATCACGGGCGAGAGCGGCACGGGCAAGGAACGCATCGCGCGCCTGGTGCACGGCGCCTCCCGGCGCGCGGCGGGGCCCTTCATCGCAGTGAACTGCGGGGCCATCACCGAGACCCTCCTGGAGAGCGAGCTGTTCGGGCACGCCCGGGGCGCCTTCACCGGCGCGGTGTCGGACCGGGCCGGCCTCTTCGAATCCGCGGGCGGGGGCACGATCCTCCTGGACGAGGTGGGCGAGATCTCGCCGGCCATGCAGGTCAAGCTCCTGCGCGTGCTGCAGGAGCGGGAGGTGCGCCGGGTGGGGGAGAACCGCTCCCGCCCCATCGACGTGCGGGTCATCGCGGCCACCAATTCCGACCTGGCCGCCGACATCCGCGAGGGCCGCTTCCGCAAGGACCTCTACTACCGGCT
>DBMS01000033.1:15560-43013 GCA_002297665.1 Holophagaceae bacterium UBA692 | reverse complement strand
ACCGGCGCCAGCTTCGCCGCCGGGGGTACCGGCTTCGGGGGATAGAACTTGTTCATGGCGTAGTTGTAGCCCACCAGCATGAGGATGCTGGCGACGACGAAGATCACCATATTGCGGTTGTTCATCGGGGTTCCCAACGGCTCAGGGCCAGACGGATCTGGCCGACGATTTCCAGGTACGAGAATGGGCAGCCCTTTCTGGCGCTGCGCGCGGGACGGACCCACACGACGCCAAGGCTGCCTCCCAGGGAAGGTTGTTCACGGAGCACTTGCAAAAAGGCCATTCGGACCCTGCGGCGGAACCGGTTCCTCTGCACGGCGCGCCCCTGCTTGCGGGACGCGTTCACGAGGAGCATGGGCTCGACGCCGGAGGCCATGCGCCACACCCGGACGTCCAAGGCCTGCTCCTTGCCCAGCAACGGGCGGGGAACGACTTCGGGAACCGCGTGATCCTGGCGCCGCACGACCCGATAGGTCCCGGCCACCCTCATGGCACTTAGAGTGCGAGGACGTGCCGGCCCTTGGNNCGGCCGTTCTTGGTCTTCATGCGGGAGAGGAAGCCGTGCGTCTTGGCGCGGCGACGGTTGTTGGGCTGAAAAGTCCGCTTCATGGTCCACCTCATGGCCCCATCCTGAAGGAAAGGGCGAACCTTCGAGGCTACCAGCAGGTCTTCGATCTCTCAACCCCAAAGAGAGGTCCCAACCTCCGGTTCCAGGTGATAAAGTAGTTCTCCCGAATCCAGACCGGAGCTCCGGGACGATCCCGAGGCGCTGCCCGCTGCGGTCCACCGCAACGGGCGGCGCGGGTTCACCATCGAAAAGGGCCTCCCATGCAAACGAACGATCCACACGCTCTCTGGGAAACCCTTCGCAAAGGCCTGGCCACCCACCTCCCCGAGCGCACCTTCCACGACTGGATCGAGCCGTGCAAGGCCGTGAACTTCGATGGGACGACCCTCCTCATCCAGGTCCCCTCTCCCTCCGCGCGCATCTGGATCGAGCAGCAGCTGGCCGAGGAGTTCCACGACGTGCTGGTCCAGTGCGACCTGGCCAACCTCCGCCTGGGCTTCATGGTGGCGGGAGACGCCAAGGCCCCCGCCCCTGCCGCCAAGGGCAAGGGCGCGCACCCCGTCGTCCAGGAAGCACCGCTGGACTCGCCGTTCCCCCAGGGCTTCCACCGCTACACCCTCGACCGTTTCGTGGTGGGGCCCAGCAGCCAACTCGCCTTCGCGGCCGCCAACGCCGTCGTGGAGAGCCACGGCAAGCCCAATTCGACGCTCAATATGAACCCCCTCTTCATCTACGGAGGTTCGGGCCTGGGCAAGACCCACCTGATGATCGGCATCGGCAAAGGCATCCTGGCCAAGGCGCCCAACTTGCGCGTGGCCTACCTGAAGGTGGACAACTTCTTCAACGAGCTCACCATCGCCATCCGGGCCAAGAACACCGAACCCATGCGGAAGAAGTACCAGCAGAACGACCTGCTGCTGCTCGACGACGTCCAGACCCTGGGCCGGATGGAGCGGACCCAGGAGGAGATCTTCTACATCCTCGAATACCTCCTTCAGTACGGTAAGCAGATCGTCATCACCTCGGACAAGCCCCCCCAGCGCCTGGAGGGCCTCCACGACCGGCTCATCACGCGGTGCAAGTGGGGACTCACGGCCGACATCCAGCCGCCCGACTTCGAGACCCGCGTGGCCATCCTGCGCAAGAAGCTGGACGACGAGGTCTTCAAGGACCTTCCCGAGGTGCCCGAGGACGTCATCACCTTCATCGCCCACAAGGCCAAGGGCAGCGTGCGAGACCTGGAGGGCCTGCTCACCCGGGTCGTGTTCCAGAGCAGCTTCCTGGGCGTCTCTCCCAGCCTGGGCGTGGCCCAGGAGGCCTTCCTGGGCCAGACGGGGTCCGAGGCCACCGCCTCCATATCCATGGAGCGCATCTGCCGCATGACCGCCGAGACCTTCAACATCTCCTTCAGTGACCTCATGAAGAAGAAGACCCGGCAGCAGGTCATCCTCCTTCCCCGCCAGGTGGCCATGTACCTGTCGCGCGAACTCACCGCCGCCTCCTTCACGGAAATCGGCAACAGCTTCAATGGAATGCATCATTCCACCGTGATGAACGCCATCGACTCCGTTAAGAACCGCATGCAGAAGGATGCCGATTTCCACAAGCTGGTGCACTCCCTTCTGAATAGCATCCAGTGACAACATTCATGTTAGGTTCTGTTTCCACAGGCGAGGCCCGCACCCCCTGTGGACCCGCTGCGGAGAATGCCCGGCCCCGGGAATCCCGTTCCGGCTTCCCGGGGCCAATCCGCGAATCCGCAGGCGAGACCCACACCTGCCCAGAGGCGTCCTTTCCAGATACACTAAGGGTTTGACCGTCATTTCCGCAGGTTGGCCCGCCACTCAGCATAATCAGGGTGAATCATGAACTTTCAAGTACAAGTCTCCAAGGAACGTCTTGATAAGACGCTCGGGATACTCAAGCACGCGCTGGAACGCCGGGTTACGCTGCCCATCCTCCAGCACGTCCTGGTGGAAGTTCAGGACCACGAGATGACCCTCAAGGCCACCGACATGGAACTGGCCTTCGAGGCCGTCCTTCCGGTGGAAGGACGGGGCAACCGCACCGTCGCCATCCCTGGAAAGAAGTTCGTGGAGACCGTGCGGGTCTATCCCGACGGCCTGCTCACCCTCGAATGGCCCGACACGGGCAACCGCATCTGGCTGCGCGCCAAGGGTTTCAACTCCGAGCACAACATCCAGCCCGGGGAGGGCTTCCCGGAGCTGCCCAAGCCCGAGGCCGGCCTTCCCAGCGTCGTCGTTCCCGCGGCCCTCTTCCGCAAGGCCATCAACCTCGGTTCCATCTCCGTCAGCAAGGACGCCACCAAGCCCGCCCTGTCCGGCGTGCTGCTGCACATGGGCCGGACCTTCATCCGCGTGGTCTCCACCGACGGATTCCGCCTGGCGGTGGTGGAAGTTCCCATGGAGACGGGACTGGAAGCGGACGCCCGAATCATCGTGCCCCGGCGCGCCCTGGACCTGCTTCCCTCGAGCCTGGGGGACGACGGCCACCTCACCCTCTCCTGGGACGAACGCAGCCTGTTCATGGACCAGCCCGGACTCAAGTTCTCCACCCGGCGGGTCACGGGCAACTACCCGGCCTATGAGAAAGTGCTTCCTTCCGAGCTCCCGCGAAAGGTCATCGTGGACAGGGAAGACTTCCTCAAGACCCTGCGGGTCGTGGGCCTGAAGAAGGACGACTACAACAAGAACGTCCGGCTGTTCTTCGAGTTCCCCAACCTGCGCGTCTTCTTCCAGCACCCCGACGAGGGCGTGAACCAGGGCACCATCAGCTTCACGGGGGAGGAAAACCCCCTGGAGCTGGCCTTCAACATCGACTACCTGACGGAGCTCCTCGAGCGCATTCCCGGCGAGGAGGTCGTCTACCAGTTCAAGGATGACGTCGGCCAGGGCATCTTCATGTCCCCCAGCATCGAGGACATGAGCTTCAGGTACATCCTGATGCCCGTTAAGTTCGCGAATCCCAGCTAGCCAACACCCCAGGAATCCAGGAAAAGCGAGTATTGATGACCGAAGAAGTGAGCAAGGCCAAACAGCAGGAAACCGAACCCACCTACACCGCCGACAACATCACCGTGCTGCGCGACCTGGAGGCCGTCCGGAAGCGGCCCGGCATGTACATCGGGGACACGGACGACGGAAGCGGCCTCCACCAGATGGTCTACGAGGTGGTGGACAACGCCGTGGACGAAGCCCTGGCGGGCTATTGCACCCGGGTCGACGTGTACCTCCACGACGACGGCAGCTGCTCCGTGGAGGACAACGGCCGGGGCATTCCCACCGACCTCCACAAGGAGGAGAACCGCTCCGCCGCGGAAGTGATCATGACGGTCCTCCACGCCGGCGGGAAGTTCGACGACAACTCCTACAAGATCTCCGGCGGGCTCCACGGGGTGGGCGTCTCCTGCGTGAACGCCCTCTCCGAGCGGCTGTGGCTGACCATCTGGAAGGACGGCAAGGAGCACGCCATGACCTTCACCCAGGGCAAGGCGGACGCCCCCCTGGCCATCCTGGGACCCACGACCCGCCGGGGCACCCGGGTGCGGTTCAAGCCCGACGCCGAGATCTTCCACCTCAAGCTCGACTTCTCCTTCGAGGTCCTCAGCCAGCGCCTGCGGGAGCTGAGCTACCTCAACAAGGGCGTCCACATCCGCATCACCGACGAGCGGAGCGGGGAGCACCACGACTTCTTCAACGCCGGCGGCATCGACGCCTTCGTGGAGCACCTCAACCGGAACAAGTCGGTCCTCCACAAGCCGCCCATCCACATCGAGGACACCAAGGCGGAAATCACCGTGGAGGTGAGCCTCCAGTGGAACGACTCCTACCAGGAGACGCTCTTCTGCTTCACCAACAACATCCGCAACCGCGACGGCGGCGCCCACCTCGAGGGGTTCCGCGCCGCCATGACCCGGGTCATCAACACCTACGCCGAAAAGAACAACCTGCTCAAGTCCGCCAAGGTCGCCCTGTCGGGCGAGGACGTGCGGGAAGGCCTGACGGCGGTGATCTCGGCCAAGGTGCCGGATCCCAAGTTCAGCAGCCAGACCAAGGACAAACTGGTCTCCAGCGAGGTGAAGGGCATCGTCCAGACCATCGTCTATGACCGGCTCACCAGCTTTTTCGAGGAGAACCCCCGGGAGGCCAAGGCCATCCTGGAAAAGGCCATCGAGGCCGCCCGGGCCCGGGAGGCGGCCCGCAAGGCCCGCGAACTCACCCGCCGCAAGGGGACCCTGGACAGCGCGGGCCTGCCCGGCAAGCTGGCGGACTGCCAGGAGAAGGACCCGGCCCAGTCGGAAATCTTCCTGGTGGAGGGCGATTCGGCCGGCGGTTCGGCCAAGCAGGGGCGTGAACGGCGCACCCAGGCCATCCTTCCCCTGAAGGGCAAGGTCCTCAACGTCGAGAAGGCCCGGTTCGACCGGATCCTGGGCTCCAACGAACTGCGGATCCTCATCCAGGCCCTGGGCACCGGCATCGGCGCCGAGGACTTCAAGGTGGAGAACCTCCGCTACCACAAGATCGTGCTCATGACCGACGCCGACGTGGACGGGGCCCACATCCGGACCCTGCTCCTGACCTTCTTCTACCGCCAGATGCCCGAACTGGTGCTCCGCGGCCACCTGTACATCGCCCAGCCCCCGCTCTACAAGGTCAAGAAGGGCAAGCAGGAGCGCTACCTGAAGGACGAACGGGCCCTGGAGGAATACCTCTTCAACAAGGCCCTGGACGGCTGGGTCCTGACCCTGCCCGACGGCAGCGAGCACCAGGGACCCGCCCTCGTGCGCGAGATGAAGAAGTGGGGCGAAGTCAAACACTTGTATGAGAAGCTGGACCGGCGCGGCTATGCGCGGCCGCTGGTGGACGCCCTCCTGGAGGACGGCCTCCTGGACGAGGGCCGCTTCGGGTCCGACGAGGAGCTTGGGCAGCTCATGGTGCGCCTCCTCGCCAAGAAGCTCGGCGAATGCGAGTTGGAAACCCTGCCCGAAGAACAGGTGGACGGGGTCGCCATCCCGGCCGTGCACCGCCTGCGTCTGACGCGCATGCACCTTTCCCGGCCCATCACCCTGTGGATCGACGAACAGGTGTCCCACTGGGGCGAATTCCGCCGGCTGAAGGCCCTCCACGCGGACCTGGCCGTCTTCCAGGGGGGCGCCCTCAAGCTCCGCCGGACCAACGCGCCCGCGGCCCCGGTGGAAGGGGAGGAGCCCGAACAGGGAATCACCACCCGGTCCCGTGAGCTCAGTTTCGCCAACGCCGAGGAGATGCTCGGCATGATCCTCGAGGAAGGCAAGCGGGGCCTCGGCATCCAGCGCTACAAGGGCCTGGGCGAGATGAACCCCGAGCAGCTCTGGGAGACGACCATGGATCCGGAGCGGCGTACGCTGCTGCAGGTCCAGGTGGACGACGCGGTGGAAGCGGATGAGATCTTCACGATCCTCATGGGCGACACCGTGGAGCCCCGCAGGCGGTTCATCGAGAACAACGCCCTGCTGGCCGAGAACATCGACGTCTAACTTCCCCTTGAAATCCCTGCCTTTTTCGCCCCTGTTCCACGTGGAACGAATGGAAGCCTGAATGACCCAGAACCAGCGAATCGAGCCCATCGAGATTGAAAAGGAAATGCGGAAGTCCTACCTGGATTACGCCATGAGCGTGATCGTGGGCCGGGCCCTCCCCGACGTGCGCGACGGCCTCAAGCCCGTGCACCGGCGCGTCCTCTACGCCATGAAGGAAGGCGGCAACGACTGGAACCGCGCCTACAAGAAATCCGCCCGCACGGTGGGCGACGTGATGGGCAAGTACCATCCCCACGGGGATTCGGCCATCTACGACACCCTGGTGCGCATGGCCCAGCCGTTCTCCATGCGCCACGTCCTGGTGGACGGCCAGGGCAACTTCGGCTCCATCGACGGCGACAGCGCGGCGGCCATGCGCTACACCGAGGCCCGCCTCTCCCGGCTGGCCAACGAGATGATGTCCGACCTGGAACAGGACACCGTGGATTGGGGTCCCAACTACGACGACAGCATGGAGGAGCCCCTCAGCCTCCCCACCCGGTTCCCCAACCTGCTGGTCAACGGCAGCCAGGGCATCGCCGTGGGCATGGCCACCAGCATCCCGCCCCACAACCTGCGGGAGTGCTGCAACGCCCTCATCGCCCTGGTGGACGATCCTTCCCTGGGCCTGGACGGCATCATGCAGTTCATCAAGGGCCCCGATTTCCCCGGGGGCGGCCTCATGCTGGGCACCGAAGGCGTCCTGGACGCGTACCGCACCGGACGCGGGCGCTGCATCGTGCGGGCCAAGTCCCACGTCGAGCAGATCAAGCGCGCCGGGGACCGGGAGCAGCTGGTCTTCACGGAGCTGCCCTACCAGGTGAACAAGGCCACCCTCCTGGAAAAGATCGCCGAACTGGTGCACGAGAAGAAGATCGACGGCATCAGCGATCTCCGGGACGAGAGCGACCGCGAAGGCATCCGCATGGTGGTCGAGCTCAAGAAGGGCGAGGCCAGCGATATCGTCCTGAACCAGCTCTATCAGCTGACCCAGCTCCAGAACTCCTTCCCCATCACCATGCTCTGCATCGTCAACGGCCAGCCCCGGATCCTCACGATCCGGGAGGTGCTCAAGGAGTTCATCGGGTTCCGCCGCGAGGTGGTGACCCGGCGCACCCTCTTCCAGCTGCGCAAGGCCGAGGAGCGGCATCACATCGTCATGGGCCTGCAGATCGCCCTGGACCACCTGGACGCCGTCATCAAGCTCATCCGGGCCGCCGCCTCCCCCGAGGAGGCCAAGCAGGGCCTCATGGACGGGGCCTTCGCGACCCCCGCGGCCATCAAGAAGAACCCCGGCCTCAAGCTTTCCGAGCGCCAGGCCCAGGCGATCCTGGACATGCGCCTCCAGCGCCTCACCGGGCTGGAGCGGGAGAAGATCCTGGAGGAGCTGCGCGAGCTGGAGCAGACGATCGCATCGCTGAAGGCCATCCTCAACGACGACGGGCTTCTCATGCAGGTCATCCGCGAGGAGTTCCGGAGCGTGGCCGAGCAGTTCGGCGACGACCGGCGCACCGAGATCTCGGCCTTCTCCGGCAACATCCGCATGGAGGACGTGGTTCCCGACGAGGAGATGGTGGTCACCATGTCCAAGGCGGGCTACATCAAGCGCACCGCCCTGGCCGCCTACCGGCGCCAGAAGCGGGGCGGCAAGGGCAAGCTGGGCATGAAGACCAAGGACGAGGATTTCGTCGAGCGGCTCTTCCTCACCAAGGCCCACGACACCCTGCTGGTGTTCACGGACCGCGGCTACGCCTACGCCCTGAAGGTCTACGACCTGCCGGAGGCCGCGGCCTCCACCCGCGGCAAGCACATCAAGAACCTCATCTCCCTCAAGGACGACGAGAAGGTGGTCACCCTCATGGCCCTGCGGGAATTCCCCGAGGACAACCACCTGATCTTCGCCACCGCCGACGGCACGGTGAAGAAGACGAGCCTCAGCGCCTACGCCAACATCCGGTCCAACGGGCTCATCGCGCTCAACATCGACGAGGGCAACAGCCTCGTGTCGGTGCGGGTCTCCAACGGCACCCAGCAGATCCTCCTGATCAGCGCCCTGGGCAAGGCCATCCGCTTCCCCGAAGAGGATGTGCGCGCCATGGGACGCACCGCCACCGGCGTCAGGGGCATGCGGCTGGGCACCGGGGACGCCATCGTGGACATGGAAGTGACCGATTCCCTGCCCGACCTGCCCGAGGGGGAGGTCGCCGACGAAAGCACCGCCACCCACGGCATGCTCCTCACCGTCACCGAGAAGGGATTCGGCAAGCGCAGCCTGCTCCAGGACTACCGCCTGCAGGGCCGGGGCGGGACGGGCGTCATCAACATCCGGGCCGGCGTTCGCAACGGCAAGGTGGTGGGTTCCGTCCTGGTGAAGGAAGGGGAAGGCTGCCTCCTGATCTCCCAGGAGGGCATGGTCATCCGCTTCAGCATCGACGGCGTCCGAAAGACGGGACGAGCGGCCATGGGCGTGAAGCTCTTCGCCCTGCCCTCCGACGCCGACCGGGTGGTTGGCTTGGCGAAGATCGATGCCAGCGCCCAGGCCCTGGACGAGGAAGAGGACGGCGCGGAAGGCGAGACCGGCCAGCCGGGCCCCGACGAGACCGGGGAGCCCCAGAAGCTGGGCCTTGATTAACTAACCCGCCAGAAGACCCATTGGAGCGTCCGCTTCGCCCCCTTGGAGCGAAGCGGACGCTCCCGGCCGTTCGGCCCCGGAGGCGCGGGGCGAAAAAGCCCGGGCGGAGCGGTTCAAGGCGACCCATGCTTGGGGTGCATCCAGCGGGAAAGGAGGCTTCCGTGCACTTCCACCTTCCCTTCCACCCCTTCCAGAACCATCCCATGGTGCCCGGCGCCTACGTCGCGAACCTCCTGCTGATCCTTCTGGGCATCCTGGTGGCCCTGGCCATCGGCCCCCTGCACCCGTAGAGGGAAACCGTCTGCTACGTGGTGGCCAGGCTGGCCCAGACGATCGTCTGGCCCTGGTGACTCTCGGCCGTGAGCACGCCCTTGGCCACGAGGTCGGAGACATCCGGGTAGCCGGCCATGATCTCCTGCAGGGATTCGGGCGCGTCCACGGCCTCGTGCACGCCCACCCAGGTGTTCCGGCCCATGGTCTTGGCAGCATAGAGGCACTGGTCGGCCACTTCGGCCACCTTCTCCCAGGCCACCTTGCCGGGTTCCCGGCGGAAGAACGGGTAGGAGGCGAACCCGATGGAGCAGGTCTTGTGGATGCGCTCCCCGTTGCCCAGGTCGAATTCGAAGGCATCGACCTGGGACCGGATCCTTTCCGCGACCAGATGGGCGTCCGTGCGTGAGGTGTGCTTGGCCACCACGAAGAATTCCTCGCCGCCCCACCGCACCACCGTGTCGGAATCGCGCATGGTCTGGGACAGGATGCCGGCGAACTGCTTGAGGACGTTGTCCCCCGCCACGTGGCCGTGCTGGTCGTTGACGGCCTTGAAATGGTCGATGTCGATCATGAGGAAGACCACGTCGATGTTGGCGACCATGCGCTCCTTGCCGGCTTCCGACCTGCCGACGCGTTGGAGCCGGTTCACCTGGGCCAGGTCCTCGGCGATGCGGGTGGTGAGGTAGCGGCGGTTCGCCAGGGAGGTGAGGGGGTCCCGCAGGCTCATGTCCGCCAGGGCCTTGTTCGCGGTTTCCAGCCGGCGCCGGCTCACCACCAGCACCCCGGCGATGCCGAATCCCAGGCCGCCCAGGGCGATCCACAGGAGGCGAAGGCGGGATTGGTTGCGCCGGTCCTTCCGGAGAGCCTCGATTTCCAGCTGCTTCTTGTCGTTCTCGAAGGCGGCGCTGGCATCTGCGATGTGCTTGAGGTCCTGGGACGCCTTGAGGGAGTCGGCGAGGGACTTGAATTCGACGTGGGTTTCGTAGGCGTGGCGGTAGTCGCCGGCGAAGGCGTACTCCTCGGCGAGGTTTCCGGCGATCTCGGCGGCGTCGTTGATCGCTCCGGATTTCTGGAAGTGCTCCAGGCCTTCCTGGATGGCCCTGAGCCCTTCCGAGCTGCTGCCAAGCCGGTTCAGCGCGATGCCCCGGTTCACCTTGCACACGGCGATCGAGCCAGGGTCCTCGGCGGCGACGGCCAGCTTCATGGCGGCGTCCGCGAATTTCAGAGTCCGGCGGTAGTCCTTCTTGCCCAGGTAGACATCCGCCATGTTCACGGAGACCAGGAGCTGGGTGGCCGAATCGTTGACCTTGCCGGCAAGGTCCGAAGCGGTTCGCATTTCGGCGAGCTGGCGGTCCGCGTCGCCCATGGAGCCGTAGGCGTTGGCCAGGGAAAGATGGAAGGGGGCCTGCAGACGCAGGTCGCCCAGGGATTCCGCCTCGGCGATGGCCGCCCGGTGCGAGGCCACGGCCTCGTCGAAGCGGCGCATGAAGACGTAAAGGTAGCCCATGCGGTCCAGGATCTGGGCGCGGCCCTTCCGGTCATCGACCTCCTCGCTGATCCGCTGGGCCTTCTGGAGGGTCTGGATGGATTCGGAAAGCCGGCCCAGGTTCCGGAGGGCCGTGGAAAGATTGCGGTAGGCGCGGGCCAGGAGCCGGCCCATTTCCACGTCCCGGGGGGCGCCCTTGCGGTAGGTTTCCAGGGAGGGGATGAGGGCTTCGGCCTGGGCCTTGGACTCGGCGAAATGTTCGGTGGCAAGGAGCAGGTTGGCGGCTTCCACTTCCAGGGTGAAATGATCTCGCTGGTTCCCCGTGCGTCCCACCAGTTTCCGGGATCGCTCCACCGTTTCGGCGGCCTTCTTGAGGTCCTTGAGGACGATGGCATCCCGCAACTGGCTCAGGAGGAACCAGGTCTCGGCTTCGGAATCCGGTTCGCGGGCAAGAAGTGCCAGTCCCTCCTCTTCCGCGGCAAGCGAGGCCGAGGGGTGGGAACGATTGTCCGACTCTACCTTGTTTTTCAAATGCTGAAGCTTAGCGTTTGTGAATACAGGTTCCTGGGCGGGCAGGGACGTACCCGGCAGGACCCACAGAAGGGCCGGCAGGCAGAAGATTCCAGGTACCATAGTTCTGAAATGCCGTGGATGCATGGTTTCAATAATACTTGGAAGCGTCAGTCTTCGAGATATTCTTTCCAGTCTCCATTGAAAAGTTCAACCCCTTCCCGTTCGAGACGGGGCAACCGATCGGGCGGAAAGACATAGATCCAGGCGCCGTAACGGTGGCCGGAATCCAGCACCACCGGGAGGACCATCCGCGTGAACAGGCCGCCTTCCACATCCTCCAGCGGGTCCAGGTCTTCCAGGGCGCCTTCCAGGGCCTCCTCGTCCTCGTAGCCGACGAAGGCGCCCGCAACCCAGCCGGCTCCGGGGGGAGGCTGGGATGGCTCTTCCTGGGCCACCATGGCCGGGAAGCCGTTGGCGGGTAGATGGAAGAGCCGGCCAGGAGCGTGGGCCGCCGTGAGGCCTTCGGGGTTGGTTCGCATCAGCCAAGCGTGGTTCCGGCCGCCTTCCCGCATGGGGCCGTAAACGAAGATGCCGTCGGCCTCCACTATCCCTCCGCGGCCAGGAGCCGGCGAACCTGGTCCAGGAGATCCTTGCTGCGGTAGGGTTTGGCTAGGAAGCCTGTGGTGGGCGTGGCGCGGGTCAGCTCCGGCCGGGTGTCGGGGGAGAAACCGCTGCTGATGAGGATCCGGGTCCGGGGTGATGCGTGGATGATGCGGTCCATGACCTGGAAGCCGTGGAGGCGGGGCATGACGAGGTCAAGGATGACCAGGTCGAACCTGCCGCCCGATTCCAGGAACGCGTCCAGGCCAGCCTGGCCATCCACGGCCTCGGCAACGTCGTACCCGGAACTCTCCAGAATCTCCCGCGCCATCTCCCGGATGAGGGGCTCGTCGTCCACCACCAGGATCCGGCCATTGGATGGGCTGGCCATGCGAGGTACCCCTGAAGGCTATTCGGGAATGGGGAACAGGCCCGTCTGCTCGAAGACTTCCTGGCGGATGCGGGCCGTCGCGGCTTCTTCGCCGCGATGGCGAAGCGCCAGGTCGATCCAGCCTGCGATGCGTTCCATCTCGGGTTCCTTCATGCCCCGGGTGGTGATGGCCGGCGAGCCGATGCGGATGCCGGAGGGCTTGAGGGGGGGGTTGGGGTCGAAGGGGATGCCGTTCTTGTTGACGGTCATGCCGGCCTTGTCGAGGGTCTGTTCCGCCTCGTTGCCCAGGATGCCCTGCTGGAAGACGTCGATGAGCATGAGGTGGTTGTCGGTGCCTCCTGAGACCACGCGCCAGCCACGCGCCATGAGGGACGCGGCGAGGGCGGCGGCGTTGCGCACCACCTGCTCCTGGTAGGCCTTGAACTCGGGCTTGAGGGCTTCGCCCAGGGCCACGGCCTTGGCCGCCACCACGTGCATGAGGGGCCCGCCCTGCACGCCGGGGAAAAGGGCGCGATCCAGGTCCTTGGCGAAGCGCTCCTTGCAGAGGACGAGCCCGCCGCGGGGGCCGCGCAGGGTCTTGTGGGTGGTGGTGGTCACGAAGTCGGCGTGGGGAACGGGGCTGGGGTGGTGTCCGGTGGCCACCAGGCCGGCGATGTGGGCCATGTCGACCATCATGAGCGCGCCCACCTCGTCCGCGATGGCGCGGAAGGCCGGGAAATCGAAGGTGCGGGAGTAGGCGGAAGCGCCGACGACGATGAGCTTGGGCCGGTGTTCCTGGGCCAGGCGGCGGACCTCGTCCATGTCGACCTTCTCGGTCTCCCGGTCCACGTGGTACCCGACGAACTTGTAGAGGATGCCGGAGCTGTTCAGGGGGTGGCCGTGGGTGAGGTGGCCGCCGTGGGCCAGGTCCAGGCCCAGGACGGTGTCGCCGGGCTTCAGGATCGAGAAGTAGACGGCCATGTTGGCCTGGGCGCCGCTGTGGGGCTGGACGTTGGCGTGCTCGGCCCCGAAGAGCTGCTTGGCGCGGGTGCGGGCGAGGTCCTCGACGGTGTCGACGTTGACGCAGCCGCCGTAGTACCTGCGGCCGGGATAGCCCTCGGCGTACTTGTTGGTGAAATGGCTGCCCATGGCCTGCATCACCGGCCGGGAGGCATAGTTCTCGGAAGCGATGAGCTCGAGATGATGGCGCTGGCGCTGGACTTCAAGCTCCAGTGCCTGGAAGATGGCAGGGTCGGCGACTCGCAGGGCCTCGTACATGGGCATGGCAACACCTCATAGGTTTCCGACAGAAATCTTCTCACAAGAAGCGCATAAAAGCGCGTTCCCGTCCGATCTGCCAAAATGAAAGGGAAAGGTGGCCCATGCCCATTCTGCCCCCCAGCGACGCCAGCGACCTGGAAAGCTTCGAACATCCCCTCGCCTCCCGGTACGCGTCCAAGGCGATGGTGAGACTGCTTTCGCCCCTGTACCGCATGCGCGTGTGGCGCCGCCTGTGGATCGCCCTGGCCGAGAGCGAGGCCGAGATGGGACTGCCCGTGACGACGGCCCAGATCGCGGAGATGCGGGCCACCCAGGACGCGGTGGACCTGGAGGCGGTGGCTCGCTTCGAGGCCTCGCTCCGGCATGACGTCATGGCCGCCATCCACGCCTGGGGCGAACAGGCGCCCAGCGCCCGCCCCATCATCCACCTGGGGGCCACCAGCTGCTTCGTCACGGACAACGGGGACCTCCTCATCGCCCAGGAGGCCCTTCGGCTGATCCGCCGGCGGCTGCAGGACGTCATCGCGGGCCTCCGGGACTTCGCGTCGGCCTGGCAGGACCAGCCGTGCCTGGGCTTCACCCACTTCCAGCCCGCCCAGCCCACGACCGTGGGCAAGCGCGCCACGCTCTGGCTCCAGGACCTGCTCCTGGACCTGGAGGACCTGGACCACGTGCTCCGCACGACCCCGGTGCGCGGCCTCAAGGGCGTCACCGGCACCCAGGCCAGCTTCCTGGAACTCTTCGACGGCGACGGGGCCAAGGTGGAGGACCTGGAGGCGCGGTTCTGCGCCAAGGTGGGCTGCGCGGCCATCCCCGTCTCGGGCCAGACCGCCACGCGCAAGCTGGAGGATCGCATCGGGCAGGTGCTTTGCGGCATCGCGGCGTCGGCCTCCAAGTTCGGCTGCGACCTGCGGCTGCTGCAGCACCTGAAGGAAGTGGAAGAGCCCTTCGAGAAGAGCCAGATCGGCTCCAGCGCCATGCCCTACAAGCGAAACCCCATGCGAAGCGAGCGCATCGTGAGCCTCGCGCGCTTCGTGACCGGGCTCCTGCCCAGTTCGTACCAGACCACCTCCACCCAGTGGATGGAGCGCACCCTCGACGATTCCGCGCACCGGCGCCTCACCCTCAGCCAGGGGCTTCTGGCCGTGGACGCCATCCTGGTGCTGCTGCGCAACGTGACTTCCGGGCTGGTGGTGTACCCGCGCATGATCGAGGCCCGGCTCCAGTCGGAACTGCCGTTCATGGCGGCGGAACTCCTCCTCATGGAGGGGGTGAAGCGCGGGGGCGACCGGCAGGACCTCCACGAGCGGTTCCGGGTGGCGTCCATGGAAGCGGGCCGGCGCATCAAGGAGGAGGGGCAGCCCAACACGCTTCTCCGGTTGCTGGCCGAAGATCCAGCGTGGAACATGGAAGAATCGGAACTGGAGGGCCTCCTGGATGCCCGCCGTTTCACGGGCCGCGCCGGGGAGCAGGTGCGCGCCTTCCTGGCCCGGGAGGTGGCTGCCGCGCTGGCGGACCACGAGCCGGCCGACGCCGCTTCCGTACGTGTCTAGAAAGGTCTTTCATGCTTAAGCTTGCCGTCATCGGCGCCGGAACCCTCCTGGGGCGGGAACTGGTGGACACCCTTGAAGCCCGCGAATGCTCGGTGCTTCCGCTCTCCCACGGCCCCACGACCGTCGAGGAGGAACTGGGGGACGTGGTCATCTTCGCGCCCTCTCCCGCCCTCCTGGAGGGGATCGAACTGGTCATCCTGGCCGAGACGCCGCTCCCGGAGGTCCTGGAGGGCTTCCGGGGCCGCGTCCTGGACCTGCGCCCGGACGCGGAGCCCTCCCTGGAGCCGATGCCCCTGCAGGGAGCCTGGCCCAGGGGCAAGCTCGCCTTGCGGAACCGCCCCGCGGTGGAGCAGGTGCTGGCCACCCTCCCGAGGTTGGTGGGGGGCATCGGCGAGGTGGCGGGCACCCACCTTCGCTCCGTCGCTTTCCTGGGCGACAAGGGGCTGGACGGGCTCATGGAGCAGACCGTCAAAGTCCTGAATGGGGAGGATCCGGACACGGAAAAGCTGGGCTACCGGGCCGCCTTCGAGGTGATCCCCCAGGTTCCCCGGGGCCGGTTCGTGGAAGTGCGGGTGCCCGCCTTCCACGGGGACCTCCTGGTGCTGCACCTGGCCGCGGCTCCCGGCGCCGTGCTCACCCAGCTGGAGGCGCCCCAGGGCATCACCTGGTCAGCCCAACCGCCCTCCTCCCGGGAGGTGGCCGTGACTCCCGAGCTGCTGGCCCACCTGGGGCTATCCGACGAGGGGCGCACGGGCGTGCTCACCCTCGGATTCGACCCCATCCTGTGGGGGACGCTCATGCCCGTGCTGCGTCTCCTCGAGCTCTAGGACCATGGCCAAGCATCTGGACGAACCGCACGACCGGGGGGACTTCTTCAAGTCCCTGGGCACCCTCATGGCCGGGTTCGTGGCCATGCGGGTGGAGGACGCCGTCACGGGGGCCGGTCCTTCCCTGCTGCGTCCGCCCGGGGCCCTGGACGAATTCGATTTCCTCCTGGCCTGCACCCGATGCGACAAGTGCATCGAGGCCTGCCCCCAGGACTCCATCCTGAAGGCCGGGGCCCAGACGGCCCTGGCCACGGGCACGCCTTACATCCTCACCCGGAACATGCCCTGCTTCCTCTGCACCTCCCTGCCCTGCATCACGGCCTGCCCCGAAGGCGCCCTGGTGTGGCCGAAGCGGAACGTGGGCGACCAGGCCCTGGAGGGCCCGCCCGCGGTGAAGATGGGCACCGCGCGGGTCAAGCCCCGGCTGTGCCTGACCTACGAGCGGGAAGGGGAAACCAGCCAGCCCTGCACCACCTGCGTGGACCGCTGCCCCTATCCGGGCGTGGCCATCCGCATGGGGGAGGCCCAGGAGGACGCCCTGCCCCATCCCGAGGTGGTCGCGGACTTCTGCACCGGCTGCGGGCTCTGCTCCTTCGGGTGTCCCACCCCCGAACCCGCCATCGTGGTGGACGCGCGATAGTCAAGGTTGTTCCACGTGGAACAGGCGTGTCAGATCCCGTATTCGGACCAGCGCCGGCCGATGCGTTCCAGGATGGCCTCGGGGAACACCAGGTCCCTGGGCCATTCCCTCTGGAAGTTGTCCATCTTGGAGCTCTTGCGGGTGGCGTCGATGCCGACCTTGCTCCCGAAGGCGAACCGGTCGCTGCTGTGGTCCAGCACGTCCAGGGGGCCTTCGGTGAAGAGGAGGTCCCTCCGGGGGTCCACGTTGCTGGTGACCCGGAAGAGCACCTCGTTGGCGTCGTGGGGATCGATGTCCTCGTCCACCACCACGATGCCCTTGGTGAACATCATCTGGCCCGTGCCCCAGATGGCGTTCATGACCTTCTGGGCGTGGCCGGGGTACGCCTTGCGGATGGCCACGATGGCCAGGTTGTGGAAGCCGCCGGCCGGAGGCAGGTGCATGTCCACCACCTCGGGAAGGACCATCTTTAGCAAAGGCAGGAAGATGCGTTCGGTCGCAAAGCCGAGGTAGGCGTCCTCCTGGGGGGGGCGGCCCACGATGGTGGCGGGGTACACCGGGTTCCGGCGGTGGGTGATGGCTTCCACATGCAGGACGGGGTAGTCGTCGGCCAGGGAGTAGTACCCCGTGTGGTCCCCGAAAGGCCCCTCCCGGCGCAGTTCGGCGGGGTCGACCCACCCTTCGATGACGATCTCGGAGTCCGCGGGCACTTCCATGTCGTTGGAGACGCACCGCACCATCTCGACGCCTTCGCCCCGCAGGAACCCGGTGAACATGATCTCCGAGAGGAAGGGCGGAAGGGGCGCGGTGGCCGCGTACGACAAGGCGGGATCGCCGCCCAGGCTCACGGCCACGGGCATGCGCTCGCCGGGGGCGTAGCCGTGGCGGGCGCGGGCGCCGTCATGGTGGAGCTGGGTGTGAAAGCCCAGGGTGTGGTCGTCGTGGACCTGGAGGCGGTACATTCCCATGTTGCGCATGCCGCCCTTGTGGCGGGTGTGGCTCAGGCCGAGGGTGATGAAGGGGCCGCCGTCTTCGGGCCAGGTGGTGAGCACGGGCAGGCGGGAGAGGCGGGCCTCCTCGCCGCGCCACACCACCTCCTGGCAGGCCCCCTTGCGCACGGTCTTCGGCATCCAGGCCCCCACCTCGGCCAGCACCGGCAGCTTGGAGAGCTTGTCCAGGAAGCCGGCGCCGGGCTTGGGCATGGCTTCCTGGATGAGCTTCTCGATGCGCGCGGCCACGGCGTCCAGGCCCCTGGGATCGCCGTCGACGCCCAGGGCCATCTCCATGCGGCGGAGGCTGCCGAAGACGTTCATGGCCACGGGCATGGTGGCGCCCTTGACGTTCTCGAACAGGAGCCCCTTCCCTCCCCCGGGGGTCTTGCTGACGCGGTCCGCGATGGCGCCGGCCTCCAGGAGGGGATCGACCTCGGCCCGGACGCGGGCGAGCTCGCCGCACGCGTCCAGCCGGGTCAGGAAGCTCTGGAAGTCCTGGGTCATGGTGCACCTCGTCCACCAGTTTCCATGGAAACGGGCCGATGAGGCAATTCGGGCGGGGCGGGAGCCTCCTAGATGGTTTCCAGGAGCCAGGGCGCCTTGGCCACGGGGGCGGCCTGGATGTCGATCCAGCCCGCGGGGAGCGGGTTGCCGGTCCTGCCGTTGTGGTGCAGGGTGAGGAGCTTCATGCCCTTCTCGACCCGGTCGCCCACGTTGGCGTGCACCTCGATGCCGATGCCCAGGTCCAGGACGTCGTCCTTGGAGGAGCGTCCGCCGCCCATCTCCATGGCCTTGATGCCCAGGCAGCGGCTGTCCATGGCGTGGATGTAGCCGCTCGTCTCGGCCAGGATGTCCTCGCGGTGGGCGGCGCCGGGCAGGAGGCTGAAGTCGTCCAGGGCCGCGGCGTTGCCGCCGTTGGCGGCCACCCAGGCGCGGTAGGTGGCCATGGCGCGGCCCGAAGCGACGCTGTCGGCCACGAGGGCCTCGGCGGCGGCGAGGTCGGCCGCGGCGCCGCCCAGGATCAGCATCTCGGCCGCAAGGCGGAAGCTCATCTTCGCCAGGTCGGAACCGGCGTGCATGCCCTTGAGGATCTCCACGGACTCGATGACTTCCATGGCGTTGCCGATGGCCCGGCCCAGGGGTTCCTCCATGCGGGTGATGAGGGCCTTGATCTTCATGCCGTGGGCCTGGCCCACGGCGACCATGCTCTGGGCCAGGGTGCGGGCGTCGTCCAGGGTCTTCATGAAGGCGCCGCCGCCGCACTTCACGTCCAGGACGAGGGCGTCGGAGCCGCCGGCGAGCTTCTTGGACATGATGCTGGCGGTGATGAGGGGGATGGACTCCACGGTGGCGGTGACGTCGCGCAGGGCGTAGAGCTTGCGGTCCGCGGGGGTGATGTCGCCGGTCTGGGCGCTGTTGGCGAAGCCGGTCTCACGAAGGCTCTGCCGGAACTCGTCCTGGCTCAGCTCCACCTTGAGTCCGGGGATGGCGGCGTACTTGTCCACGGTGCCGCCGGTGTGGCCCAGGCCGCGGCCGCTGAACATGGCGCAGGGGATGCCGCAGGAGGCCACGATGGGCCCGAGGATCAGGGTCGTCTTGTCGCCCACGCCGCCCGTGGAGTGCTTGTCCACCTTCACGCCGGGAACCGAGGCGAGGTTGACCTTGTCGCCGGAGTCCCGCATGCCCAGCGTGAGGGCGAGGGTCTCCTCCACGTCCATGCCGCGCCAGCAGATGGCCATGAGGAGGGCCGCGCTCTGCTCGTCGGGCACGGTGCCGCGGGCGGCGCCGTCGACCCAGAAGGCGATCTGCTCGGGGGTGAGCTTGCCGCCGGTCTTCTTCGTGTAGATGAGATCGTACATTCTCATGGCTGGTACCTCCGCGCGGGGACCGGGACCCGGTCCGCCGGGCCCCCTCCCTCGATTCGAATGGGCCTAGACGCCCTGGAGCATGCGCTCCACGGCGGGATCGGCCTGGGTCTTGAAACGGGCCTTGTAGTCCGCGAAATCCTTCAGGGCCTGGCCGCGGTCGCCCTTGAGGCGGTCGGCGTCCAGGAGGGTGGTCCAGAACAGGGGCGCCCAGGCCTGGTCGGGATCCGCGCTCTTGCGCAGGGAGCCCAGGGTGGTCAGCGCCTCGGCGCCCTGCCCCATGGCGACCTGCTTCTGGGCCAGGCGCAGCCTGCCCCAGGCGTCGTCCGCCACGGCGGGAATGGCGCCCTTCCCGTCCAGCTGGAGCTTCCACGAGGCCAGGATGCCCTCGGTGGTGGCCTTCTCGGAGCCCGGCGCGCTGCGCACGAGGGCCTCCAGCTGCGGGAGCTTCTCGCGCATGCGCTTCTCGACCTCGGCGGCGGGAACCGGTTCCGTGCTGTCGCCGGCGACCTCCAGCTGCAGGTTGGCGAGCTCGCTCTCGTGCCGCTCGATGCCCGCCGCGCGCCAGTACCTGAAGCCGAACACCACGGCCCCGAGGCCGAACACGACGCCCGCGGCGATGAGCATGGGTTTGAGCAGACCGGTCTGGATATCCTGCCCCGACGCGACCTTCTTCTGGAAGGCCTGCAGGCTCTGGGCCGGCTTCTGGACCTGGATGACCTTGTTTTTGCTATTGGCAGCCATGGACGACACTCCGAACATTCAAGCATGCCCGACCGGCGCTGGTTTCGCACTTGAAAACTGGTGGGCGCCTGATACGATGGAACGCTAGGCCCGGATAGCTCAGTTGGTAGAGCAATGGACTGAAAATCCATGTGTCGGCGGTTCAAATCCGTCTCCGGGCACCAACAAACCCCTGAACCCGCAAGGTTCGGGGGTTTTTCATGCCGGGTCGCACGTCCTCAAGAAGTCCGTTGGCATGCCTGGCACCTTGCGCTTCCGGCGGGTCAGTGGGGGACCGGCCACCGGCTCCCCTGGGGTCACCCCGACCGAGCGCGTCGCGAGCACGGATCGCGCCCTGGTGCGCTCCCTACTGGAAGACGGAATGGCGTTCCGGCCCTGAATGGTAGGATTGGCATTTCCGGGTCAGGAGGGCCGATGATGCTCGCGATGCTGGTCAACGATCCCTTTGCCGGCACGCTGGCCCTCCTGGCGCTCATCTGGATCGCGGCCAAGCTGGGGGGTGAAGTGGCGGTGCGGCTGGGGCTTCCCTCGGTGGCGGGGGAACTCACGGCGGGGCTGGGGCTGGCGGCGCTCCGCGAGGTCCTTCCGGGGTTTCCGGATGTGGCGGGCTCGCATGGGGCAGACGTGTTGGCGAACCTGGGGGTGATCCTGCTGATGTTCGCGGTGGGGCTGGAATCGACGGTGGCGCAGATGCTCAAGGTGGGGGCGGCCTCCCTTCGGGTGGCCGCGCTGGGGGTCGTCCTGCCCATGGGGGCCGGGCTCCTGGGCGCCAAGTTCCTGCTGCCCACGGGCACGCCCTTCCTGGTGGACCTGTTCATCGGGGCCTGCCTTTGCGCCACCAGCATCGGCATCAGCGTCCAGGTGCTGCGGGAGCGGGGGGCGGCGCGTTCGGCCGAGGGACGGGTCATCGTGGGGGCGGCGGTCATCGACGACGTGCTGGGCCTGCTGGTCCTGGTGATGGTGAGCGGCCTCGTGGCGGCCTCGGAGGGCGGAGGCCTGCCCTGGGCGAGCCTGGGGCGGACGCTGGCCCTGGCCCTGGTCTTCCTGGTGGCGGCCCTGACCCTGGGCCGCCTGGCGACGCCCCGGCTGTTCCAACTGGCCAGCCGGTTGCGCAGCGAACAGCTCCTGCTGCCCCTGGGGCTGGCCTTCGCGTTCCTCCTGGCCTGGCTGAGCGGGCTGGCGGGCCTGGCGCCCATCGTGGGCGCCTACGCGGCCGGGTTGATCCTGGAGCCGGCCCACGTGGAGCTGCTGGAGGAGCGGGAGGCCCACTCCCTGGAGTCCCTGCTCCATCCCCTGGTCATGGTCATGGCGCCGGTGTTCTTCGTGCTCATGGGGGCGCGGGTGGACGTGCGGGCCCTGGTGGAGCCCTCGACCCTCCTGTTCGCGGGGGTGCTGGGGGTGCTGGGAATCGCCGGCAAGCTCGTGGCGGGATACGGGGCCGGCAGGGGACTCCGCGCGCCGGTGGTGGGATGGGGCATGGTGCCCCGGGGGGAGGTGGGCCTGATCTTCGTGGCGGTGGGGGCCCAGAGCATGTTCCAGGGCGCGCCCCTGCTCTCCCCCGGGATCCAGGCGGGGATCGTGGGGGCCATCCTCCTCACGACGGTGGCCGGTCCCATGGCCCTGGGGCGCCTGCTCAGGCGAGAAGCTCCCGCAGGCAGTCCGGACAGACCGTGAAGGCGGACTGGGGTTGGATGGGCGCGAGCTCCCACCCCTTTCCTCCGGTGTCCACCCGGTGGCACCAGGCGCACAGGGAGGGATGGCGGGACCGGGCCCGGGCGCCAAGGGCGGCCCGGAGTTCGGCCACCAGGGCGGATTGCTGCTCAAAGAGGGCCTTGAGCCGCAGGTGGTTGCGCACCCGGGCCTCGATGAGGGCGGGCGGCGTGGACTTGGCCAGGTAGTCCACGGCTCCCAGGCCAAGGCCGGCGCATTCGTCCCCTTCGCCGGATTGGACGGTGAGGAAGATGACGGGTATGGGGGCGAGGCGGGGGTCGGCCTTGATCCGGCGGCAGACCTCGAAGCCGTCCATTCCGGGCATGACCACGTCCAGGATCACGAGGTCCGGCTGGGTCCGGCGGGCCAGGTCCAGGGCCTCGGTCCCGCGGGTGGCGAAGAGCACCTCGCACTGGCGGGCCAGGACCTCGCCCAGGACCACCACTTCGCTGGGGACGTCGTCGACGATCAGGACGGCGGGGCGTCGGGTCATGGGGTCCTCCGGGTTTCGGACAGGGCGTCGAGGAGGGCGAGGGCACGGGGGAAGTCCAGGCTTTCCACCGCCTCCTCCAGGTCGCCCAGGGCCCCGGGGGGCCCCGAGCGCTGGAGCGCCTCGCGCAGCCTCGGGAGGTGCTCGAGGGCGTCGAGGCTCTTGCGTTCCAGGAGGGCGCGCAGGGATCCGAGGTCGCCTGGGGCGGACGGTGAAAGAACGGGCTCCCGGGAAGGCGCGAGGTGTTCGGAGACGGACAGTTCGGCCTCCAGCCTCCCCAGGGCCTGCTCCAGGATCGCCAGGTTGGCGGCGGAGGGCATCCGGTGGAGGCGCCTGGCGGCTTGGCAAACGGGGTCGGCGCCGATGTTGCCGGCGGCCCCCGCGAGGGAGTGGGCGAGGGGGACCAGGGCCGCCAGGTCGCCGTGGCCCATGGCGTCCCGCATGGATGCGCGGAAGGAGGCGGCTTCCCGGCGGAATTGGCTCAGGACGCGACGGAGAAGGTCCGGGTTGCCCTTGAGGCGGTCGTGGAGGTACGTCCACCGGAGGGAGGGCTGGTCGGCCGGTGCGCGGGGGGGCTGGGGGCCGCGGAACTCGGGCAGGTGGTGTCCCAGGGTCCGGTAGAGCAGGTCAGGCTCCACGGGTTTGGCCAGGAAGCCGTCCATGCCCGCCTGGGCGCACTGGCGGCGCTCGTCCTGGAGGAGGCGGGCCGTGAGGGCCAGGATGGGAATCTGGGGGCCGCGCAGGCTCCGGATGGTCCGGGTGGCCTCCAGGCCGTCCATGTCGGGGAGTTCCAGATCCATGAGGATGCAGGCGGGGGGATCGCCAGGGGCCATGGCGGCCCGCAGGCCGCTCTGGCCGTCCGCGGCCTCGACGACCGAGAACCCCACCCGCTCCAGCAGGTCCCGGGTGACCATGCGGCTCACGGGGTTGTCTTCCACCAGCAGGATCCGGGGGCGCCCCCGCACCTGGATGGCGGCCGGTTCCAGGGCCTCGGGGACGGCATCCCGCACCAGGTCCAGGATGCGGGCGCTGTCCGTGGGCACCAGGAGGAAGTCGAACACCCAGCCCAGGTCCACGGCCTTCTGGGCCCGGCGCACGGACCGCGCGGGCACCCGGTACACCAGGCTCCGCGCGGGCAGGCCTTGGCGGCGCTGGAGGCGGGGGGCCCCGTGGGGAATGAACAGCAGGTCCGGCACGTCCCCGGAGGCGAGGCGGGCCTCGGCGTCCGCCAGCGTCGGGAGGACCGCCACCGATTCCACGAAGGGGCGCAGGCCCGACGCGAAGGCGCCGGCCAGGGCGGCGTCGCCGTCCACCACCAGGGCGGAAGCCAGCGGGGCCCCGGGACCTTGGGCCGCGGCGGCGGGGAGGGTGAAGCGGAAGGCGGACCCCTGGCCGGGCTGGCTTTCCACCTCCATTTCGCCCCCCATGAGCTGCACCAGGCGCCGGCTCAGGGCCAGGCCGAGGCCGGAGCCTTCCCGCAGGGGGATGGGCCGGGAGAAGGGGGTGAAAAGGGTGGCGAGCTGGCTTTCGTCGAGGCCGGGGCCGGTGTCCCGCACCCGGAATTCCAGGCCGGCGGGAATCCGCTCCACGAAGAGCCGGACCTCGCCTTCGGGGGTGAACTTGAGGGCGTTGTCCACCAGGTTCACCAGGACCTGCTTGAGGCGGTCGGGGTCGCCCAGGATGTGGCGGGGTACGTCCTCGCCCCATTGGATGCGGAAGAAAAGGCCCTTCTCGTCGGCGCGGCGGCGCACCAGCGTGATCAGGTCGCGGCAGAGGGCGCCCAGGTCCAGGGGTTCCCGGGCCGGCTGAAGGGCCCCGGCCTCGATCCTGGACAGATCCAGGTTGTCGTTCACCAGGCGAAGGAGGGTGTGGGCCGACGTGTGGATCTGCTCCAGATAGCCGCGCTGCTGGGAGGAGAGCGGGGGCGTGTGGCTGGCCAGGTGGCACAGGCCGAGGATGACGTTGAGGGGGGTGCGGATCTCGTGGCTGAGTTCGGCCAGGAACAGGGTGGTGCCGTCCGGGGCTTTCACCGGCGTTCCGGCTGGCCGTGCGTGTCCTTCCTCCTCAGCCATGGCGCCTTCTCCCGCTAGAATCTGGGTGCCGCGCCCGGGGAAAGGTTCCGGGGCGGAAGGGGGGGCGATGGAGGTCGATGTGGAACGCTACCGGGACCAGCACAAGCTCCGCCTGTCCTGGATGCCCTGGCTCTACTTCGCCCTGAAGGACCGCCACCGGGCGTGGGCCCGGGCCTGGCAGGAGGAGGTCCAGGCGCGGCTCCGGGACCAGGAAACGGTGGAGATCGGCCCGGGCTGCTTCGTGGCGCCGGAGGCGCGGATCTTCGGGGAGCCTGGGCGGGCGGTGGTCCTGGGGGCGGGGTGCTCGGTGGCGGCGGACGCCTTCCTGCACGGGCCCATCGTCCTGGGGCCGGACGTCTCCATCAACGCCCGGGCCTCCCTGGACGGGGGCGCCCGGGGGATCGCCATCGGGGAGGGCACCCGCATCGCCAGCGGCGCGGCGCTTTACGCCTTCGACCATGGGATGGACCCCGGGCGGTCCGTGCGGGACCAGCCGGTGCGGTCCCTGGGCATCACGGTGGGCCGGGACGTGTGGATCGGGGCCAACGCGGGCGTCACCGACGGCGTCGCCATCGGGGACCACGCCGTGGTGGGCATGGGGGCGGTGGTGACCCGGGACGTGCCGGCCTGGGCCATCGTGGGCGGGGTGCCGGCCCGGGTCATCGGGGACCGGAGAAATAATCGGTAATAATTCCAACCTCTCCTATTTATACTGCCTCTGCCGCGCAGGTGGCCGAGGGGGACGATGATCGAGCGCAAGGACGCAAACCGGGGAACGCTGGAGGAGGGGCCCCTGCGCGACGTGCTGGAGAGCCTGCCGAACCCCGTGTTCTTCAAGGACCGGCAAGGCGTCTACGTGGGCTGCAACCGGGCCCTGGAACTCTACCTGGGCCGTCCGAGGGAGGAGATCCTGGGGCGCACGGTTCGGGACCTGATCCCCGCGGAGGAGGCCCGGGCCATCGAGGGCCGGGACGAGGAACTCTTCCGCACCGGAGGCCGGCAGGTGTACGCCGCCGACGTGCGGCGGCAGGACGGCGAGGTGCGGCACATCCTCTTCAGCAAGGCCCTGTGGATCGGGGCGGACGGAGAGGTCGCCGGATCGGTGTGCCAGTGCCAGGACATCACGGACTACCAGCGCATGGAGACGGCGCACCGGGAAAGCGAGGCCCGCATGCGGGCCCTCCTGGACGGGCTCCAGGAGCGGGAGGCCCAGTTCCGGGCGCTTTTCCTGGCCGATAACGGCATCAAGCTGCTGCTGGCCCCCGAGGGCGGGTGGATCCTGGACGCCAACCCGGCCGCGGAGGCCTTCCTGGGCCATGACCTCGCCACGCTGCGCACCATGTGCATCTCGCAATTCAACGGCATGGCCGAACCCCAGCTCTCCCAATCCATGGCCCACATCGTCCTGGCGGGGGGAGAGAAGGTCCAGCGGGCCTACCGCCTGGCCTCCGGGGAGATCCGCGAGGTGGAGGTGTACGCCGCTCCCGTGGAGGTGAAGGGCAAGACCTACCTCTGGGCCACGCTGCACGACATCACCGAGGGCGTGACCGCCGAGGCGGACCTCAAGGCCTCGGAGGGGCGCCTGGCGGCCCTGGCGGAATCGGTTGAGGTGATCGTCTTCCGCTTCAGCCTGGACGGGGCCTGCATGTACGTGAACAGCCACTACGAGCGGATGACGGGGCTTCCCGCGGCCCTGGTGCTCCAGCGGAAGTGGGCCAAGGTGATCCATCCCGAGGACCGGGAACGGATCCTGGAGGGCTGGAAGGCGGCGCGCAAGCTCAAGCAGGTGCACGAAACCGAGTTCCGGCTTCTGAACGCCAAGGGGCAGGAGCTCTGGGTGCTGGGGCGGACGTCCCCGGAGCGGGACGCCGGCGGGGAGGTGGTGAGTTTCCTCACCACGTGCACGGACATCAGCCGGTTCCGCCGGGCGGAGGAGGCGCTGAGGCAAGCCGCCAAGCAGGAAAGCCTTGGGCTCCTCGCCGGAAGCATCGCCAACGATTTCAATAACATCCTCCAGGGCGTGTGGACCAGCCTGGATCTGGTGGAGGCGTGCGCCGGGGATCCGGCGAAGACCGCGCAGGCGCTGGAGTGGGCCCGGGGGTCCCTGGCCAAGGCCAAGCGGATCACCCAGTTCATCCAGCAGTACAGCGGCCGGGGCACCAGCGCGCCTGAGCCGGTGGATCTGGGGGCGCGGGTCATGGAGATCGTCACGGACCTGGCCACGCCGGGCATCCGCCTGGAGGCGGAGGTCGAGCCGGGGCTGCCCCGGGTGGTGCTGGACCCCGAGCAGCTGGCCCACTGCGTGAAGGCCATGGTGGTCAACGCGGTGGAGGCCATGGGGGATCCCAAGGGCCGGATCCGCGTCCTGGCGCGCCGTCCGGAGCGCTTCGAGGCCGCCGACGGCGTGTGGATCCTCCACCCGCTGCCCGGGGACTCGGTGGAGCTGGTGGTGGAGAACGACGGGCCCGGCATCCCCCGGGACGAGCTGCACCGGATCTTCGACCCCTACTTCACCACCAAGGAGGCCGGGCGGGGCCTGGGGCTCGCCTCGGTGCTGGGCATCGCGCGCACGCACCGGGCCGGGTTGTGGGTGGAGAGCCCGGCCGGCCAGGGGGTGCGCATCCGCATGCTCTGGGCGGTGGGAGGGCGGGCGGTGGCGGACCTGGCGCCCATCCAGGGCGGCCCCGGGGCCATCCTGGTGGTGGACGACGATTCCGAGGTGCTGCGCGTGGTGTCCCGGCTCCTGGAGGAGATGACGGGACGCGCGGTGATCCTGGCCTCGGGCGGGGAGGAGGCGGTGGAGGCCATCCGGCGCGCCGGGGACGGGGTGAGCGTGGTGCTCATGGACGCCAACATGCCGGGAATGGACGGCATGACGGCCTTCCGGCTGATCCGGGAGCTGCGTCCGGGCATGCCCGGGCTCCTGTTCTCGGGCTGCGACCCGGAACAGGGCCGGGAGCTGGCCCGCACCTGCGGATTCTCGGGGTACATCCAGAAGCCCTTCGACGCGGAGGACCTGCGGCGGAGCTTCGAGGCGCTGCTACCTGCGCGGGCGGGGGGAGGAGGGCCGGCCCCCGCCTGAGCTGGGGCGCCTGCCGCCTCCCTGGCGCGGGCCGCCGCGGCCCAGGACGATGGGTTCGGCCTTGGCGTCGGGGTCGGGCACGAAGCCGGGGACCACCTCGGAAGGGAGGGTGCGCTTCAGGAGCTTCTCGATGTCCTTGAGGAGCCGGGCCTCGTCCACGCACACCAGGCTGAGGGC
>DBMS01000033.1:0-15499 GCA_002297665.1 Holophagaceae bacterium UBA692 | reverse complement strand
CCCCGGGCCGCGATGTCGGTGGCCACCAGGACGGTGATGCGCCCGGCCTTGAAGTCCTCCAGGGCCTTGATGCGCTGGGGCTGGCTCTTGTTGCCGTGGATGGCCATGGAGGCGATTCCGTCGGTCTCGAGCTGCTCGGAAAGGCGGTTGGCGCCGTGCTTGGTGCGGCAGAAGACCAGGACCTGCTGCAGGCGCTGGCTGCGGATGAGGTGGGAGAGGAGGGCCCGCTTGCGGTCCCGGTCCACGGGGTGGACCACCTGCTCCACCAGGTCGGCGGGGGCGTTGCGCCGGGCCACGTCGATGAACACGGGGTTCTTCAGGAAGGCGCCGGCCAGGGCCCGGATCTCGTCGCTGAAGGTGGCGGAGAAGAGCAGGTTCTGGCGCCGGACGGGAAGAAGGGCCAGGATCTTGCGGATGTCCCGGATGAAGCCCATGTCCAGCATGCGGTCCGCTTCGTCCAGCACCAGGAAGTCCAGGTGGGAGAAGTTCAGGTTGTTCTGGCCGTAGTGGTCCAGGAGGCGCCCGGGGGTGGCCACCAGGATCTCGACGCCCGAGCGCAGGGCCTTGATCTGGGGGTTGATGTTCACGCCGCCGTAGACGCTGGTGGCGCGCAAGGGCAGGTGGCTGCCGTAGGTGTGGACGCTCTCCTCCACCTGCATGCACAGCTCGCGGGTGGGGGTGAGGATCAGGCAGCGGATGGGGTGGCGCGCGGGGGATGCGCTGGAATTGGCGCTGGGGGCCAGCAGCTGCAGGATGGGAAGCACGAAGCCCGCGGTCTTGCCCGTGCCGGTCTGGGCGCCGGCGAGCAGGTCGCGGCCGTCGAGGATGGCGGGGATGGCCTGCTCCTGGACGGGGGTGGGGGTTTCGTAGCCCTGCTCGCGCACGGCACGCAGCAGCTCCGGCATGAGGCCGAGGTTCTCGAATGACATTGATGCTCCTGGTTGGGCCCTCCCGCGTTTTCGTGTTCGCGGGCCCCGGTCAGGGCAGGAATGGGATTTCGAAGCAGGAACCCGGCTCCGGCCGGGTGAAGGACGCAGACCGGAGCGCCTTCCAGAACGAGGGGATAGAATAGCGAGAATTGGTCGCAAAATCCACGAAATTCCATAACCAAGCCGGAATCAAGGTCCATTCCGGCTGCGATGGTTGTCACAAGCCGCTTGGCCCGGGATGCACCCCAGGGCATCTTGGAATGAACGATTTTTCGCGAGGCGTACGATGGCTCACCAGGTGGTGGAATGCGTTCCCAATTTCTCCGAAGGCCGTGACCTGGCCAGGATCCGCCAGATCACCGACGCCATCGGGGCGGTGGCCGGAGTGACCCTCCTGGACGTGGATCCCGGGGCCGACACCAACCGCACCGTCGTGACCTTCGTGGGGAGCCCGGACGCCGTGGTGGAGGCCGCCTTCCAGGCGGTGAAGACCGCTTCCCGGGTGCTGGACATGGCCAGCCACGCCGGCGCCCATCCCCGCATGGGGGCCACGGACGTGTGCCCCTTCGTGCCGGTGGAAGGCGTGACCCTGGACGACTGCGCGGCCCTGGCCCGGAAGCTTGGGGAGCGGGTCGGGCGGGAGCTGGAGCTGCCGGTGTACCTGTACGAGCACGCCGCCACCCGCCCCGAGCGAAGGAACCTCGCGGTGGTGCGCAAGGGCGAGTACGAGGGGCTGGAGGAGAAGCTCAAGGATCCCCGGTGGGCTCCGGACTTCGGCCCGGCGCGCTTCGACGCCCGCGCCGGCGCGCTGATCACCGGCGCCCGGGAGTTCCTGGTGGCCTACAACGTCACCCTCAACAGCCGCGACAAGAACCACGCCACCGACATCGCCTTCGAGCTGCGGGAGAAGGGCCGCGTGGCCCGCAGGGGCCAGAAGGACGCCTTCTACAGCTCGGGCGAGATCCTGTTCTACCGGGAGGGATGCTTCCCGTGCGGCAACTGCGGAATGGATTTCGCCACCTTCGAGGAGGTGGAGGCCCATTGCAGGGCCGAGCATGGCTACGAGCTGCGCCACCTCCTCCAGCTCAACGACATCGACGCCACAAAGGGGGTCGTGGGGCGCAAGGTCCACCGGGCCGGCCTCTTCACCCACTGCAAGGCCATCGGATGGTACGTGGACCAGTACAAGCGGGCCCAGCTCTCCATCAACCTCACCGACTACAAGGTGACGAGCCCCGTGGACGTGCTGGAGGCCACCCGGCGCATGGCGGCGGAGCGCGGGCTGGTGGTCACGGGCAGCGAGATCGTGGGCCTGGTGCCCTACCAGGCGCTCCTCAAGGCCGGTCAGCGCTACCTGCGGGCGCAGGGGAAGAGCCCCTTCGTGCCGGTGGCCGACGTGCTGGAGAACGCGGTGTTCTCCATGGGGCTGGCCGACGTGGCGCCCTTCGAGGTGGAGAAGAAGGTCATCGGGCTGCCCCGCACCTACCCCAAGGGCCTCATGGCCATGACGGGCGCCGCTTTCGTGGACGAGGTCTCCCGGGACACCCCGGCGCCCGGGGGCGGCTCCATCGCGGCGCTGGCCGGCGCCCTGGGCGCGGCCCTGGCCTCGATGGTGGCCAACCTCACCCAGACCGGTGCGCCCGAGCTGCGCCAGGCCGCGGAAGCGGCCCAGAAGGCCAAGGACGCCCTGGTGCTGGCGGTGGACGAGGACACCGACGCCTTCACCGCCTACATGGAGGCCCGGCGCCTGCCTGCGGGCACCCCCGAGGAGAAGGCGCTGCGGGAGCGGGCCATGCAGGACGGCCTGAAGCTGGCCGTGGAGGTGCCCCTGAACACGGCGCGCACCTGCTACGCGGCCATGGAGGCGTCGGAACTGGCCATGCACCACGGGAATCCCGCGTCCATCACCGACACCATGGTGGGCTTCACCATCGCCTTCGCAGGGGTGCGGGGCGGCATCTGGAACGTCCTGATCAACCTGAAGGACATCAAGGACGACGCCTACAACGGGGACATGAAGGCCACCTGCGCCGAGCTGCTGGCCCGGGCCCAGGCCCTGCTGGATCGCGCCACTGCCCACGGGGACGCGAAGCTGGAGGCCATGCTGGTCAGGTGAGGTCCTCCAGGAGGCCTTCGCCCTGGGCCCAGGAGCCGTGGCCCGAGGCGGTGTTCAGGTGCCCCTTGGGCCCCACGTCCGTGAAGCGGCTCCGCCAGGCGTCGGCGAAGAACCGCGCTCGTTCGAGGGTCACGTGGGGATCGTTGCTGGAGGCGGCGACCCGGCTCAGGAAGGGCAGGCTGTGCAGCGGGATCGGGGCCCAGGACGGGTACTCCGCCAGGCCCTCGGGGGTCTCCACGTCGGTGGGCGCCACCAGGAGCGCGGCGTGGATGGGGCGCCGGTAGACGTCGGCCCAGTGGGCCACGGCGAGGCAGCCCAGGGAATGGGCCACGAGGATGGGGGGCCCGTCCTCCCCTGCCCTGCGGATGGCGGCGTCCAGGGCTTCCACCCAGTCGGGGCGGTGGGGGAAGTCCCAGTTGGGCATTTCGACGCGGCGGGCGCCGGGGAGGGAGGCCTCCCAGAGGCTCTGCCAGTGGCCGGGGCCGGAGTTCCGGTGGCCGGGGATGATGAGGATGGGCGGGCGCATGGGTACACCTGGGATGGATGCGCCCATTCTGCACCCGATCGGGCTTCCCGTGACACCATCCAATTATCCAAATTCCATCGTCTGCCGTTGGTTGCCGCGCGCCCTGGCTACAGCTTGAATCTGTGGGCCAGGCTGTTCAGACGTTCACCGACCCTGGCCAGATCCGAGGCCGTGCGGGCGATTTCCTGGGTGGTTGCCGACATCTGGGCCGTGGCCGAGGCCGTCGCGATGGCTTCCTGAACGCTCTGCTCCACCCGTCTGGCGACCTCCATCCCCGCCCTGCTCTGCTCGACGGTGGCCGTGGCCACCTGGCGGGACTGCGCCGCGAACTGTTCCAGGTTCACGCGGATCTGACCGAGCAGCTCGACGGTCATTTCAACGGTGGAGGTGCCCTTTCCGACGGCCTCCCGGGCGGCCTCGATGTGCCCGGCGATGTCCTTGGCGGAGACGCCGCTGCGCTCCGCCAGCTTGCGGACTTCCTCCGCCACAACCGCGAAACCCTTGCCCTGGTTCCCTGCCTTGGCGGCCTCGATGGCGGCGTTCAGCGAAAGCAGGTTCGTTTGGGTGGCGATCTCGGAAATCACGTTGATGGCGCTCGCGATCCTTTCGGCCGTGGCGGTGACGCCCCGCATGGCTTCCCGGGTGGCGCCGCCGGCCTCGTCCCCCCTCTGGGTCGCGGACAGGGCCGCATCCATGCTGCCGAGGGCGGTCTGGGCGCTCTGGCTGACCTCATCGATGGAAGCGGACAGCTCCGCGATGGCCGCGGCCATCTGTTCGGAGCCCGTGCGCTGGGACTCCGTGGTGCGGGCGATCTCGCCGGTGGTGGCGGCGATCTCCTCCGAGGAGGCCGACAGCTCCGTGGCCGAGGAGGCCAGGACCTGGACCTCCCTGGTGAGTTCCTCGAGCAGGTTGCGGATGTTTTCCAGCATGGTCTGGTAGGAGCGCGCGAGTTCACCGAACTCGTCCCGGCGCCCCAGGAAGTCGCCCGGCACGTCCACCGAGAAGTCGCCGCCGGCAAGCCGTTTCGTGTGTCCGACCACCGCGCCGACATCCCCCACGTAGATTCGGGTTATGACCATGCCCATGCCCGCGGCCAATCCGAGGCTGACGAGGAGTGCGAGGACGAGAAGCTCCTTGATCCGCGTCTGGGCAACCTCGGCCTCCCTGCCCACCGCTGCCGCCACGGACTCACGGTAGGCCAGGTAGGCCTTGAGGCAGGAGTCCGTCCGTTCCTTCATGGCGCCGCCCGCGATCAGGAACCGGTCCGAGGCCTGGGCCGATTTGCCGGCATTGGCCAGGCCCAGGACCTCGACGTTGGCTGCCCTTCCACTGGCCAGGGCGGCTTCAATGTTCGCCAGGAGGCTCTTGTCCTCCGGCGTCTCCGCGGAGGCCTTCAGTTCCCCCATGGTCTTCTTGTAGACCTCCCTCAGATGCCCCACGCGGGAATTGATCCGTTCCCTTCCGGAGGCGTCCTTTTCGGCGATGAGGGTCCAGGTGGCCAGGTTCATCTGGGAAAGGGTATCGACCAAGCCTTGAGCGACCATGGACTTATGAGACTCTGCCTGGAGGAGGGTCCTGACCTGGGCGAACCTGCCCATGGCCCACCAGTTGAGGGCGGAAACCCCGAGAAGGGCCAAGCCAAGGGTTCCAAAGCAGAGGGTCAGCCTTTTCCCGATCTTGATGTTCTTCATGTAATTCAAGATGGACATGGCCTGTCTCCATCAGCGAGAACGCTATTCTGATTTCACCCTTGGGAGAAACAAATAATAGCACTGACCAGATGGATGGCGGAATTCTCCCAATCCTTCATTCGCCGATGATCTTGATCAGCACCCGCTTATCCCTGCGGCCGTCGAACTCGCCGTAGAAGATCTGCTCCCACGGCCCGAAGTCCAGGCGCCCCTTCGTGATCGCCACCACCACCTCGCGGCCCATGATCTGGCGCTTGTGGTGGGCGTCGCCGTTGTCCTCGCCGGAGCGGTTGTGCAGGTAGCCGCCCCGGACGGGGTCGCTGCCTTCGTTGAAGGGGGCGAGCTTCTCCAGCCAGCGCTTGTAGTCCTCGTGCAGGCCCGGCTCGTCGTCGTTGATGAAGACGCTGGCGGTGATGTGCATGGCGTTCACCAGGCAGAAGCCCTCCTGGACGCCGCTGTCGTCCACGGCTTCCTCCACGTCGGGGGTGATGTTCACGAAGCCCATGCGCTCGGGCTGGTGGAGGGTCAGGGTCACGCGGTGGGATTTCATGGGGCGCCTCCTCCCTACAGTAGACTGGAACCTGCCCTTTTTGGAGTCGCCTCATGCTCACCATCGCCGGCCGGACCTTCCAGAACCGCCTCATCCTGGGGACCGGGAAATACAAGGATTTCGCCACCATGAAGGCCTGCTACGAGGCCGGTTCGGTTGAAATGGTCACGCTGGCGGTGCGGCGCTTCGACCTCAGTGCCAAGGGCGAGGACAACATCCTCAACTGGATCCCCAAGGGCATGGCCCTCCTGCCCAACACCGCGGGCTGCTACACCCGGGAGGACGCCCTGCGGGTGTGCCGCCTGGCCCGGGAGGCCCTGGAGACGGACTGGGTGAAGCTGGAAGTGATCGGCGACCCCCTCAGCCTCTACCCCGACGGGGAGGAGACGCTGCGCGCGGCGGAGACCCTGGTGAAGGAGGGGTTCGTGGTGCTGCCGTACATCAACGCGGATCCCATCCTGGCGAAAAAGCTCTGCGAGGCGGGCTGCGCTGCGGTGATGCCCCTGGGTTCTGCCATCGGTTCGGGGCTGGGGGTCCAGAATCCCTATGTGCTCCAGATCCTGCGGGACGTGGTGGGGGGCTTCGGCCTGCCGCTCATCGTGGACGCGGGGGTGGGCACGGCCAGCGACGCGGCGGTGGCCATGGAGCTGGGCGCGGACGCGGTGCTCATGAACACGGCCGTGGCCGAGGCCTCGGACCCCGTCAAGATGGCGCGGGCCATGGACCACGCGGTCAAGGCGGGGCGCCTGGCCTTCGAGGCCGGCCGTATGCCCCGTCGCTTGTACGCCAGCGCCTCCAGCCCCGTGGGGGGGGTGGTGGGGAAAAGCTGAGGCGCCGGGTTATCCTGGTTGGGCAAGGGAGCCCGTACATGCCTCGATTCTCAAGACGATCCGGCCGTGAAGTCCTGGAGGGCCATCCCCGGCTTCCCCACTGGATCGTCCAGGAGAAGGTAAAGCTTTCCGATCTCCACGCCATGAAGGCGGGGATGCGGGAATCCGCTCTGCACACGGTGTGCGAGGAGGCCCGCTGTCCCAACCGCAACCACTGCTTCACCCACGGCACCGCCACCTTCCTGCTCATGGGCGACACCTGCACCCGGGCCTGCGGGTTCTGCTCCATCCAGAGCGGCAAGCCCCTGCCCCTGGATCCCCGGGAGCCGGAGGAGACCGCCCTGAGGGTGGCCTCCCTGGGGCTGCGCTTCGCGGTGCTCACCTCGGTGAACCGGGACGACCTCCCCGACGGGGGCGCCGCCCACCTCGCCAGCACCATCCGCGCCATCCGCCGCCACAACCCGGGCGTGGGGGTGGAGGTGCTCACCCCGGACTTCATGGGGAACCTGGACGCCGTGGCCGAGGTGGTCGCCGCGGGCCCGGCGGTCTTCAACCACAACACGGAGACGGTGCCCGGCCTCTACGCCGAGGTCAGGCCCGCGGGGCGCTTCCAGCGGTCCCTGGACGTCCTGGCCCACGCCAAGCGCCTGGGCACGGCCCTGTTCGGGGAGGACTTCCGCACCAAGTCGGGGCTGATGCTGGGGCTGGGCGAGACCGAGGAGGAACTGATGGAGGTCTTCGGGAAGCTCGTGGAGGCCGGCGTCGACATCCTCACGCTCGGGCAGTACCTGCGCCCCACGCGCCACCAGCTGCCCGTGCGGAGCTACGTCCATCCCGACGCTTTCGCCGAACTGGGACGCAAGGCCAAGGCCATGGGGTTCCGCACGGTGTACGCGGGTCCCCTGGTGCGGTCGAGCTTCAACGCCCACGAGGTGAGCTCCATGGAAGGGATCTCCATCGCATGACCACGCACGCCCACCCCTGGGACGCCCCGGCCCCCGAGGCGGCGGGACTGCCGTCGGCCTTCGGGCTGCTGCCGGAGGACCTCGAGGCCGCCCCGGGCCGCGCGGAGCACGTCTTCGGCCGCCTGCAGCGGCCCTGGACCTACCGGCCCGAGGGACTCTTCCTCAACCGGCAGGCCCGGGAGTGGATCGCGGCCTCGTACGACACGTCCCTTCCCGAAATCGTGGAGCGCCACCCCAGCGAGGACGGCGCCACCAAGGTGGTGCTCCGCCTGCGGGACGGGGAACGCATCGAGGCCGTGCACATGCCCCGGGACGTGCGCAACCCCCGGGTGACCCTCTGCATCAGCAGCCAGGTGGGCTGCGCCATGGGCTGCACGTTCTGCGCCACCGGCGCCATGGGCATCCGGCGCAACCTGTCCGCGGGGGAGATCGTGGGGCAGGTGCTGAGCCTCATCCGCACCCTGGGCCCCGCCCAGCCCCACGCCATCACCCTGGTGTTCATGGGCATGGGCGAACCCCTGCACAATCTGGACAACGTCCACCGGGCCATCCGGGTCCTCAACCATCCTTGGGGCCTGAACATCTCCACCCGGCGCATCACGGTTTCCACCTCGGGGCTGGTGCCCGCCATCGAGCGGCTGGCGGGCCTGCGCCCCCGCCCCTGGCTGGCGCTGAGCCTCAACGCCACCACGGACGCGGCCCGGAGCCGGGTGATGCCCGTCAACCGCGTGTGGGGCCTCCACCGCCTGCGGGCGGCCCTGGACGCCTGGGGACTGGCGCCCGGGGAGAAGTTCCTCCTGGAGTACGTGCTCCTCGCCGGGGAGAACGACATGGTGGAGGATGCCGACCGGTTGGCTGACTGGTTGGGCGACCTGCGCCACGGCCACAACATCAACCTGATCCGCATGAACGAGCATGCGGCTTCGGCGTTCAAGCAGCCGGAGGAGGAGCGGCTCCAGGCCTTCCTGGACCGGCTGAAGGCCCGGGGGTGCTTCGTGACGGTGCGGAAGAGCCGGGGGCGGGATGTGCAGGGCGCCTGCGGCCAACTCCTCAAATGATTGGCGCCGTGGATCGAATGGATTAATTATTTATTATCTGGTGTGACCGCCGCCCATTGGTGAACCGATTCAACCGTGGTAGCGTTCACCTCGTTCTCGATCGAGGTTCCGCATGAATCTGCCGGAAGACGTCTCACAACCCTGGGTTCCCCCCGCGGAAACCTGGCCGCCCGCGGGTCAGCCTCCCTCGATGGATCCGTATTATGAAGACCCCTATAACCCAGATCCCTATTCCAGGATGTAGATGAAGATCCTCCTCGCCTCCCGCAACGCGGGGAAGCTCCGGGAATTCGGGGAGCTCCTCCGGGACGTGACGTTCCTCCCGTGGCCGGCCGACGCGCCGGACATTCCCGAGGACGGGGCGTTCTTCCAGGACAACGCCCTGCAGAAGGCGACCTTCGCCCGGGACTGGTGGGCTCGCCATGGGACCTGCCCGGTGGACGGGGTGCTCTCGGACGACTCCGGGCTCTGCGTGGACGCCCTGTGGGGCGGTCCCGGGGTGCTGAGCGCCCGGTTCGCGCCGGGGCTTTCCCAGGACGCCCGGAATCGCCGCCTCCTGGCGCTCATGCCCCAGGGCGCCGTCCGTTCGGCCCGTTTCGTCTGCGTCCTGGCCTGGGCGCCCACCACCGGCGATCCCGCCACCTTCGGCGGGTCCGTGGAAGGCCACCTCGCCCTGGAGCCCCGGGGGGCCCAGGGCTTCGGCTACGACCCGATCTTCCTGCCGGAAGGCCACCAGCAGACCTTCGGGGAGCTCAGCTCCGCCGTGAAGCAGACCCTGAGCCACCGGTCCCGGGCCAGCCGGGCCTTCCTGGAAGCCGTCGCCGGTCAGGAGGCCTAGGCCTCCTCGTCGCCCCAGATCTTCTTCTCCCGCAGGTTCACGGCTGCCTGGTAGGCGGCCAGGATGGCGTTCCGCACCCGCTGGTACCCCTGCTCGGTTACCTTCGAATTGAACGTCAGGGTGGCGATGACGTAGTGGCCCTCGCCGTTGGGCAGGGGCTGGGGGGCGGAGATCTGGATCTGGGGGGGGAGCACGGCGGAGGAGCTGTCCTCCCGGAGCCGGACCGCGACCCGGTCGGCCCAGGCCTGGAGGCGTGGGGTGATGGCCAGCCCTTCCCCGGCGTCGGCCACCAGGACGCGCCCGTAGAGGGTGAAGGAGAGGCGGAGCTGGGGCATGTCGATGGCGCTGTTCAGGTAGCCGGCCATGGAGGCCAGTTGCTGGAGGTCCTTCTGGATCGCAAGCAGCTTGGGACTCGCCTGGGAGAGGGGACGGGTGGGCATGGACCCATTATGCACCTTGAAATCCGCCCGGCCTCCTGCGAACCTTGAGCCCTACAGCGTGTGCTGGATGTTCGGGAAGCAGGTTGGAATCCTGCGCTGCCCCGCAACGGTATGCACCCCGGGCCGAGCGCCATGGACCGGGAGACCCTGCTGGATCCACTGGGGCGTATCCCCGGGAAGGTTCCAGGGGCATCGCAAGATGCCTGTCGCGTGCGAGCCCGGAGACCGGTCCTGCATTAACCCAACCGTCGTGGGGACGGGGAGGGCCCTTGCCCAAAAGGCGATGCCTTCACTGCTCCCCCGGCACCATGCGCGGAGCATGCAATGGGCAATTCAAGAATACTTTTCCTGCTGGCCGTGGGCGCCGGCCTGAGGGCCGGCGGCCCCGCGGTGGAGCCGCCGCCGCCACGGTCGGATGCCTCAGCCACCGTCACGGTCACGGCGGAAGCCACCCCGGTGGAGCTGGTGCGGACCCCCAATCCCGTCCTCGTGGTGGACCGGGCTGCCATCGAGGCCCGGGGCGCCGACAACCTGGGCGACCTCCTCAGGATGCTCCTTCCGGGCCAGGTGTTCGCCTCGGGCGGGGTGGGCACCGCCGCCACCCTGAACCTGGGCGGGGGCCGGGCCCAGGACACCGTGGTGACCCTGGACGGCATCCGCCTCTCCGACGCCACGGGCCTGGGGGGGGTGAACCTCTCCATGGTCTCCCTGGCGGGCATCGAGCGCATCGAGGTGCAACAGGGCCCCTGCTCCACGCGGTTCGGTTCGGACGCCCAGTCGGGGGTGGTGGCGCTCTACTCGGCGGGCCACGCCCGGGAGGGCTTCAGCGGACAGCTGCGTGCCGGGGCGGGAAGCCAGTCCATCCGCCAGGGCCTCTTCGCGCCGGCCTACGGATGGACTTCCGGCTGGGTGCGCGCCTCCGTGAGCGCGCAGCAGGAGGACGGCGCCACAGAGGCCGACCACCCCTTCAGGTCCTCGGGCGTCTTCGTGGGGGGCGGCCAGCAGCTGGGGGCCGACACCCTGCTGACCGCAAGCTACCGCAACGCCTTCGCGGGCGTGCCCGTCCCCATCTCCTACGCGGACTACGGTTCCGGGAACCGGGACGCGTCCCAGTACGTTCCCTCCCGCCAGGACTTCAGCCGCACCGAAGTGGTCAGCGCCACGCTGCGCTCCACCCTGTCCCCGGCGCTCCTGGCGGAGCTGACCCTGGGACAGGCGCTGCAGACGCGCCTGGAGCCCAACTACACCGACGGCGCGGCCACGGAACGGTACACGAGCCGGCGGGACCAGGCCAACGGGGCCCTCACCTGGCGGGTGGACCGCACCACCACCCTCCAGGCCGGCTTCGACGCCTACCAGGAGACGGCCCGCTTCGCGGGCACCCTGGACCCGGCCAAGGGACGCCACGTGGGGCTGTTCCTCGAGGACCAGACGGAGCTCACCGCCAGCCTGCGCGTGGTGGCGACGGTCCGCGCCGAGCAGGACCGGCTGGCCTTCCCCGACGCCCCCGACACCCGGGTGTCCCGGACCACCTGGAAGCTGGGGGCCAACTGGATCCTGTCGCCCGGCCTGCGGGCCTATGCCTCCGCGGGCACGGCCTTCGCGAACCCCCTGCTCTTCCAGACCATCTACAACGCCCAGTACCAGGGCCAGACCCTGGAGAACGAACGCAGCTTCACCACCCAGGCCGGCCTCACCTTCGGGAAGGGGCCCTGGACGGCGGGGCTGGAACTCTCCCGCACCCGCTACGCCAACCTGGTCTACTTCGACGCCGACGGGGGTCAGTTCATCCCCACCTCCTGGGGCGGGTACTACTCCGGCATCTACCGCAACGGATCGGACCTGCGGCTCCAGTCCGCGCAGGTGACGGGGGGGTACCGCACCGAGGCCTGGAGCCTGCAGGGCTTCTACCGGAACCAGGAGTTCAGGGACGAGCGCGCCGCCCCCGGCGCGCGGTTCTCCTCCGCGGCGGTGATCCGCAAGCCGTTCCAGTCCCTGGGACTCAACGGCCACCGCACCTTCGGCGATCTCCGGCTCGAAGGCTGGTGGTCCTGGATCGGCCCGCGCTACGACTACGGCCTGCCCACGGCCTTCAGGCAGCACTTCAACGACCTGGGCCTGAAGGCGACCCTGGCGCTGGGGCCGGCCCTGGCCGTTTCCCTGAGGGGCGACCACCTGCTGCAGCCCCGCACCACCGTGGCGCAGTGGCTGGCCCGGGAGCGGGACTTCGAGAACGACGCTTCGCAGATCTTCGGGTTCCCGGCCCAGCCCCCGACGATGACGCTCGAGATGCGCTACCGTTTCTAGAAACCTTTCCACTGTACGGACACACTCTTGCACATGCGCCGCTTCCTGACCGCCCTCCTCCTCCCCGCCCTCCTGTGGGCGGGGGGGCCCGTGCGGGTCGTGAGCCAGACGGTGGGCACCGACGAGCTCCTGGTGGCCCTGGCGGCGCCGGGCCAGATCGCGGCGCTGAGCCACCTGGCCCGGGACCCGGCCTTCACCCCGGACGTGCGCGTCAATGCGAAGTACCCCTGCCTGCGCACCGGATCCGCGGAGGACGTGCTGCACTTCCGGCCGGGCCTGGTGCTGGCCGCGGCCTGGACGGCGCCCGAGACCCTGACGATCCTGCGCAGGGCCAAGGTGGACCTGGTGGTCGTGGAGCGCTTCGAGACCCTTGAGGACTTGTACCACGCGGCGCGGAAGATCGGCGCGGCCCTGGGCCGCCGGGAGCGCGCGGAAGAGCTCATCGGACAGTGGAAGGCGCGGGTGGCGGACCTGGACCGGAGACTGAAGGGCGTGAGGCCCGTGCGGGTCCTCTCCGTGGGCCTCTACCCCTTCACGGCCGGAGCCGACACCACCTTCCAGGACCTGTGCGACCACGCCGGGGCCCTGAACGTCGCGGCCGAGCAGGGCATCCGGGGCCACCAGCCCACCCCGGGCGAGAAGGTGCTGACCTGGAAGGTGGACGTCCTCGTCACGGACAAGGGCGAACGCATGGCCGAACGCCTCCGGGCGACGGCCCCGTACAAGTACCTCGACGCGCTGCGCCGGGGGAACCTGGTGGAGGTGCCCGGACCCCTCATGTCGGCCACCAGCCAGGCCCGCATCGACGCGTACGAATTCCTCGCCCGCGCCCTGCACCCGGAGCGGTTCCGGTGAGGCGCCGGGCCGGGCTGGTGCTCGGATTGATCCTCCTGCTGGCCGTGGCGGGCTCCCTTGGGCTGGGCGACTCCAACCTTGGGCCCCTGGCGCTCCTGAGGGCCCTGGCCGGACGCGGCGACGCCCTGGACCGGACCATCCTCTGGGACCTGAGGCTGCCCCGGACCCTCGTGGGCATCGCGGTGGGGGCCGGGCTCGCCGCTTCGGGCGTGACGATGCAGGCCTTCTTCCGAAACCCCCTGGCGTCCCCGGGCCTCCTGGGCGTGAGCGCTGGGGGCGCCCTGGGCGCCGTGGCGGTGCTGGCCCTGGGCTGCCAGGCCAGCCTGCTCACCATGCCGCTGGCGGCCGTCGCCGGAGCCTTCCTGGCCACGGGCGCGGTCCTGGTGCTGGCCCGGCGCGGGGCGAGCCCCGAACACCTGCTGCTCTCGGGCGTGGCCCTGAACGCCTTCTTCGGGGCGGGCACCAGCTTCCTGCTGGCCATGTCGGCCGGCAAGTTCGAAGTGAGCGGCCAGATCCTCTTCTGGCTCATGGGCGGCATCGAGAACCGCACCTGGGAGCACGTGGCCATCGGCCTGCCCGGGGTGCTCCTGGGCTGCGCCCTGCTGCTGCCCCTGGGCCGGCCCATGAACCTCCTGAGCCTGGGTGAGCCCTCGGCCCAGAGCCTGGGGGTGGACGTGCGCCGCCTGCGGTGGCAGCTCATCGCGCTGTCCACGGTGCTCACGGCCCTGGCCACCGCGGTGGGCGGGGTGGTGGGCTTCGTGGGCCTGCTGGTGCCCCACCTCCTGCGCCTGGCGTTCGGTCCCGACCACCGGCGGCTCCTGCCCCTGTCCATGGTGGGCGGCGCCGCCCTGGTGCTCCTGTGCGACCTGCCCACGCGCTTCGTGCCGGGAGGCCTTCGCCTGGGCGCCATGACCGCCCTCGTCGGGGGACCCTTCCTCCTCTGGATGCTCCGGCGGAACCCATGCTGAAGCCCGCCCTGGAGGCCGAGGGCCTCACCCTGGGCACCCGCCTCCGGGAGGTGTCGGTCGCCCTGGAACCGGGGCGGATGGTGGCCGTGGTCGGTCCCAACGGCGCGGGGAAATCCACCCTCCTCCAGGTGCTGGCGGGCCTTCTCCACGCGCGGGGGCGCATCCGGTGGCAGGGCCGGGACCTGGCCCGCATCCCCTTCCTCGAGCGGGGGCGGACCCTGAGCTGGCTGGGGCAGGAGAGCCACGCCGAGTTCGCGTTCCCCGTGCGGGAGGTGGTGGCCCAGGGGCGCCATGCCTGGGGCGACGACGGCCGCGGGGTGGAGGCCGCCCTGGAGGCCCTGGACATCCTGCACCTGGAGGCCCGTCCCATCACGGAGCTGAGCGGAGGCGAAAGGCGGCGCGTCTTCCTGGCCCGGGCCCTGGCCACCGGCGCCCCGCTTCAGCTGTGGGACGAGCCCGCCGCGAACCTGGACGTGCGCCACGCGCTCGAAGTGCTCCGGCTGGGCCGGGGCCTGGCCAGCGCCGGCTCGACGCTCCTGGTGAGCCTTCACGATCTGCGCACCGCCTTCCGCTTCGACGACGTCATGGTGCTGGACCAGGGACGGCTGGTGGGCTTCGGCCCGCCCGAAGCCATCCTCACCCCGGAGCTCATCGCGGCCGTCTTCCGCGTGATGGCCGCTCCCGCCCAGGGGCTCGCCCTGGAACTTCCCTGACGAGGAACCCCATGCGCCTTCCGGCCCTGCCCTCCCTCGACCCGGCCTTCCGCGCTGCCGTGCTGCGGCACGTGGACGACCTCACCAAGCCCCTGGGGGCCCTGGGGCGCCTGGAAGGCCTTGGCGCGCAACTGGCGTGGATCGCCGGCACCCTGCGCCCGGCAGACCCGGAGGCCTGCATCCTCACCTTCGGGGGGGACCACGGCCTCGCCCGCCACCAGGTATCGGCCTACCCCCAGGAGGTGACGGTCCAGATGATGGCCAACATCGCCGGAGGCGGCGCGGCCGTCTCCGCCCTTTGCCGGGCCAACCGCATCCACCACCGGGTCGTGGACGTGGGCGTGGCGTCCCCCTGTCCCTTTCCCGGGGTCTCCCAGCGCAACGTCCTGCGGGGCACCCGGGACGCCCTGGCCGAACCGGCCATGACCCGGTCCGAGGCCGAGGCCACGGTGCAGGCCGGCCTGGACGAAGTGGCGCTCCTGCCGGCCCACCCCTTCGCCCTGCTGGGGGTGGGCGAGATGGGCATCGCCAACAGCTCCGTGGCCGCGATCCTGGTGTGCGCCTTCACGGGCCTGGACCCGGCCGAGGCGGTGGGCCCGGGAACCGGTGTGGCCGGGGCGAGCCTGGGCCGCAAGATGGAGGTCATCCGCCAGGTGCTCGAGGCGCGCCGGCCGGACCCTGCGGATCCCATCGGCGCGCTGGCCGCGGTGGGC
>DBMS01000092.1 GCA_002297665.1 Holophagaceae bacterium UBA692 | reverse complement strand
GGCGGGAGGCGCCTGGCGCGCGGGGGGAGCGGGCCGGGCCGGCGCCGGTGCGGGGGGCACCATCAGGCCCTCCAGGGCCTTCACGAAGTCGGGGAGGTCCTTGAAATCGCGGTAGACGCTCGCGAAGCGCACGTAGGCCACGGAATCCAGCCCCTTGAGGGCGTCCATGACCATTTCCCCCAGCTGCCGGCTGGGCAGTTCCCGGTCGCTCATCTCCATGAGGCGGGCCTGGATGTCCCCGGCCACCTCCTCCAGCCTGCCCAGCGGAACGGGGCGCTTCTGGCAGGCGGCGGTCATGCCGCGCATGAGCTTGTGGGGGTCGAAGGCTTCCCGGCGGCCGTCCTTCTTGACGATGAGGATGGGAAGCTCCTCCAGGCGCTCGTAGCTGGTGAAGCGGCGCCCGCACTTGAGGCACTCCCTGCGGCGCCGGATGGCATCCCCTTCCCGGGATTCGCGGGAATCCACCACCTTGTCTTCGATATGGCCACAGAAGGGGCAACGCATGCCTCCAGAGTAACCCAAAGGCATGGGCCCGAGCCGCGCTGTTCCACGTGGAACAGGGGCCCGGGTCCGGAAAACCCTCATTCCGGATGGCAGGTTGGCCGATAATGAAGTGCCATGACCGACGGCGTTCCGTCCCTTTCCTTCCCTTCCGTCGCGGAGGACCCCCGCCGCGCCGCCCAGGCTTTGCCCGGGAAGCCCGGGGACGGCAAGGAGGCCCGTGACGCCAAGAAACCTGCTGGTCTGGCGGCAAAGGCCTCGGGCGCCGGGGACACCCTCGACCTCTCCCCCGAAGCCAAGGCCGAGGTGGCCCGGCTCCAGGCCCGGGACGCGGCCGTGAAGGCCCATGAGGCCGCCCACATCGCCGCCGGGGCCGGGGTCGTCACCTCGGGGGCGAGCTACGCCTACCAGCGGGGACCGGACGGCCGGAATTACGCGGTGGGCGGAGAGGTCTCCGTGGACAGCTCACCCGTGAAGGACAACCCCCAGGCCACCCTCGTGAAGGCCGCCCGCATCATGGCGGCCGCCCTGGCCCCGGCGGACCCTTCGGGTCAGGACCGCTCAGTGGCCGCCGAGGCCGCTTCCATGGTGTCCCAGGCGTCGGCGGAACTGGCGCGGGAGCGTGCCAAGGCGGCCGGCCCCAAGGCCGGGGCGGGACAGGGGCCCAACCTTGAAACGGCCAAGGCCAATGAGGCGCCCGGCAGCTTGATCGATACGGTGGCCTGACCGCGGCCCGTCCGGGTCCTTGAACCGGTCGGTGAAAACCGTCACACCCCATCCTGAACCCCTGAAGGCGAGGCATCAGGGGCGGCGCCATGGTACCCTTCACGGTGAACGGTTGATCATCGTTTCCCACTCTTTATGAGGTTGCCCTATGCGCTACCTGCCCACGGCCCCTTCGGAGGATCGCGCCCTTCTCGACGCCATAGGCGTCCAGAGGGCCGAGGAACTCCTTGTGGGGATCCCCGAATCCCTTCGCCTTCACCGGGAGCTGAACCTTCCGGGTCAGCTTTCCGAGCAGGAAGTGCTTGCGGAAATGCAGGGATTGGCCAACTTGAACACCCGGTTCACGGCCCGCTTCCTGGGAGCCGGGGCCTATGATCATTTCGTGCCTTCCGCGGTTGACCAGATGATCAGCCGGCAGGAGTGGTTCACGGCCTATACGCCCTACCAGCCTGAAATCAGCCAGGGCACCCTCCAGCACATCTTCGAGTACCAGACCCTCATGTGCGACCTGACGGGCCTGGAGGTGGGCAACGCCAGCCTCTACGACGGCGGCACGGCCTGCGTCGAATCCGCCCTCATGGCGGTGCGGCTCCAGAAGAAGAAGAACACGATCCTCATCTCGCAGGGGCTCCATCCCCACTACCAGGAGGTGCTCTGCACCAACATCACGCCCCACGAGGGCCTGAAGCTGGTGGTGGTGAACCTCAAGGACGGCGTGACCGACCTGGAGGATCTCAAGGCCAAGCTGAACGGCGACGTGGCCGCGTTCCTGGTGGGCTACCCCAACTTCCTGGGCTGCGTGGAGGACCTCGCGGCCATCGGAGAACTGGCCCACGCTGCGGGCGCCCTGGTGGTGTCGGTGACCCAGGAGGCCCTGAGCCTGGCCTGGTTCGAGGCCCCGGGCCGCGCCGGCGCCGACATGGCCTGCGGCGAGGCGATGTCCTTCGGCAACCGGCCCAGCTTCGGCGGGCCCTTCCTGGGCTTCCTCACGGTCAAGGACGCGCAGAAGCGCGAAATCCCCGGACGGGTGGTGGGGCAGACCCGGGACCTGGACGGGACGACCGGCTACGTGCTCACCCTCACCGCCCGCGAGCAGCACATCCGGCGGGACAAGGCCACCAGCAACATCTGCTCCAACCAGGGGCTGGTCGCCCTGCGGGCCAACATCTACCTGCAGCTGGCGGGCCCCGATGGCCTCCAGGGACTGGCGGCCCAGAACGCCGCCAAGGCGCAGTACCTGCGGGACCGGCTCCTGGAGCTGCCGGACTTCACGGCGCCATTCTCCGCGCCCTTCTTCAACGAGTTCGTTACGGAATACAAGGGCGACATGGCCACCCTGCAGGCGGAATGCGCCAAGGAGGGCATCCTCCCGGGCCTTGACCTCACGCCCTACGCGGCCAGCCTCAAGAACCGGATCCTGTGGTGCGCCACGGAACTCAACAGCCGCGAACAGATCGAGCACCTCGTCGAGGTGCTGGCCCGCGTTCCCAGCGTGGTCGGATAAGGACGAAGCCATGATGAACCGCACCCGCGAACCCCTCATCTTCGAGCGCTCCGTGGCCGGCAAGGTCGGCATGGACCTGCCCAGGCTCGACGTTCCCGCCGCCAAGGACACCCGTCCCGCGCATCTTCGGCGCACGGCCTTCGACGCGCTGCCCTCGGTCACCGAGGTGGACGTCATCCGGCACTTCACGCGCCTTTCCAAGTGGAACTACGGCGTGGACGACGGCCTCTACCCGCTGGGCTCCTGCACCATGAAGCACAATCCCCGCCTGAACGAGAAGACCGCGGGCCTGGACGGCTTCTGCGACAGTCATCCCATGGCCGGCGCCGCCCACGTCCAGGGCAACCTGGCCGTCATCCACACCCTCCAGGAGTGGCTGAAGGAGATCACCGGCCTGGCCGCGGTCACCCTGCAGCCCAGCGCCGGCGCCGCGGGAGAGCTCACGGGCGTCATGCTCATCCGCTCCTTCCACGTGGCCCACGGCCGCAAGCGCCGGGTGATCCTCATCCCCGACAGCGCCCACGGCACCAATCCCGCCACCGCCGCCATGGCGGGCTACGACGTGGTGGAGATCGCGTCCCAGGCGGATGGGACCGTCAGCTTCGAGGACGTCGTGGACGCCTCGGGCAAGGTGAAGAAGGGCCTCACGACCCTCCTGGCCGAGCTGGGCGAGGAGGTGGCGGGCCTCATGATCACCAACCCCAACACCCTGGGCGTCTTCGAATACCGCATCAAGGACATCTGCGACGCGCTGCACGGCGTGGGCGGGCTGGTCTACATGGACGGCGCCAACATGAACGCCCTGGTGGGCGTGGCGCGGCCCGGCGACTTCGGCGTGGACGTCATGCATCTCAACCTCCACAAGACCTTCTCGACCCCCCACGGCGGCGGCGGCCCCGGTTCGGGGCCCGTGGCCTGCTCCGCGGCCCTGGAGCCCTTCCTGCCCCGGCCCGTGGTCGTGCGGGAGACCCGGGCCGTGGGCGAGGGCCAGGTGCCCGCGCACAGCTACCGCCTGGATTGGGACCGTCCCCAGAGCATGGGCAAGGTCCACACCTTCTTCGGCAACTTCGGCATCCTGGTGCGCGCGCTCACCTACTGCGCGAGCCATGGCGGCGACGGCCTCAAGGCGGCCACCCTGCGGGCCATCGTGAACGCCAACTACATCCGCAAGCAGCTGGAGGGGACGTACCACCTGGAGTACCAGACGCCCACCCTGCACGAGGTGATCTTCGACGACAGCTACCTGGCGCAGCACGACATCCACACCCTGGACGTGGCCAAGGGCCTCATCGACCGAGGCTTCCATCCGCCCACCATCTACTTCCCGGCCATCGTCCACGGCGCGCTGATGATCGAGCCCACCGAAAGCGAAGGCAAGGAGGAGATGGACGCCTTCATCGAGGCCATGAAGGACATCGCCCGGGAAGCCGCCGAGAACCCCGACGCGCTCCACCAGGCGCCGGTGCTGGCGCCCATGCGCCGGCTGGACGAGACCACCGCCGCCCGGAAGCCCGTGCTGCGCTGGACCCGGCCCCAGTAGAATCCCCGTATCGTCAACCGCCCCCCGGTCACCCGGGGGGTTTTTCATGGGGTGGGCTGGCCGGCAAGGGTCCAGGCCACCAGAACCAAACGTCAGCGAGAGGGTTGAGCCGATCCGGTTGGGTAGGCGACCGGGGGCCGGGGCTTTCCGGCGCGGGTCCAGGCGTACAGGATCATCTCGGCGGTGCGCTGCGCGGCGAGGTTGAGCTGCTCTTTCACGTGGGGTCCCTGCAGCTCCATGAAGGCGGTCCAGTAGGCGTCCTGCTCGGCCTGTCCTTTCTCGGGGGGGCCGAGCCTGGCGCCCAGGTCGTCCCGGAGGAGCCCTGCCACGAGGTTGTGGCTCTGGCGGAGCCACGCCCAGGGCGCCTTGGCGGGCTCGGGACCCAGGACGGCGGGCCGGACTTCCGGAACCCATCCCTCCCGTTCCACGATGCGCTCGACCAGGCCCCTTTCCCAGCGGTGGTGCACGCCGTGCTGGCCGGTTTCATCCCCGTTGTGGTTGGCGGTGGTGTGCAGGGGCACCTGGAGGTCGGCCACGTAGTGGCTGAGGATGGAGGCCTGGAAAACGACCTCGTACGGGTCCTGGGTGGAGAAGGCCCGGGTGAGTTCCTCGACCCGCGCCAGGATGGTCCAGGGCACCTGGCCGGAGGCCTGGAACCGGTCGGGGCCCACCTGGTTCCGGGCGGCGTCCTCGTCCAGGGGCACGTTGCCGGGACCGCCGTAGGGCTCGCAGTCCAGGTGGTGCCGGGGATGCTCGGAAGGGTCGGTCACCTTCCAGGCGTCGGGATCGCTGGCGTGGTCGGCCATCCTGCCTTCCAGGGTGCGGAACCACATGGCCGCGTCGGGAGGGAGGTCCTTGACGGCGCCGCGGGCGGCAAGGCGGTGGCCCTGGTCGCTCCATGCGGAGACGGGAAGCGCCGCGAGGGCGGCGGTGGCCAGGAGGCAGGCGATTCTGGTCATGGTTCCTCTGAAAAGGGTCCCGATAGCCGGGAGGAACCATGAGTCTGCGCCCGTTGCCTTTATGAGTTAACGGAACGATTTGTAAAAATAAATCATTCGCTTTCGCGGAAGGTCACCTTGTTGATCTCGGCCAGGGTGGTGACGCCCTGCCGCACCTTTTCCACCGCGCTTTCCCGGAGGCTCTGCATGCCGTAGCTCCGGGCGGCCTCCTTGATCTCGCGCACCGAGGCCCTGCGCGTGATGAGCTCGCGCAGGTCGTCGTTGAGCCCCATGAACTCGATGATGGCCTGCCGGCCGCGGAACCCGGTGCCGCTGCACTCGATGCAGCCGACCTTCTCGTAGAAGGTGGCGGTGCGGGCCCAGGCCTCGGTCAGGCCGTTCTCCTTGAGCTCCTGGGCGCCGGGGGCCTGGACGGGGCGCTTGCACTTGACGCAGAGCGTGCGCACCAGGCGCTGGGCCAGGATGCAGTTGAGGGCCGAGACGAAGTTGTAGACCTCCACGCCCATGTGCTGGAAGCGGCTGAGCACGTCCAGGGTGTGGTTGGCGTGCACGGTGGTGAACACCAGGTGCCCGGTGAGGGCGGACTGGATGGCGATCTGGGCGGTCTCGGAATCCCGGATCTCGCCCACGAGGATCTTGTCCGGGTCGTGGCGCAGGATGGACCGGAGCCCCACGGCGAACGTGAGGCCCTTCTTCTCGTTGACGGGGATCTGGGTGACCCCCTCCAATTGGTATTCGACCGGATCCTCGATGGTGATCAGCTTGTCCTCGGGGCTGCGGATCTCGCTGAGGACGGCGTAGAGGGTCGTGGTCTTGCCGCTGCCGGTGGGGCCCGTGACCAGGAACATGCCGTAGGGCTCCCGGGCGAAGCGGCGCAGGCGGGCCAGTTCGGCGGGCGAGAAGCCCAGGATGTCCAGGCTCAGGCTCTTGAACTCCTCGCTGAGGTTCTCCTTGTCCAGGATCCGGATGACGGAGTCCTCGCCGTGGATGGTGGGCATGATGCTCACGCGGAAATCGATGGCCCGGCCCCGCACCTTGAGCTTGAAGCGCCCGTCCTGGGGCTTTCGCTTCTCGGCGATGTCCAGTTCCGACATGACCTTGATGCGGCTGATGATGGGCGACGCGAAGCGCCGGTCGATGGGGTCGGCGGCGGCGTAGAGGCTGCCGTCGATGCGGTACTTGATCTGGAAGCCGGTGCTGGTGGTCTCCAGGTGGATGTCGGAGGCCCGCCGCTGCAGGGCGTTGAAGATGGTGGTGTCCACCAGGCGGATGATGGGCGCCTCCTCCTTGTCGGTGAGGTTCTCCAGGTCCAGCACGTCCTCGTCGATGTCCTCCTCGCGGAGCACCTGGACCCGGAGGGCCTCGCCGGCCTCTTCAAGGACCTTCTGGCCCGATTCGGACTTCTTGAGCACCACCTGGATCTGGGCGAAGGGGGCCGCCGCGAAGCGCAGGGGGCGCTTCAGGTGCATGCGGAGCAGGTCCTGGGCCACCACGTCGAGGGGATCGGCCATGGCCAGCCAGAGGGCGCCGTCCCGTTCATGCACCGGGACAAATCGATGTTTCAACATCAAATCCAGGGGGATCGCCTGGAAAAGGGCGAAGTCCACCGGTTCCCGGGTCAGGTCCAGGGAAGGGTAGAGGGAGGCCGGGCGGTATTCGGTCTTGGTAAGTTCCTCTGCTGCCAAGACGGTGGTCATTTCGCCGGCCAGAAGGGGGCTTCCGGGTTCGGGTTGGGGGGTGGGCGGGGTTACCATGGTTTAATAGTGTGTCGGTTTGACCAGGGGTTCAAACGGTCTTATTGACTAAATTCCCCGGGTATCCTTCATTGACCGGCCTCGGGCCTGGACACCACAATGGAAATCCTAACGACCGCTCCCCCGGGAGGTGCCATGCGCAGTTATGTTCCAGTTTTATTGCTGATACTGGTCGCCATCGCTTTGCCGGTGGTGATCTGGGGCATTTCCAGAGTCGTTCGTCCGCATTTACCTACGGCGGCCAAATACTCGACCTACGAATGCGGAATCAAGACCGTCGCCGAGGCCCGGGAGAAGTTCTCGGTGCGCTACTACCTGGTGGCCGTCATGTTCCTGGTGTTCGACGTGGAAACGGTCTTTCTCATGCCCTGGGCCATCCAGATGAAGGAACTCGCCATCTTCGGCCTCGTCGAGATGGGCATTTTCCTGTTCCTGCTTCTCTTCGGTTACGGGTACATCTGGTCCAAAGGAGCCCTCACATGGGAATGATGAATCAACCCTCCGCCTTGGAGAACATCCTCATCACCACCAAGGTTGAGAAAGTCATCAATTGGTCCCGGGCCACCAGCGTCTGGCCCATGACGTTCGGGCTGGCCTGCTGCGCCATCGAGATGATGGCCGCCGGCGCGGCGCGCTTCGACTTCGACCGGTTCGGTTGCGGCATCTTCCGGGCCTCCCCGCGCCAGGCGGACCTGATGATCGTGGCGGGGACCGTGACGTACAAGATGGCGCCCATCATCAAGCAGCTCTACGACCAGATGCCCGAGCCCAAGTGGGTGATNNACGATCCAGGGGGTGGACAAGATCGTTCCCGTGGATGTCTACATTCCAGGCTGCCCGCCTCGGCCCGAGGGGCTCCTCTACGGGTTCATGAAGCTCCAGGACAAGATCATGGCGAGCAGCATGGCTGACCGCTACAAGGAAATCTTCGAGGCGGTGGGCTGACCATGGCAATCATCAAAGTCTGGATCGACGAAGGTTGTATCGTCTGCAACGCCTGCGAGGCCGAGTGCGCGGATGTTTTCCACGTCACGGACGATACCTGTGTGATCAACGCGGCGGTGCGGGCCGATGGCCAGACCACCGAGAACCGGGCCGAGAAGGCGCCCCTCAAGGCNNGACCTGCAGAAGAGCCTTGAGGCCGGCATCGTCGCCGCGGCCGCCGGGTGCCCGGTGACGGTCATCAAGTTCGAACAGGTGGCGGACGCGGCCCCAGCGCCCGAGGCGCCCGCCGCCAAGGCGCCGGAAGCCCCGGAGCCGGTCAAGGCGGCCGAGCCCACCCCGGAGCCGGTCAAGGCGCCCGAGCC
>DBMS01000286.1 GCA_002297665.1 Holophagaceae bacterium UBA692 | reverse complement strand
CCGCAGGCGGATCCCCGTGCGCGCCGGTGCCGCGGGGTGAGCGGCAGCGAACCGAAGTTCGAATCTTTCTCCCCCCAACCGGGCTGATTTAATGGGTTCTTCACGGATTTGAGGAGATGCGTCGACAAGGCGTTTCGAACTGCCACGATGACGGGGACATGACAGTTTTCGACCACCCGTCCCAGGGCCCTTTCCAAGAGCAGGCCAGAGTGGTGTGGGCCGAGACCCTCACTCAATTCCGTGAAGAACCAAAAAATTGGACCAGGGCGGTTGCTGCGCTTGAACGCGATGCTCGGAACAGCGCAGGTCCAATGGATCAGGGAGGCTCGGGGGGCTGTCTGAGGGTCAATCGGCAGTGTGTCCGACGGATGCCGCACCTCCCCCGAGCCCCAGCTCAGCCGCGGGGATCGCATTCCCCGCCGACGTCAGCCAATGCCGAGTGAAGTCCAGGCGCAGCCCGGCCAACCGGGGATCCTCCTGTCTTGAAAAGCGCTGGGTTTGGATGTCGTAGACCCAGTAAGTCATCCACGTCCACGCGGCACGTTCGGCTGGGGTGAACACCCGAGGTAGCGGGGCGAACCGGTTGCCGGCTTTGCGCTCCAACGCGTCCATCCGCCGGGTGTACTCCGCGTCGATGGCGGAGTTCTGGATCACGGCGAAAAGGACGGTCCGGCCATCCTGGGGATAGGTGTGCATCCGGAGGGGAAAGGCGTGGCAGGAGACGCGGGTCTCGCCAGCCTCCTTGAGCGGGCGGAGGCCTTGCCGGTCGACCCAAGCCAGGAAGGAGGTGTCGAGGCGCGTCCAGGGTGTATCGGGGGCGGCCATGCTGCGGTTCGTCGCGTCGAACACGAACACCTGCCCGGCCTGCGAATTGATCAGAAAGAAGTGATCATTTACCTGGAAGGTGCGGTCGATCAGCGGGAATCCGTTGACCTGCATGCAGGCAGGGGCTATGGCTGGCGGGAACGGATAGGTGCGAACCGGGCGGTCCGGACGGGACGCCTCGTACAATTCAGCGATGGGCATCCGCTCGTTGCCGGCCGAACAGACCATCTCGTGCGTCCAGATCGCTGGCATGTCCACCACGGTGGGCCTGTCCGTCGGGCAAACCAGGAGTACCCGGCCTCCGGGCAGGATCTCGAACTGGGAGAAGATGCGACGCGCCTTGAAGCAGGGCGACCAGGCCCCGGTCGCCGGATCCTGCCTCAGGATGGTGGTTCCAGAGCGGACATGGAACCGCCCTTGCCGGTATTTGAGGCCACCGTAGTAGGCGCCCATGGGGCTCGCGGGAATCGGGCCGGACACGGCGCGGGTCGCTGCGCGCAAGTCCTGGCGTCCCTTTGCCTGGAGGATCGTGAAGCGGTCTTCGAGGGCCAGGATGAGATTCCCGCCTTCGAGACTGGCATCGAGGTCGAGGAATCCATTGTAGTCGGGCCGGGGGAATGTCAAGTCTTGCATCCGGAAGGGTCGCCACGGACCCGCATGGCCCTCGGCGATGCGTGCCGGTACGTGGAACTCCGGGACCGGGGCAGGATCAGCGCCGTGCATGGCCGGGCTCACGAAGGATGCGGCCGCGAGCGATATGGTTCGGAGAATAAGCCTCATGTCGGTTCGGGTCATATCAGTGGGTCCCTATGCCGGTGTGGTCATGGGTGGCAATCGTGTGATTGCAGCAGAACCAAGTTCCGTCCGATGTCGTGACATACCCGCCGCGATACCTGCAGGTGACCAGAAAGAAACCGGGCTGGTTTGGAATGGGCTCGACGTTGCGCCACCGGATGAGGCAAGCGTGGCTGGTGAAGCACAAATTGCCGCAGGAGTGGGCGCATTGGGTCATGCAAGCTGGCAACGCCGCCGAAGCGCTGGGCGCAAAAGCAAGCAGGGCGGCCGCGATGGGGAGACAGGTGGTTGTTCTCATGAATCTCATGGAATTCCTGGGAAGCGATCAGGGTGGTTCCCGTCCGGTCCGGGAAGAGCCGCATGCAAGCCTGGAATGCGCGCCTCATCTGTGATGTTCCCTGAGGTCATGCGTGGCGATCCTGGGAATTCCCCTGCGTGTAGAGGGCGAACCTGGCTCTGACCTTCCCCGGAACCTTCGGTCTTTTCGGCGCCTTCGGCGATTGGCCCTTCGATGGCGTTTGCCGGATTCACCGGGTAACAGGTCGACAGCAGCAGACTTCAGGCATCATGGGTTTGCATACGGACACCGGGACGAGGCATACCTCTTTCTCGAGCTCCGTCCGGCTTTTCTCGGAGTTCCGTGAAGAACTATTTTTTAATGTGTTGGGGCGTGTCAACAAACCCCAGGTGCCTTGAAACCGTGATCATCCGGCTAGAAAGGAATGGTCGGATGGGGATCCGGTAGGGCTTGTTCCCCGTCCGGGCGTCCCGATTTCCACAGGAAAGGGGAGCAGCCATCCGGTTGCTCCCCTCCGCAGGCCGGACCTTTTTGCGCAACGAACGCGGTACCCCATGCGCAAAGGCACCGCCACCCCAAGAATAATCGGCCAATTGACGACACCATCCTCTAGAATCTTGGCCATGGAAACCGTCTTCAAGGTCTGGCTCCTCGACGAGCGTAGCCACGTGAACTGGATGAAGGGGCTGCCGGAGCCCCACTGCCATCCCCACCACCAGGTCATCCTCATCCTCCGGGGATCCGGGACGCACCTGGTGGACGGGGTGGAAACGCGGATCCTCGGACCTTGGGTGATGCTGGTCGCCAAGGGGAAGAAGCACTTCTACATGCCCGACGCCCAGGACGAAGGGTGGATGATCGACTTCGGCGAGGAGTTCCTGGACCAGGACGCCTCCTGGGTGTTCTCCGACTTTCTCGCCTCGCCCAACCTGCCCCTGCCGGGGGACGCCCTCAGCCGCCAGATGGGGACCCTGGCGCGGCTCATGTGGAACATCTCGAAGTCCGGGTCCGCCGAGTCGCGGCCCGTGCTGCGCCATCTCATGTCGGCATTCCTGCACCTCCTCCAGCCGCGCATCCACGCGCAGGCCACCCAGACCCAGGCCCGCCTCACCGGCGAGTTCAAGCTCTTCCACGCGTTCCTGCAGGAACTGGACGGGCACTACCGGACCGGGAAGGAGGTGGGGTTCTATGCCCAGCGCCTGCGCTGCACCCCCAGGCGGCTCAGCGCCGCCTGCAGGCTGGTGCTGGGCAAGACGCCGCAGCTCATCGTCATCGAGCGCTGCATGCTGGAGGCCAAGCGCCTCCTGGTCCACTCGGACCTGAGCATCCAGCAGATCGCCGCGGACCTGGGCTGGGAGGACCAGTCCAACTTCACGAAGGCGTTCCGCAAGGCCACGGGCGAAACCCCCACCAGCTTCCGGAAGGCGCGCAGCCTGGCCGGGGCCGGCATTCCCGGCAAGGAGTGACGGAGGTCTTCCCCTTGGCGCGACCGCCCCATGCGGGATGGCCCGTCCGAAATCTACCAATATTGGGCGTCCTGGTACCGAGAAAAAAAGATCGAATGGATTTACGCTTGCCTAGTCCAGAAAAATTAAGGACCCGTAGGTAGTCAACTCAACACCCAATACAAATGCTGCCACTAGGCAACTAACCGGAGGTCTGTCTTGAAATCCACGTCCCTTCTCTTCGCCCTGGCCGGCGCCTGCGCGCTGCCCTTCCAGGCTTCCGCGCAGGCCAGCGAGGTCCAGATCTATGGAACCTTCCTGCCCCTGCTGGACCAGATCAAGACCAGCGGGGCCACCGCGCCCGGCCTTTCCCCCGCCACCGGCGGCGCCACCCAGGTCGCGGCCACGGCCTACACCGGGGACCTGGGCAACGTTCCCGGGCGCAACCGCCTCACCTCGGGCACGTCCAACCTGGGCTTCAGGGGCAGCTACCGCATCAACGGCGACCTGAAGGTCATCTGGCAGATCGAAAGCGCCATCAGCCCCGACGGGGACGCCCCCAACAGCCTGACCAGCCGCAACAGCTGCCTGGGCCTGGAGGGCAACTGGGGCCGGGTGTTCTTCGGCAACTGGGACACCCCCTACAAGGCCCCCCTCCTGTTCGTGGGCGCCCTGCGCGGCCTGAACCCCTTCGACAACGCCCTGACCGCGAACCCCGGCTTCAACGTGCCCGGGACCACCACCCAGGGCGGCCGGGTGAACACCGCGGCCGACGCGGCCTTCAACCGCCGCCAGGGCAACAGCGTCCAGTACTGGACCCCTGACATGAACGGGTTCTCCGGGCGGATCGCCTATTCCGTGAACGAGGGCAAGTCGACGGCCACCGCCGCGGCGCCTTCGGTGAGCCCGGACCTGTGGTCGGCCTCGCTGAGCTACCGGAAGGGCGCCTTCAACGTCACCTACGGCTTCGAGCAGCACAACAACTACTTCGGCCTGGCCCAGCTGGGCGGGAGCGCGGGCGCGACGGCCACCAACGCCGGTTCCAAGGACGCCGGCCACGAACTGGTGGCGGCCTACGCCTTCAGCACGGGCACCAAGGTCTCCGCCATCGTCGAGCGCCTCACCTACGACACGGACGAGACCGTGGCCGGCAAGGTGGACCACTACGAGCGCGACGCCTGGTACCTCCTGGTCCAGCAGCGCTGGGGCATGAACCAGCTGTTCGGATCCTACGGCAAGGCCGGTGCGGGCAGCGTCACCGTCCGGGGCGGCGGCCCCGCCACCACCAACGGCCTGGGCGGCACCCAGTGGAGCGTGGGCTACGTCCGCAGCCTCGCCAAGACGGTCGACCTCTATGCGTCCGCCTACGGCATGAACAACGAGCGCTCCGCCAGCTACGCCCTGTTCCCCCCCGTGGGGAAGGTGGCTCCCGGCGCCTCCACCACCGGCTTCGGCGTCGGCATCCTCTACACCTTCTAGTTCGAACCCCGGAGGGGCGGCCTTCTGGGCCGTCCCTTCGCTCCATCCATGAATCCCATCATTCAGGAGGTATGAGCCATGAGTCAGGACCACCTCAAGGAAGACAAGGAACCCGATCCCTATACGCAGCAGGTGCTCGAGAGCGGCCTGTCGCGGCGCAGTTTCCTGGCCCGGGCCGCGGGCGGCGCGGCCGCCGCCGGCCTTTTCGGGCTGTCGGGCACCCCGGCCCTGGCGGCAGCGGCCAAGGCGTCCAAGACCCCGACCCCGACCCCGGGCCCGGACGCGGCCTTCGGCAAGAGCGCCGACGGCGGCGCCACCCTGTCCTTCCTCCCCAAGCCGAGGCCCATTCACGACCGGGAGATCAAGCGGACCCTGACCTACGACGTGGTCGTGGTCGGCGCCGGCGCCTCCGGGGTTCCCGCGGCGCTCTCCGCCGCCGAGAACGGGGCCACGGTCGCCGTGATCCAGAAGGCCCCCTTCGCCCTGTCCCAGGGCAATACCGGGTCCGGCGTCGACCTGGCCTCGAGCGAGAAGGCCGGCGTTGAGGCCCTGGTGGCCAGGCTCATCGCCGACAGCAACCACCGCTGCAATCCCAAGCTCATTCGGCAGTGGGCCTACCACTCCGGTGAAGCGGTCAAGTGGGTCATCGACCGTGCCCGCCAGGGCGGGTCTCCGGTGGTGGACCAGGGCAGCGGCGCCCAGCGCGCCATCCTGAAGGTCAACGGCTACGGCATGGGGTACGTGACGTCCTTCTTCGGACCCAAGCCCTACACCACGGGCGACGGCATGCGCGCCCTCGCGAAGACCGCCGAGAAGGCCGGCGTCCGGTTCTTCTACAACATGCCGGCCGTCCAGCTGGTCCAGAACAAGGCCGGCGAAATCCTGGGCGTGATCGCCAAGGATCCGGACGGGCAGTACGTCAAGTTCCTCGCCACCAAGGGCGTGATCCTGGCCACGGGCGACTACCAGAACAACAAGGCCATGGCCGACTACTTCATCCCGGACGTGAAGCACCTGGGGCGCAAGCAGCTGGACCGGAACGGCGATGGCTTCGTCATGGCCTACTGGGCGGGCGGGGTCTTCGAGCCCATCGGCCACACCAAGATGCTCCACGACTTCGACGCCGGCCCGGCCTCCATGTGCGACATGCCCTTCCTGGCCGTGGACCGCAAGGGCCGCCGGTTCGTGAACGAGACCGTGGAGATGTCGCTCCTGAACAACTACCTGAAGGACCCGGGGAACGCCGGCCACTACTCCCAGATCTTCGACTCGAACTACATGACCCAGGCCGCGAACTGGCCCGGCAAGCTGGTTCCCCCCGAAGGCCTGAAGCACTACATGCCCGATGATCCCGGCGTCAAGAAGGGCGTGTTCCCCTCCCAGGTGAACACCCACGTGGCCGACACGATCGAGGAACTGGCGCGCAAGATCGAGGCGGACCCCGCGACGCTGGTGGCCACCGTCAAGCGCTACAACGAGCTGGTCGCCTCGGGCAAGGACAGCGATTTCGGCAAGCCCGCCGACCGCCTCGTCCCCGTGCTCAAGGCCCCCTTCTACGGCATCCACCGCCGTGTCCGCCTCTCGGCCATCTGCTCCGGCATGCTGGTGGACGAGAACCACCAGGCCCTGGACGCCGACGGCAAGCCCATCNNATCAAGGGCCTGTTCCTGGTGGGCAACCTCGGGGGCGGCTTCTACGGGGGCGTGGATTATCCGCTCACCGTCTTCGGACTGTCGCTGGGCCGTTGCTACACCTTCGGGTACCTCACCGGAAGGCACGTCGCCAAGCTCTAGCCAATCACCCATCCGATCGGAGAAGAAATGAACCGCATCACTGCTAGACAATGGGCTGCGGCGCCCCTCGCGGCGCTCCTGGTGCTGATGGGCGCGGCCGGTGCCGCCGCCGCGGCGCCCCAGGGAAAGGCGGACCGCATGTCCAAACACGCCGACAAGGGGATCACCTGCGCCCAGTGCCACGGCAAGACCGGCAAGAAGGCCCTGGTTCCCAAGAAGCAGTGCCTCACCTGCCACGGGGAGACCAAGGACCTTGCGGCCCGCACGGCCAACGTCAAGCCGACCAACCCCCACGAGAACCGGCACCTGGGCACCGAGGCCGACTGCGACCGCTGCCACCACGAGCACGCCCCTTCGGAAAACCTCTGCCTTCCCTGCCACAAATTCAACTTCCAGGTGCCCTGACCCGCACCTTTCGCCGCGGCCGCCCGTGAACTTCCGG
>DBMS01000254.1:7574-18731 GCA_002297665.1 Holophagaceae bacterium UBA692 | reverse complement strand
GGCCGCCCAGGCCGCGGCCCTGGCGCGGGCCGAAGGCCTGGCCGGCCACGAGGCCTCCGCCCGCGTGCGGATTTCGTGACTTGGACGGAAATGCGATGAATGGAAAATAATGTATGTTTTTTCCATAGCGAACGCCATGGGCATTGACCCGGAGCGGAGGGTGAAGGAATATTGAGGTTCCAAACGTGAAGGCCGGCCTCCCACAGGAACCCCATGACCCCGCCGCTCGCGGCAATCTTCGCCCTGGATGTCCGTACCGTCCTGGTGCTGCTCTTCACCGGAAACGCCGCCATGGCGGCCTTGATCTTCCTGTTCGAAGGGTTCGCCGCGGAATCCGGCCACCGGCATCCCCTGCGCTGCCATGCCCTGGCCCGGCTCCTGCAATCCCTGGCCTGGCTGCTGATGCTCCAGCGGGGGGAACTGCCGGGGGTCCTTTCCGTCCTGGCCGCGGACAACCTCCTCCTGGCGGGCTTCTTCCTGGAATCCATGGTCGCCCTGGAGTTGGCCCGCATCGACCGCCCCCGGGCGCGGCGGGTCCACGTCGTCCTGTCCGGTTCGGCCCTCCTGCTCATGAACCTGGTGACACTGCTCCAGGGCACCCCGGGTTACCGTTCGGCCGCCACGTCCCTGGGCGTGGGGGTCTGCATGGCGATCCCTTCGGTGCTCTTCGTGACGGCCCCGAGGGAATCGGCGTTCCGGCGGATCCTGGGCACCGCGAACCTCGCCTTCATCACGATCCTGGGGGTGCGGGCCGTCCTGGCCGTGTCCGACGGTTCCTTCAACCTATACTCCACCGGCATGGTGCAGAGCCTCACCTTCTTCCTCCTGATCCTCATGATGATCCTCGGGGGGGCGGTGGTCCTGCTGCTCGCCAAGGAGGACGCGGACCGGGAGCTGAGGGAACTGGCCACCCAGGACCCCCTCACGGGCCTGTCCAACCGGAGGGCCTTCACGGCCCAGGCCGCCCGGGTCCTGGCCTACCACCAGCGGTACGGCCTGGACGTCTCGGTGCTCTTCATCGACATCGACCACTTCAAGGCCGTCAACGACCGCCACGGCCACGCCGCGGGGGACCGGGTGATCCAGCACCTGGCCGAGGTGCTCCGGCGCACCATCCGGGAATTCGACCTCCACTGCCGCTACGGCGGGGAGGAGTTCGTGCTGCTCCTGCCCAATTCCTCCCCGGCCGAAGGCCTCCACGTGGCCGAGCGCATCCGGGAAGAGGTCGCCCACGCGGGGGCCGCCGCGGTGCCCTACACCGTCAGCGTGGGCCTCGCCTCCAGCCAGGCCCAGGCCCGGGACCCCCTGGAGGACCTCCTCGCCCGGAGCGACGCGGCCCTGTACCGCGCCAAGAAGGCCGGCCGGAACCGGGTCGAGGTGGATGGCGCCCCGTAGCCGACCTATACTTGCGGTGGTCCTACGGAAACGTTCATCTGCTCGCGTCGGCATCCCGGGAGGTGCGCCATGGCGTCCGGAACGAACCTGCCAGCCAGCGTGGAGGAGCGTCTGTCGGGGTGGGTGGCCATCCAGGAACGCCGGGGCAAGGCCCCCGTCAAGGCCCGGCCGGGGCCGGCCATCACCCTCTCCCGGTCCTACGGGTGCGAGGCCTTCGCCGTGGCCCAGCAACTGCTGGAACGTTTCTCGGAAGACGGCGGCGAGCCCTGGAGCGTGTTCGACAAGGCCCTCCTCGACAAGGTGGCCCTGGACGAGGGCATCTCCAAGAACCTCCTGGAAGGCCTGGGGGACGCCACCCGGAACCTGGAGGCCTTCGGCTTCCACCCCAGGGGGGGCGTCACCCACGACGAACTTTTCGACAAGGTGGCCGGGACCCTCGTGGGCATCGCCCGGCAGGGCAACGCCATCATCGTGGGCCGCGGCGGGGCCGTCCTGTGCCGGGGCCTGGACAACGCCTTCCACTTCAGGCTGGACGCCGGACTGCCCTGGCGGGTGGCGTCCATGGCGCGCCGCCTGGGCATTCCCCAGGAGGAAGCGGAGCACTTCATCAAGGTGGAAACCCGGCGTCGGGACGCGTTCGTCAAGGAGCGCCTGGGGGCCGACCTGGCCGATCCCGCCCACTACGATGCGGTGTTCAACAACGAGCATCACACCGCCCGGCAGGTGGCGGCCGCCATCCACGCCTACGTGCGGAGCGCCCTTCGGGACCGCGGCTGATCAGAAGCGGAACCCGGCGGGAAGGCCCTCCAGGCCGCGGCGGGGCTCCGGCTGGCCGGGTCGCACCAGCCGGTAGGCCTCGCCGGGCTTCAAGGGGCGGCCGCCCTCCGGGATCAGGGCCACGGGGCGCTGCTGCGCCGGAGGGCGGTGCAGGGGGGGGGCGAAGGGGACCCGCTGGCGCTGGGGCCCCAGCATCCAGGCCGTGGTCAGGCATAGCATCAGCCACCCGTGGCGCTTGGGCATGGTTCCTCCTGGTGTCGTCGGGGTCCGGGGTCGGGACTGTATGAGACAATTATAGGAGCCGGAAAAGTCCTGGCGAGGGGACGGGAACAAAATATCTGCTGGGTGCATTCCCGGTCGCGCGTGTTGCGGGATTCAACGACGGGAGGCCGGTTTCCTCCCGGTCCGGCCACGGATCCACGGGGAGCTTTGTGTATGCTTGTTCCTGAACCTGTGAACGAGGCTTCCCATGAACCCAGAAGCGCGACCGGATCAAGGGAACCCCGCCCCCCTGGGCCCCGTGGTGGAAGCCCTGTGCAGGGCCGGCAAGGGCTGGGAGGGCGCCCACTCCAAGCCGAACCTCCGCCGCGAATTCCCCTCCCGCCAGGCGGTGGTGGACCTGGTGGAGGACCTGCGGTCCGTGCTCTTCCCGGGCTATTTCGGGCCTTCGGAGCTCACCGCCGAAACCATGGGCTTCCACGCGGGCGCAGCCCTGGACCGCATTCTCCAGGGCATGCAGGAGCAGATCCGGCGCGGCTTCTGCGCCGTTTCCGGCAACGGCGGGGAGGCCTGCACCTCCCCCGAGCGCGCCCGCGTCCTGGCCGAGGCCTTCATCTCACGACTGCCCGAAGTGCGGCGAATGCTGGGCACGGACGTGGAGGCCGCCTACGAGGGCGACCCCGCCCTCACCAACCCCGACGAGGCCATCTTCTGCTACCCCGGGATCCTCGCCGTCACCAGCCAGCGCCTCGCCCACGAACTGCACGTGCTGGGCGTTCCCCTCATCCCCCGCATGATCACCGAGCACGCCCACAGCGTCACCGGCATCGACATCCACCCCGGCGCGCGCATCGGCGAGGGCTTCTTCATCGACCACGGCACCGGCGTCGTCATCGGCGAGACCACCATCATCGGCCGCAAGGTCCGCCTCTACCAGGGCGTCACCCTGGGCGCCAAGAGCTTCCCCCTGGACGAGCACGGCAACCCCATCAAGGGGGTGGACCGGCACCCCATCGTGGAAGACGAGGTGACGATCTACTCCAACGCCACGATCCTGGGCCGCATCACCCTGGGCCGGGGCTCCACCATCGGCGGCAACGTCTGGCTCACCCAGAGCGTCCCGGCCGGGGCGATGGTGACCCAGCTCTCCCAGTACACGGCCACGCAGATTCATGGGGCCTACAGTCCGTCCTGGTCGTCCTGGATGATCTAGATTTCCGCCGCCACCACCGGATTCCGGATCTCCGCCGCCACCTCCTTCACCCCGTTGATGAGGAACTGCATGGCCACGGCGGCCAGGATCAGCCCCATCAGCTTCGTGACGATCTTCGTCCCCGTGCTCCCGAGGCGGCCGGTGATCCACCGCGCCTGCAGGAGGAACATGTGGATCAGCCATCCGTTCACCAGGATCGCGGCCAGCAGCACCAGGGCCTCGGAGATGCTCAGGCCGGCGGTGAAGCCCATCACCGTCGAGATGGTGCCGGGCCCGGCCAGCATGGGGATGCCCAGGGGGATGACGGCGATGTCGGTGGAGTTGGGCTTCTCGTGGGTGGCGTCCTTGAGGTGGGGGTCCTCGCCGTAGAGCATTCCCATGGCGGAGTACATCACCAGGATGCCCCCCACGAACCGCATGGCCAGGGAGGTGAAGCCGAACACCCCGAAGACCACCTTGCCCAGGAGCGCGAAGCCCACCATGACGCAGGTGGCGGTGAAGCTGGCCCGGAAGGCGGTCCGGCGCACCTTGGCGCGGTCCCAGCCGGCGGTGAGGCCGGAGAAGATGACGGCGGCGCTGGTGGGGTTGATCACCGAGAACAGGGAGGTGAAGACCCCCAGGGCGAAGGCCAGGGTGGGGAAGGGGCGCAGGTGGAACATGGGGGGATTCTAGCGCGATTCGTCCCGGCGCCCCCTCGCGGGAGGGGAAGCCGGGACGGGGTCTGCCTTCCGGTGGATCAGGAGCGGGGCGGCGCGTTCTTCACGTAGGCGTCGAACCAGCTGAGCATTTCATAGACCAGGTGCTCGTTGGATTCCCTCGCGGTGTACCAGTGGGGCTCGTGGGGCAGCATGACGAGCCGGGTGGTGCCGCCGTTGCCCCGGATGGCCTCGAACAGCTTGGTGGCCTGGAGGGGGGTGGTGCCGGGGTTGGCGTCGTCGGCCCCGTGGACGATGAGCAGGGGCGCCTTCACCTTGTCGGCGAAGAAGAAGGTGGAAACCTGCCGATACACGTCCGGGGCCTCCCACACCGACCGCCGCTCGTTCTGGAAGCCGAAGGGCGTCAAGGTCTTGTTGTAGGAGCCGCTGGTGGCCACGCCCGCCCTGAACAGCCCGGAGTGGGCCACAAGGTTGGCGGTCATCAGGGCGCCGTGGCTGTGCCCGGTGACGCCGATGCGGTCGGGGTCGGCCACGCCCAGCTCGACGGCCTTGTCCACGGCGGCCTTGGCGTCGGCCACCAGCTGCTCCAGGTAGGTGTCGTAGGCCTTCTTCGGGTCGCCCACCACGGGGAAGGATGCGTCGTCGATGATGGCGTAGCCCGCCATCAGCAGCAGCCGGTAGTCCCGCAGCCGGGTGAAGGTGTACTGGGACCCGGTGACCTGGCCGGCCTTGGAGGGATCGGCGTAGTCCAGGGGGTAGGCGTAGAGGATGGTGGGCACCCGCTTCCCTTCCTGGTACCCGGGGGGCGTGTAGAGGGTGAAGGACAGGTCGAGGCCGTCGGCGCGCTTGTAGGTGACGAGCCGCTTCCTGATCTGCCGGACCGCCGGGGTGGGATCCGGAATGTGGGTGAAGGGCGAGCGCTTGGAGACGAAGGCCGCCTCGCCCGCCGGGGCCTTGCAGGCCGCGCCCAGGGTGCGGATGAAGGCGTTGGGAGGATCCGCCGGCGTCTGGTGCCAGGTGAGGAACGTGCGGGATCCCGGGCCCGTGAAGGCGAGGAACCGCTCGAATTCGGTCCTGCCGCTGCGGAACAGCCGCTCGGTCTTGAGGGTGCGCAGGTCCAGGCGGTCCAGGAAGGGCCGCTCCCCTTCGGGGGAGGCCCCGAGGCCCGAGAGGAAGATGAAATCCCCCTCCTGGCGCAGCACCGAAGTCCCGTTGGGCAGCGTGCGTCCCACGGGGCTGCCCGGGTCGCCGTACTGCTCGTCCGTGGACAGGTCCCACAGCAGGCGGGGAGCCTGCTTGGCCTGGTCGAAGTCGACGATGTAGGTGCGGAACCAGTGGCGGTTATTGTCGTATTCATAGAGGAGCGCGACCCCGGGCCGCTCGCTCCAGGCCAGGCCCGAATAGCGCTGCTCGGTGCGGAGGACCTCCACCGGCGCGGCGGTGAAGGGGGCCTTGAGGGCCATGACCTTGTCCCGGTGGGGCACCTTCACGTTCCAGTCGCCCCCGTCCAGGGCCTCGGCCCACACCAGGGTGGCTCCGTCCGTGGGCCGCCAGCTGAAGGCGCGGGGCCCCAGCGGCGCGCCGTGGATGGGAACCCGGTCCGCCAGGGGCAGGGAGGCGATGGGGTGGGTGGCCGCGACGGCGCGGCCGGCCAGGTCCCAGACCTCCACCTGGCGGGGGAAGCGCTCAAAGGTGGTGACGTAGGAATAGGGCTTGCGGAGGGTGGAGACCCGCACGTGGGCGCCGTCGGGGGAGGGGCTCAGCTCCAGGAGGCGGTCCGCCTTGCCCAGGGGGCTGACGGCGCCGGTTTCCGCGTCCACCAGGGCGGCCTGGGAGGTGCCGTAGTAGTCGAACAGGTCCTCGTCGTGGGCGTTGCCCAGGGTGTCGCGGTTCTCGTAGGTGCTGCTCTGGCCCTTGCCGCCGAGGGATTCCTGGATGCTGGGGCCGGCGGGGACCGCGGGCGCGGGCGGTGGCGCCCCCTGGCCCGGGGGCACCAGCTTGACCAGCAGGCTCTTCTGGTCGGGCATCCATTGGAGTTCGCCGCCCAGCATGGGGTTCAGCCGGACGCCGGGCACCCGGCGCACGGCGCCGGTGGTGCCGTCGCCCACCCACAGCTCCACGGCGTCCTCGGCCACGTTCTGGAAGGCGAAGCGCCGTCCGTCGGCGCTCCAGACGGGCCCGCCGGGACAGCCGCCCTTGGGCAGGTCCACATGGATGGCGGTGCCGTCGGGAATGCGCAGGAGGTCGTAGCTCTGGGCCGAGGGGGTGATGCCGTAGCCCCCGGGCGTGTCGTGCCGGCTGTGGTTCCGGGGCTCGACGCGGACGCCCGCCAGGCGCAGGAAGGGCGTGGCCACGCGCCCGATGGAGGGATAGGCCTCCCAGGCCACCAGGAGCATGCGGTCGCGGGTGGGGTTGAGGAAGGGGACGGGCGCCGAGGGCGCCCGCATGACGTCCAGGATGGCCTGGGGTGGCTGGCGGTAGCCCTGGCCCGGGGCCTGGGCGAGTCCCGCGAAGGGAAGGGTGGCGCACAGCAGGGCTGCCCTGCCGGCGATGTGGAACCGTCCTGGTGACATGGATACCTCGTGGCTTGGGGTTGGGGGTCCGGGTTTCCCCAAGTCTCACACCCGCCCCGCCGCTTTTCCAGGCGGAACTGCTTGCCGTCACCGGAAAAAACCCCCCAGGGCGAGGGGCCATGGAGGGCGGTTCTGGAGCCGGTAGAGGGATTTGAACCCCCGACCTACGGTTTACGAAACCGTTGCTCTACCCCTGAGCTATACCGGCAGGTCCTGTCGGGCAGGACCCCTAGACTAACGCGGCTTGGACCCGGGGTTCAAGCCTCCAATTGGGCGGCACCCTCGCGCGGGGACGGTGCTAGGCTTGCCCAGAGCTGCCCCAGCCGATGGAGGTTCCCAAGATGGTCGCGTCCAGCAAGAAGGTGTTCGTCCTGGATACCAACGTCCTTCTCCACGATCCCGCCGCCATCTTCCACTTCCAGGAACATGAAGTGGTCATTCCGATCGTGGTCATCGAGGAGATCGACACGTTCAAGAAGGACCAGACGGAAATCGGCCGCAACGCCCGCAACGTCTCGCGACAGCTGGACAAGTTAAGGGCCCTGGGCAACCTCAGCGCCGGCGTGCCCCTGGAGGGGGGCGGCTCCCTCAAGGTGGACGTGGCCCACCACCCCCTGGACCTGACCATCACGACGCTGGACAAGCACAAGGCGGACAACCAGATCCTGGCCTGCGCCCTGGCGCTCCTGGGGACCCGCAAGGAGAAGGTGGTCATGGTGTCCAAGGACACCAACCTGCGCATCAAGGCCGACGCCCTGGGCCTTTCGGCCGAGGACTACACCACCGACCGGGTGGCCCTGGACGAGCTCTACACCGGCACCGCCGCCTGGACCGTGGACGCCGTGAAGGTGGACCAGCTCTTCGACGGCGGGCTCCAGCCCGAGGCGGACCAGGTCCTCAACCCCAACCAGTTCGTGACCCTGGTGGACCGGGCCAACGAGACCCACACGGCCCTGGGGCGGTTCTACGCCTCGGACGGGCGCGTGCACCCGCTCAAGCGCCTGGAGATGCCCCCCTGGGGCGTCAAGCCCCGCAACCGCGAGCAGCAGTTCGCCCTGGACCTGCTCCTGGACGACTCCATCCAGGTGGTCACGCTCATGGGCAAGGCGGGGACCGGCAAGACCCTCCTGGCCATCGCCGCGGGCCTCCAGCAGGTGGTGGACGAGGAGCGCTTCAACAAGCTCCTGGTGAGCCGCCCGGTCATGCCCCTGGGCCGCGACCTGGGCTTCCTGCCCGGCGACATCAGCGAGAAGCTGCGGCCCTACATGCAGCCCATCTACGACAACCTGGACTTCATCGTGGCCGCCAACATGGAGCAGCGCCGCCGGTCCTCCATGACCCCGGCCCAGCTGGAGGAGGGCGGCTACATGGCCGTCGAGCCCCTCACCTACATCCGCGGGCGCAGCATCCCCAACCAGTACATCATCGTGGACGAGGCCCAGAACCTCACCCCCCACGAGGTCAAGACCATCCTCACCCGCGCCGGGGACGGCACCAAGATCGTGTTCACCGGCGACCCCTTCCAGATCGACAATCCCTACGTGGACGCCTCCAGCAACGGCCTGAGCTACCTCGCCGAGCACTTCAAGCACCTGGAGCTCTCCGGCCACGTCACCCTGGTGAAGGGCGAGCGGAGCAGGATGGCCGAACTGGCCAGCAACCTTCTGTAGGAGCCCGACCATGCCCGATTCCTCCTGGGACCAAGCGGCGCCCCCGCCCCCCAAGAAGGGGCTTTCCCTCTTCGGCAAGGTGGCCATCGGCTGCGGCGGGGCGCTTTTGTGCTTCCTCCTGGCCATCGGGGCCATGGCCTGGGTGGTCTTCAGCAAGGCCACCAAGGCCCTGGACCAGGGCTGGGCCGAGCTCCACACCGAATTGCGAAGCCTTCGCACCGAACAGGGCGCCCGTACCCTCTACCGGGAAAACCCGGGGCTGGCCCAGAACTACCCCACCGAGGAGGAATTCGTGAAGGCCTCGGCGGCCTGGCGCGCCAAGCTGGGCGACATCCCGGAAAAGCGCCCGGAGCTCAAGCAGATCCTGGAGGGCAAGGCCCCCGGGGGCATCACCCTGCGCCGGCGGGACGCCGGGGGCCGGAAGGCCCTTTCCGTCAGCATGCGCATGTCCACCGGCGCAACCCTGACGGTGGAGCTGGAGAACGACAAGCTTGTGGACATCCAGGTCGACTGAACCGCTGGAGAAAATCGGCTGGATACGCCACTATGCTTGCATGGCAAACGCTTCTCCCCTGGATGCCCTGGACCTGCTCAAGAAAGGCACGGTTACGTGCCACACGGAGGAACTCCTGCTGGCGCGCCTGCGCACCGGCAAGCCCCTTCGCGTGAAGGCCGGCTTCGATCCCACCGCCCCCGACCTGCACCTCGGCCACGGCGTGCTGCTGCGCAAGATGGCCCAGTTCCAGGAACTGGGTCATACCGTCATCTTCCTCATCGGCGACTTCACGGGCATGATCGGCGACCCCACCGGCAAGAAGGCCACCCGCCCGCCCCTCACCCGGGACGAGGTGCTGGCCAACGCCGAGACCTACAAGGCCCAGGTCTTCAAGGTGCTCGACCCCGAACGCACCGAGATCCGCTTCAACAGCGAGTGGATGGGCGGGCTCCACGGCGAGGACTGGATCCGCCTGGCGAGCCGCTTCACCCTGGCCCAGATGCTGGAAAGAAATGATTTCCAAAAGCGCATGAACGCATCCGAACCCATCGCCCTCCACGAGCTGCTGTACCCCCTCGTGCAGGCCTACGATTCGGTGGCGCTCGCCTGCGACGTGGAACTGGGCGGCAACGACCAGCTCTTCAACCTCATGAAGGGCCGCGACCTGCAGGCCGCCCTGGGCCAGCCCCCCCAGGTGGTGCTCACCGTGCCCCTGCTGCTGGGCCTGGACGGCGTGGAGAAGATGAGCAAGTCCCTGGGCAACTACATCGGGTTCATGGAGGACGCCGACACCCAGTTCGGCAAGGCCATGAGCATCTCCGACGAGAACATGTGGAACTGGTGGCTCCTGCTCACCGACCTCCTCCCCCGGGACATCGAGGCCCTCAAGCAGGGCCACCCCATGGACGCCAAGAAGGGCTTGGCCCGGGAGATCGTGGGGCAGTTCCACGGCAAGGCCGAGGGCCTGGCCGCCGAGGAGCGGTGGGTGAAGCGGTTTTCCGAGCGGAAGACCGACGACGCCCCCGAGGTCGACGTCGCCGCCATCCAGGGCGAGAGCTTGGCCAAGCTCCTGGTGGAGCGGGGCATGGCCGCCTCCCGCAAGGAGGCCGAGCGCCTGATCCAGCAGGGGGCCGTCAGCCTGGACGGCGTCAAGGTGCAGGACCCCCGGCTGGCCGTGGACCTGGCCCCGGGCGGCTCCCTGCTGGTCAAGGCGGGCAAACTGAAACTTCAGAGGTGGGTGGTGCGATGAGCTTGCTGGCCCTCCAGGATCTTTTCCGGCGGTACCGAGACAGGGCGACGGGGGTCTGGAGGCTGGGCCAGGACCCGAGCCGAACCATCTACATGGACTACGGCGACACCGTCTTCGCCCAGAGCACGCACCTGGCGGATAGGCTCACCACCATCCTCGTGGAGCGGGGCCGCATCACCCAGGCGCAGATGGACTACGCCCTGGCCAACCTCAAGCCCGGCATCAGCATCGGCAAGAACCTCATCGAGATGGGCTTCATCACCCAGCGGGACCTCCTGGACGTCGCCAAGATCCAGGTGGAGCGCATCATCTACGGCTGCCTGGCCCAGCCGGACATGCTGCCGGTCTTCGAGGCCCGGGAACTGGACGCCCACGTGGTGCGCCTGCCCCTGAACACCTCCCAGCTGCTCCTGAGCGGCATGCTGGCCATCCAGGACCGGGAGGCCCTGCTGGAACTGCTGGGCCCCCTGAACCAGGTGGTGGTCCTTCAAGGCCGGAGCCTGCTGGACCTCTCCCTGCCGCCGGACCTGGGCCGCCTCACCAGCCTCCTGGACGGCACCCACACCCTGCTGGAACTCAGCCGGGAGGCCCAGGCCGAGCCCATGCGCGTGGGGGCCTTCGCCCTGTTCCTCCGGGAGATGAACTGGGCCCGGCTCCACGAGATGCCCCCCGTGGACCGCCAGGCGCTGGACCTGGCCCTTTCCCCGGAACCCGAGCCCCTGTCCGTGATCCTGCCCGAGCCGCCGGCGGAAGCGGCGCCCTCGCTCTTCGAGACCATCCAGGAGGCCGCCCGGCCCACCACGAACCTGGAGCACCTGTCCCAGGCCCTGGACGAGGAGCCGGCCCCCGAACCGCTCTACCTGCCCGAAGGCCTGCAGGTTCCCGGCATCCCCGATCCCGCGCCCCTTC
>DBMS01000254.1:0-7555 GCA_002297665.1 Holophagaceae bacterium UBA692 | reverse complement strand
GAACTTCCCACCCCCTCCGTGGAACTGCCCCCCCTTCCCGAGACCCTGGCCGAGGAGCCCCGGGTGATGCTGACGGTGCCCCCCGAGGCGACCCCGGTGGACGCACCGCCGCCCGAGCCTGACCTGCCCCGGCCGTCCAGCCTCCGGTGGGCGGGAGTGGGCCTCCTGCTCGCCGCTTGCCTTTTCGGCGGCTTCTTCTGGATGCGCCGCAAGGGCCACCCCCCCGTGCCCAAGGCCCTGCCCGGGGAACCGGCCCAGCCCGTGTCCGACAAACCCAAAGCGGAGCCCGCCCCCTCCATCGCGGTCCCGACCCCCGCCGAACCGGCCCACGTCGAACCCGAACCCCCCAAACCGGAGCCCAAGCCCGAGGCCAAGCCCGAGGCCAAGCCCGAGGCCAAGCCCGAACCCAAGGCCAAGCCCGAGCCCAAGGCCAAGGCCGAACCCAAGGCCAAGGCCATGGGCGCCAGCCTCCCCGAACGCCTGGAGGCGCTGCGCAAGGGCGACCTGACCCGGGCCGTGGCCCAGGGGGCGCAACACGTCAAGGATTCGCCGGCCGGCCACTTCGTCCTTCGCCTGGAGATCGCCTGCCAGGGCGAGACCATCCGGCGGGTCTCCGAACTCTTCAAGGACGGCAAGCCCGACCTGTTCATCCTCCCCATGACCCTCCGGGACGGGAGGACCTGCTACCAGGTGCTCTACGGCAACTTTGCCGGCAAGGATGCCGCCGAGAAGGAGATCAAGCGTCTCCCCCCCGCCTTCCAGGGCGAGCGGAACCGTCCGAAGGTCTTCCGCTTCTCCGAAATCCCCAAGGCGCAGTAAAAATTATCTGCAGTATATTATTCGACATACTTGATTAAGGCGGCCAATTTGTAAATTCGGTAGCCCTTCCGGTTGGATGTCAATTTACAAATGCGAAGAAATGGTTAAAATGGAAGTTTGGGATTCAAACCGCCCAAAGATCTTTCCGGAGAACCATGGACTTCAATGCGCTGTGCACTCAGAACTGGAGCAGGCATTTCAGCGTCTGGATCGAAGACATCCAGGTGGTCTGCCATCCCGTCGTCGCGGCGCCTTCCCTGATCCAGGTGAACCTCCTCCGGAAAGCCCGGGCCCTGAGCCGGGCCACGGCGGTGGTGGTGGTCCTCCTCTTCTCCCTCCACTGCACCCGGCCCGAGGCGGCGCCCGTCGTGACCGTTCCCGAAACTCCGGCCCAGGAGGAGCCCGGCGAGCGCGCCGAGGCCAAGGTCTACACCGAGACCGGCGAAGCCAGCTGGTACGGCGGGGAGGACGACGGCTTCGCCGGCCGGGCCACGGCCAACGGCGAGACCTTCGATCCCCGGGAGCTCACCTGCGCCCATCGAACCCTGCCGTTCGGCGCCATGATCGAGGTGCGCAACCTGGACACGGGAAAGCGCGCCATCCTCCGGGTGAACGACCGCGGCCCCTTCATCCGGGGGCGCATGCTGGACGTGTCGGAACGGGCGGCCAAGGAACTGGGCATGCATGGCCGCGGCACCTCCCGGGTGCGCATCCGCTCCGTGGACACCCAGGGCAAACCGGCCCCCATCGATCCCGCCTCCATGCTGGGCGACGCCTACACCGTCCAGGTGGCCGCGCTGGCCGATCCTGCCAACATCGCGCGGATTTCCAAGGAATTGCAGTCGGCCGTGGGCCCCGTGAACCTCGTGGAGGCCCGGACCCGGGGGGGCGTGACGGTCAAGCGGGTGCGGGTGGGCAGCTACGCCACCCAGGACGAGGCCCAGAAGGCTTCGGACCTCATCACCAAGCTCTTCAAGGACCGGGGCCTGGAGCCCTTCATCACCCGTGAGAATTGAAATGAGCGGGGGGGGATCGCACGGGGAAGCCGGGCGGAGCCCGGCCAACCCGTCCGGACGGCCCTTCCTGGTGATCCCCGCCGGCGGGCGGGGGGTGCGCATGGGCGGCGGCACGCCCAAGCAGTTCCGGGACTGGGGCGGCATCACCCTTCTCGAGGCCACCGTGCGGGCCTTCCTGGCCCCCGGCATGCCGGACCTGGCGGGCATCGCCCTGGCGGTGCCCGAGGACCGGCTGGACCAGGTTCGGGCCTGGTGCTTCGGCGTCCCCCACTGGACCGTGGCGGGGGGTGACACCCGGCAGGCCTCCGTGGCCCTGGCCCTGGCCGCCCTGCCCGAGGCTCCCGCGGCTCCGGTGCTCATCCATGATGCCGTTCGCCCGTTCCCGCCCCCCCTTCCTGTCCGCGAAGCCCTGGCCGCCCTGGACGCCTGGGACGGCGCGGTGCTGGGCGAACCCTCCACCGACACCCTCAAGCGGGTGGATGCCCAGGGCCTGATCCTCGGCACGGAACCCCGCGAGGGGATCTTCCGGGCGCAGACGCCCCAGGTCGCGCGGCTGTCCCTGTGGCTGGAGGCCTTCCGGTGGGCCGGGGACCGGGGGTTCGCCGCCACCGACGACGTCTCCCTGCTGGAGGCCATGGGCCTGCGGGTCAAGCTCATCCCGTCCACCCCCGCCAACCTCAAGCTGACCACCCCGGAGGACTGGGACCGCTGGCACCCCGGGACCACAGGGTGTGGTGGATCGGCCCACAGTCGGGCGGGTCGTGTTTCGGATCAATCCCTTTAGATTCAATTACTAGCGGGTAGGCATGGTTCTTGCTGAATGTTCGGCGAGGATTTTATGCACCGGAACCGCCACGCCCAAACGCTCCGCCAGGCCGCGACACTGTCGGGCCGGGGGCTCCATGGCGATCTCCCCTGCACCGTGGTTCTCCGGCCGGCCGAACGGGCCTCGGGCATCACCTTCGTCCACACCCCCACCGGCGTGGAGATTCCCGCCCGCGCCGAGTTCGTGGGCGACTGCAGCCTGGCCACCTCCCTGACCCGGGACGGCGTCCGTCTCCAGACGGTGGAGCACCTCCTCTCCGCCCTCATGGGCCTGGGCATCGACCACGTCACCATCGAGGTGGACGGCGAGGAACTGCCCATCCTGGACGGTTCCTCCGAACCCTGGGTGCGCCTGATCCTGGAAGCCGGCATCCGCCCCATGGCCATCTGGCCCCGCGCCCTGCGGATCCTGAAGCCCGTGGAAGTGCGCATGGGCGACAAGTGGATGCGAGTGTCCCCCTGGAACGGGCTGCGCCTCGCCTACACCATCGTCTACGACAACCCCTACATCGGCCGCCAGAGCCGGGAACTGTCCCTCACCCCGGAGAAGTACGTCCGGGAACTGGGCCTGGCCCGCACGTTCTGCCTGGAAAGCGACATCACCTTCATGCGTTCCCGGGGGCTCGCCAAGGGCGGCAGCCTGGACAACGCGGTGGTCTTCGGCGCCGACGGCCCCCTCAACGCGTCCCTGCGCTTCGAGGACGAAGCCGTCCGCCACAAGATGATGGACCTGGTGGGCGACCTGGCCCTGCTGGGCGCGCCCCTGGAAGGCTTCGTGGAGGCCCACTGCGCCGGCCACGCCGTCCACGTCGCGCTGGCCAAGGCCATCCTCGACGATCCCACCGCCTGGACGTGGGCGGATTCCGAGTCGGAGCTCCGGCCCAGGAAGCTTTTTGCCCAGGGTCTCCCCGCCGCCCACGCCATTCCCGCCTGATTTCCCCGCGCCCGGCCCGGCGCCCTGGGCTAAGCTGGAAAGGTGAAGGCAACGGGAGAAGGCATCGTGGAGAACTGGACCCTGGCGGCACTGGGCGCCCCCCCTGGCGGAGCCGTGGCGGGAGCGTCCATCGACGCCCTGCTCCAGGGCCTGCTGGCGGGACGTTCCCCGGTGCGGGTCTGGGTGGCGGAATCCCTCCGCCCTGAGTGGGAGGACCGGATCCGGGCCACGGGAGCCGAGTGCCGCTCCCTCTGGCTGGAAGGCCGGGAGGTGCTGAACACCCTCATGGACGCCGCCTCCGACTGCGGCCCCCGGGAGCAGATCTGGCTGAACCTGGACCGCACCCCGACCCTGGACGCCATGGACCTGCTCACCCTGGACGCCTTCCTCGCCTTCGCCGCCACCCGGCCCCACCCGCCGCTGGTGGTGCTCATGCGGGACGACGCTCCGGGCCTCGTGCGCACCCAGCGCCTGGCCGTGGACCGGCACGGCATCGCGCTGCTGCTGCGGGAGGGCCCCTACGGGGCCTGCGCCCTGGGCCGGCCCGAGGTGCTGGCGTCCCTGGGCGGGGCGGCGGGAGGAAACCTGCCCGCGACCTTCGCCACCGCGGAGGGGGAGCGGCGGCTCCTGGCCCTGGACGTGGACGGCGTGCTCATCGATCCGGGCCGGTCCTTCGTGGAGGCCGTTTCCGCCGCCCTGGCCGAACTGGCGCCGTCCCTGGCGTGGGACGACGAGCACTTCGCCGCCTTCAAGCGCGTGGGGGGCTTCAACAACGATTTCCGCCTCACCGCAGGCGCCCTGGCCCTGGCCGAGGCCGGGGGCCTGGACGGCCTGCGCCATGCCACCGGCAAGGGCTTCCCCCACCTGGAATCGCGCATCCGGGAACTGGAGCCCCGCTGCCGGGACACGGTGCAGAAGCACTACGCCCGCACCCGGCGCATGGAGCGCCCCATGGTCAGCCGCCAGGACCTGGACGCCTTTCCCGGCGACCTGGCCATCTTCACCGGCCGCCCGCCGGACGAGCTCACCCTCGCCTTCCAGGTGCTGGGCTTCCGCATCCCCGCCGTGGCCGACAGCGCCCCCCACCTGCGCAAGCCCCGGGCCGAAGGCCTCGTCCAGCTCGCCGACGCCTTCCGGAGCACCCAGGTGATCTTCGTGGGCGACACCTGCGACGACGCCTCGGCCCTGAGGGGGGCCCGGGACCTGTGCCCCGGCGTGGACTGGGTGTTCGCCGCCGTGGGCCCCGACCGCCAATGGATCGCCGGGGAGGGGGACCTCCAGGCTCCCCGGCTCCGGGATCTCCTGTCCACCCTGGGCGCCCGGAACCCCGTGGAGCCCCGGCCGGCCCCATGATCACCCTCGTCGAAACGGGCGCCGAAAGCCTGCACACCCTGGAGGGGGCGCTGGACCGCCTGGGCTTCCTGCACCGCCGGGCGCCGGACCCGGATTCCGCCGGATCGACCGGCCCTCTGGTAATCCTGGGATCCGGTCCCTTCGACCCCGCCTGCGCCGCCCTGAAGGCCAGCGGCTGGTGGTACGGACTGCCCCAGCTGGCCGCTGGCGGCCGACCGGTTCTGGGCATCGGCCTCGGCCTCCACCTCCTGGCGGAAGGCAGCGAGGAATCCCCCCGGGGCGCGGGCCTGGGCCTGATCCCCGGCATCGTGCGGAGCCTGGGCCCCGGGGTCAAGCTGCCCCACGAAGGGTGGACCGTCATCACCCGGAACCGGCCCCATCCCGTGATTCCCGAGGCCCGGGGGGCCTGGCTGTTCTTCAAGCACGCCCACGCGCTGGAACCCGGCAGCACCACGCTCCACACCGCCCAGCACGGCCGGACCTTCTCGGTGCTGGAGATGCGCGGCCAGACCCTGGGCCTGCAGGCCCACCCCGAGAAGTCGGGTTCCTTCGGCCTGGCCTTCCTGGAGAAGATCCTGGCCGGGCTGGGGGAGTTCCCCGCCGCCCGCGCCGGCAACTGAGGTTCGAGGATGGACGCCAAACGCCTGATCCCCGTGCTCCACGTCCTGGAAGGCCGCGTGGTGGACCCCGCCGGCGCCGCCGACCTGGGCGACCCCGTGGAAAGGGCCTGCCGGCTGGAACTGGAGGGCGCGGACGGGGTGCTCTTCGTGGAACTGGGCCGGGGCCGGCGCCTGCGCCGGGCCTGGATGCCGGGCGTGGCCCGCTCCCTCTTCCTGCCCTTCGCCCTGGAGGCGCCGTTCCAGGACGCCGACGAGATCCGGGAGGCCCTGGAGGCCGGCGCCGACCGCGTGGTGCTCCCCGCCCGGGACCTGGACGCCCTGGACGCCGCCCGCTTCGGCCGCGCCCGGATCACCGCCTCCCTGGAGGCCGCCTGGTCCGGCGGCTGGGACGCGGCCCTGGAGGACCTGCGCAACCTGGGCGGGGCAGGGGAGATCCTCCTCAAGGCCGGCGGCCGCCACCTGGCCGAGCTCTGCGCCCAGGCAGCCCGCCTGCCGACACCCATCCTGCTGGACTGCTCCGACCCCGCCCTGGCCGCGGAGGCCCTGGCCTACGGGGCGGACGCCATCGCCTATCCCGCGGCGCTGATGACCGCGGGGGCGTTCAAGGACGCGTTGGAGCCGACCGGGATCGCCCTGAGAAGGTAGACTGGGGCATGCATCCGAGACACCTGTGCCCCCTGGCCCTTGTCAGCCTGCTGCCGGTCCACGCCCAGGACACCCTGGAAGGCGCCCTGAAGAACGTCCGCCCTGGGGACTACACCCTTCTCATCCGCGCAGAGGACGCCAGCGCCTTCGCGGCCCAGTGGGATGAGGATGCGCTGCGCCTCCGCTTGGACGGCCAGCTGTACCGCACGGTTCTGGGACCCCAGACGGCGGCGAAGCTCTGGAAGGCCCACGGCTGGGGCAACGAGATCGGCTGGATCCTGGTGGACGGCCGGGGCACCGAACTGGATGCCGGCACCGGCGCCTTCTACGGGACCCGCGCCCTGGCCGTCCTCCGGGACAGGGGCCTCGTGCCCCGCTGGGAGGCACGCCGGGCCTTCCTCAAGGAGCATCCGGAGAACGGCGAGGCCTGGTCGGAGGAGGTCTTCCGCTGCCTGCGCATCGCCAGGCTCCACATGAACGCCCTGGCGCGCCAGGGCAGGGCGGTCTGGGGCGGGGCGACGATAATGAACGCGATCGGAGGCCTGACCCTCACGGAGCCTGACCCGGAGGCCCGGGGGCGCCTGGCGGACCCGATCTTCGGCGAACTGGCGGCGGCCCTGGAGGGGGCGACGTCCGTGGCGGACTGGTGGAGGAGCGAGTCCGACCCGTCGATCTTGCTTGTGATCGCCGGGGCCCAGGAATCCCCCCGCATGCGGGACGTGTGTTCCCGGCTCGCGGCCGACCTGGGGGAGGCCTACACGCGGAGCGAGGGGGGGTATGCGCTCGAGAGCCGCCTGGCCCATTTCCGCGCCGCCGCGGGCCGGCCCCTGCGGGAACTGCCGGACCGGGTTGCGCTCCCGGACCAGGACCCGCTATCACCGATGCTCTTCCTGGCCTGCCTGGGAACCCTGGAAGTGGCGGAGGACTGGGAGGGGATGCTGGCCTTCCTGGACAATCCGGCCCTCCTGGAGGAGGGCGAGGTGCGCTCCACCGCCGCCTGGGAGTCCCGCTGTGGGTCCAGGAGCCTGATCGCGGCCTTCAAGGTCCGGCCCCTGCTCGAGCTGGGCCGGACCCGGGAGGCCCGGGAGGCGATCGCCGACGCGCGGTCCTGGGCCGGCGAAAAGTATCAGGGAACGAGCGTCGAATTAATCCTGGGCCGGAACGTGAAGGACCAGGCCCTCCTCAAGGAGGCCCTGGAGGAGCCTGTCCGCCCCCGCCCCCCCATGCCGCCCCTGCCGCCGGCCCCGCGCCTGGCCCTGCTGGGCGCCCCCGCCTGGCTCAAGGACTGGGAGGCCCTGCGCGGCTCCGAGACCCTCCTCCCCTGGTCCCGGGCCGAGCTGGCC
>DBMS01000098.1:5346-18286 GCA_002297665.1 Holophagaceae bacterium UBA692 | reverse complement strand
AGAGGTCGAGGGTCTCCAGGCGCGCCAGGGCGGCCCCGCCCTCGGGAAGGGGGCGGCCTCCGGCGTCCAGGAACCGCGCGCCCAGGGCCCGGGCCATGCCCGCGCCGCCGTCGTTGGTGGCGCTGCCGCCGATGCCGACAATGAACCTGCGAAGGCCCGCGTCCAGGGCGGCCTTGATGAGGCGGCCCACGCCCGCGGTGGTGGTGAGGCGGGGGTCCCGCTTGTCCGGGGGCACCAGCGGCAGCCCGGACGACGCCGCCATTTCGATGACGGCGGTGGCCCCGTCGCCCAGGACCCCCCAGACGGCCGTCACCGGCTCGCCCAGGGGCCCCGGCGCCTCCGTCCGGACGAACCGCCCCCGGGTGGCCGTCACCAGGGCCTCCACCGTGCCTTCGCCGCCGTCGGCCACGGGGACCTTGCGCACCTCCGCGCCGGGGAACACGGCGAGGACGCCCCGTTCGATGGCGTCGGCCACCCCGGTGGCCGAGACGCTTCCCTTGAAGGAGTCAGGTGCTACGACGATGCGCATGGGGCTACCTCCGTCGGCTCCGGCTTGGAATGGATATGAACATATCAGGGGACGTGTCCCAACCGTCCATCCGTGTGGGGCTTCCTCCGTTTCCGGCCGGGCCCCGGGGCTCCCGGATCGTGCGAGAATCACCGCGGAGGCACCCATGGCCCTTCTCGACGCAAACCGGAGCATCCTGGTCGTCATCGACCTGCAGGGCAAGCTGGTCCACATGGTCCACCGCCCGGCCATGGTGCTGGAAGCCACCCGCCGGCTCATGCGCCTGGCGGACCTGTTCCAGGTTCCCGTGGTGTTGACCGAGCAGTACCCCCAGGGCATCGGCCCCACCGAGGCGAGCATCCAGGCCGCCTTCGACGGCCTGTCCACGCCCACCTTCTTCATGGAGAAGACCTCCTTCGGCTGCTGCGGGGATCCCGCCTTCGAGAAGCTGCTGCGGGCCGCCCGGCCCGGCCTGGAACCCGGGAAGCGCCAGGTCGTCGTGGCGGGCATCGAGGCCCAGGTGTGCGTGAACCAGACGGTGCTGGAACTTCTGGCCTCGGGCCACGAGGTGCACCTCTGCTGGGACGCGGTGAGCGGGCGCGGGGAGGAATACCGCGCGCACGCCATCGAGCGCATGGTCGCCGCGGGCGCCGTCCTCACCAACCACGAGTCCGTGGCCTTCGAGTGGTGCCGGGACAAGGTGCATGCCCAGTTCAAGGCCATGTCCGCGATCATGAAGGAGGGCCAGGTCTGATTGGACCTTTCGGCCCGTTCCATCCGTCCCTGCCGGTGGCCGCAAGGTGGGTGGACGAGGTTCCCGGGGATGCTTCCGGCCCACCGGTGTTCCGATCGAAGGAGCCGACCCACCGTGAGCGCACGCAGGCAGGCTGCCTGCGAGCGCTTGCCGTAGCCAGGCCAGGACCTCTGATTACCCAGAGTGAGGCTCTCCAACCCAATCGCATTCCATCGGCAGAGGATGGAATACCGGGGTAATGGGATCTCTCCTCAGGTGCGAAAGGAAGGGTCGCACACGGGACGCTGAGCGCCCCACGTCCTCACCCCCCTATCTGCACTGGATAACGGCAAGCGCGAGCAGCAGCCATGCTGCTCGCGCTACCGTTGGGTCGGCGGGCGAGGTTGGGACCCCGGTGGGTCGCCCTTACCCGAAGGAACCTCTCCGATGCAAACCGAAGCCCCCGGCGGGGACTGATTGGAAGGGCCGAAATGTCCAAACTGCAGGGAGGCCGCTGCAACCAGGCAGAACCTCTCCGGGGGCCTTTTTGGCTCCGGCGGAGGGATTTGACCTTCCGGAGTCAGGCATACTTGGGAGCGTTCCCCTACCCCAGGTGCCCCATGCTGCGTCGCATCCTCCTCCATTCCCTGTCCGCGGTCCTGGCGGCGGCGGTTCCGGGCCAGCGCTGGCTGGACCACTTCAACCAGGACCTGCTTCCCTTCTGGAACGTGCCCGCCGCCTGGGGGACGCCCCGGGGGGACTTTCCCACCTACCGGTGCAACGACGGCAACCTCTTCAACCCGGCGGCCCCCTGCCCGGAGATCGCCGACCCGCCGGGGTGGATCAAGGCCAGCGCCGGCCTGGAATTCACCCGCATGAAGTCCCGGCAGACCTACTTCTACGGCGCGGCCTACCATCTCACGGGCGATCCGGCCATGCTGGCCCTGGCCCGGGACGGGGTGCGGTTCCTGCGCGCCAACGCCCTGGACAAGGACACGGGCAGCGCGGTGACCTGGTGGGACAAGGGCGTCCCCGGCCCCGCGGCGCTGGAGCGCACCACCCAGGACCTGGCCTACGCGGAACTGGGCATGGCGATGTACTACTACCTCACCCGGGACCCGGAGGTGCTGGCCGACATCGTGCGCCTGAAGGACCACATCTTCTCCCAATACTGGGACAAGGACTGGGGGATGCTCCGCTGGGCCGCCAAGGGGCCCGCGGAGGAGACCGGCCGCCAGGAGCTGGTGGCGCAGCTGGACCAGGTGAACGCGTACATGCTGCTCCTGGCGCCCATCCTTCCGGAGCCCCTGCGGACCCAGTGGAAGGGCGACCTGGTCCGGCTGGCCCGGGTGATGGTGGAGAAGTACCACGCCCCCGACAAGCACCTCTTCTGGGGCACCCTCCACGAGCCCCGGGCCCTGGGCACCCGCCACACCGACTTCGGGCACACCGCCAAGGCCCTGTGGATGATCGGCCGCATCGGGCGGCTCGCGGGGGACCAAGCCCTGGTGCGCTTCGCCGACGCCGAGGGCGCCGCCGTCCTGGGCATGGCCCTGCTTCCCGACGGCACCTGGGGCTCGAAGCTGCGGCGGGACGGCTCCGTGGAGGCCTCCAAGGAATGGTGGATCTACGCGGAACTGGACCAGCTGGCCGAGACCCTGGCCCTCACCGACCGCAAATGGTCCAGGACCCTGGACGGCACCGCCGCGTTCTGGCTCACCTCCATGGTCGACCACAGGCGCCACGAGGTGCGGGGCTGGGTGGGCCCCAAGGGCGAGAGCGACGAGGACGCCCCGAAGATCCACCTGTGGAAGAACGGCTACCACTCCGCGGAGCACGCCCTGGTGGGCTACGTCACCTCCCGGGCCCTGGAGGGCAAGCCCGCGACGCTGTATTTCGCCCTGCCGGACGCCAAGGCCCAGGTGGACCCCTACTTCTACAGGGGGAAGGCCGGGGCGCGGCGGGTCTCGGCCCTGCCGGGCTTTCCGGGGCTGCACAAGGTCGAGGTGGGTTTCACCGCGATCCGCTAGGTCCTGAACTGCCGGGCCAGGGCCGCGAGGCCTTCGGCCGTGTGGGCCAGTTCGTCGGAATGGGTGCTGATGGTCTCCACGGTGCTGGACAGCTGCACGCTGGCGCTGGCGTTCTCCGTGGCCTTGGCGGCGCTGCGCTCCACCTGGTCGGCCACCTCGGAGCTGGCGGCGGCCTGCTCCTCGGCGGAGGCGCTGATCTCCATGGCCATGGACGTCACCTGGCCGATGTGCTCCCGGATGTCCCCCAGGGCGTCCACGGCGCCCTGCACGGTGGCGCGGCCCTGGGCCACGGCCTCGTTGCTCACCTCGATGAGGCTCGCGATCTCCCGGGCGGACTGGGCGCTGCGCTCGGCGAGCTTGCGCACCTCCTCGGCCACCACGGCGAAGCCCTTGCCCAGGGAGCCGGCCTTGGCGGCCTCGATGGCGGCGTTGAGGGACAGGAGGTTGGTCTGGCGGGCGATCTCCTGGATCACGCGAACGGCGTGGACGACCTTGGTGGTGGCGTCCTCCACCTGCGCCATGGCGGCCAGCGCCGCCTCCCCGGAGCGGTCCCCGGCCTCGGTGGCCGCCACGGCATCCACGGCCTGGCGCTGGCTGGCCTTGACGTTGGAGGCCACTTCCTGGATGGAGGCGGACAGCTCGGTGATGGCCGAGGCCATGCGTTCCACCGAGACGCGCTCCTCCTCCGCGTTGCGGGCCAGCTCCCGGCTGGTGGCGGCGATCTGGTGGGTGGCGGCGGAGAAGTTCTCGGCCGTCTCGGTCACGCGCGTGCCGTCGAAGCGGATGCGGTTGACCATGCCCTTGATGTTGGACTGCATGGTGCGAAGCCGGGCCAGGAGGCTGGTGGTGTCCCCCGGGGGCGTGTCCAGCTCCACGCGCAGGTCGCCCTGGGCGATCTGCTGCACCGCGTCGATGGCCGTCTCGGGCTCGCCGCCCAGCTGGAGCCGCTGGGCGCGCAGGAGGATCCACGCGATGACCGCCCCGGCCAGAACGACGGCGATGCCGCCCAGCCCCAGGAGCCAGAGGCCGCCGTCCACCAGGGCCGCCACCTCCCCGAGGCCCTTGACGGCGGGGTTGGCCTCCTGGATCCTCCGGACGCCCTCGCCGACCTTCTGGAGCGCGGCCATGTCCAGCGCCGTGACCAGGGCCAGGATGCCCAGGAGCGCCGCGAACCCCGCCCGCATGCGGGCGCGGGAGGTCCAGGAGCGCAGGGGCATCCAGGCCTGGGCCGTGGCCTCGGCCATGGTCTTGCCGGCGTTGAGGAGCTCGTACATCCGCTGGGCCTCGCGGATCTGGGCCTTGGACGGACGGCTCCGGATGGAGACGTAGCCCGTCACCTGCCCCCGGTCCATCACCGGCGTGACGTTGGCGTCCACCCAGTAGAAGTCCCCGTTCTTGCAGCGGTTCTTCACGATGCCGAACCAGGGCTTGCCCGCCTTGGCCGTGGCCCACAGGTCGGCGAAGGCCGCCGCGGGCATGAAGGGGTGGCGCACCAGGTTGTGGGGCTGGCCCATCAGCTCCTCGGCGCTGAATCCGCTCATGCGCACGAACTCGTCGTTCACGTACGTGATCCGGCCCTGGGGGTCCGTCATGGAAACGATGAAAGCGCCGTCCTTGAGGTGGTGTTCGACGGAGGTGACCGGTTGGTTGTTGCGCATGTTCAAGCCTTGGGGGAATCGGGTGGAAATAATTTAATGATTAAAATTGTATAAAATTTGACGCGCCTTGACTGCATAAAAATCGCCTTAGGCGCCGCCCGAGCCCAAGCGGGACGTTTTCGGTCGTTTTTGAACAATTTATTAGAAACCCAGCCCCGGTCAGGCCTCGTCCCGGCACGCCGCCACATAATGGCCGAACACCCGGCGCACGGCATGCAGGACGATAGCCCGGCCGTTGGGTTCCAGGTCGCCATCCAGGACCGCGTCCAGGGCCATGGGCAGGTGACGGCTCAGGAGCTGGCTCGGCAGGGGTCCGGCGGTGGCGGCCAGGAGGCGTCCCACTTCCGCCTCCACCTCCGGGTCGGTCCAGTAGTAGCGGGAGCGGTCCCGGTAGCTGAAGAGCCGGGTGTAGGACCGTTCCGGGCCGTGGTGGTGGTCGTTCCAGTGGACGGGATCCTTGCGCATGGCGCGGTCCAGCACCACCCGGAGCTCGATGGGCGGCTCCGCCCCGTTCAGTTCCCGGGCCACGTCCTCCAGGGAGAAGAGGGCCTCCCGGCAGGCGAAGGTCAGCCAGGGGCCCACCTTGAGGATCCCCGCCCCGTCCTCGACCAGGTCGCGCAGCACGCCGGGATGCTGGTAGTCGGCGCCGTGGGCCTCGAACATCCAGGGCCTGCGGCCGGCGATGGCCCTGGCCAGGGGCCGGGCCTTCTTCCGATCGTAGGGATGCACGGTGGTTTCGCTGAAGGCGACGCCGGGCTGGACCGCCAGGGCCACCACCCGCTCCCAGGCGCCGGCCACCCCTTCCCGGGCCAGGGCCTCCCGGAACAGGACCAGGGCGCGGTGCACCTCCGCCACGGGCGTGACCCGCGGGCCGGATTCGGCGGGCGCGTCCAGCCCCAGCACGTACACCGGCGGGTGGCCATCGGGGTGTTCCTGCCAGGTCTGCTCGGCCAGCAGGCACAGCGAGGCGGCGCGGCGAGCGGCGGTTTCCGGCGCCACGGCCACCCCGTCGCCGCCGCAGGCCACGGCCGTGTCCAGGTGGAGCTTGCGGAACCCCGCCGCCACGCAGGCCTGCACCAGCGATCCGGCCTTGGCCATGGCCTGGGCCGCCGGCTGGACCCGCCAGGGACCCGGCCCCAGCCGGTCGCCGCCGAAGATGAGGCGGGAAGGGTCGAGGCCGGCTTCGGCGGCCAGTCCCAGGACGAAGGTCCGGTAGCCCTCCGGGGTCATTCCCGTGTAGCCGCCCAGGGGATTCACCTGGTTGCCCGAGGCCTCCACCAGGAGCGGTCCCCCCGCCGACAGGACCTCGTCCATGGCCGCCCGCAGCACCAGGGGATGGGCTGAGCACACCGCGGGAAGGGCCCGGGGCCGGCCCTGCCGCCGGCCTTCGCAGAGTTCCAGGAGCCGCTCAGGCACGCGGGCCTCGGGCGCGGACCGGCATTTCCGAAGGGAATCTCATCGGGGGGTTCCTCACCTACGAGGTTAACCGCGTCCCGCCCGAAAGGTAGGTCCGCCGGGACATTCGCAGCTAGAATTCCAGGATGCCACCGTCCGCAGTCGATCCACCGAAGGAGGCGGCGGTCATCCGCCGCATCCGGGGGTCCAGCTTCCCCATGAGCGTGGCCGCGGCGCGGACCACCCTGGGCGAGGACGCCTGGCGGGGGCTGCTCGCGGACCTGTCCCCGGGAGCCCGGGCGCTGGCGGCCGCGCCGCCGGTCTTCGACGTGTGGATCGACGCCGGCCTGGTGACCGAATGCTGGAAGGCGTTCCGGCGGGCCGGCAACCTGGGCCCGGTGCCCGGGGCCCTGGGCGCGGAAACCATCCGGGTGCGCCACCCCGCCCCTTTCCAGGGGCCCGCCAGCCTCGTGGAGGCCCTGCCCGGCTTCTGGCGGGGATCCGTGGAGGGCGGGGTGATCACCGCCGAAATGACGAGCGCCCAGTCCGCGGTGGTGCGCATCTGGGCCGTTTGGCCGGTGCCCTGGTTCTTCGACCGCCACGTGCCGGCCTGGTTCACCCACGGCCTCCAGATCGCCGGGGCCCATGGCGCGGCCGTGCGCCACATCCCCCCGGCGGACCCCGCCGGCACCCGGCACGAATACCAGCTTCTATGGAGTTGATCGGTGCCTAATAATATGTTCAATTGTTCTTGATCAGCCTTCATTCCCAGGCATGGAGACCCCCCGGCAAGGCCTTCGTTGTCGCGCACAACCCGAGCAGGTCCCAAAGGAGCATCTTTCGTGGCCTCTGTTCAACCCGATCCGGATCCGAATGAAATGCTCCTGAAAGACATGGAAGCCTCGGAACTCGTGGAGCATCTGGCGAAGGCCCGGTCGGAAGTGGCCCAGCTCAAGGCGCAGCTGGAGGGCCTCCGGGACCAGGATCCCCTCACCGGGCTGCCCAACCGCTTCCGCCTGGCGGACCGCACGGGCCAGGCGATCCTCATGGCCCATCGCCAGGGGAACATGGTGGCCGTGCTCTTCATCGAGCTGGACCGCTTCAAGTCCATCAACCAGACGCTGGGCTTCGCCGATTCCGACGACCTGTGCCTGCAGCTCACCCGGCGCATTTCCGTGCTGCTCCGCCCCGGGGACACCCTGGCCCGGGTGGGCAGCGACCAGTTCGCGGTGCTGCTGCCCGAGGTGCGGGATCCCATGGAGCCCCTGCGCATCGCCCAGGGCATCCTGGACGCCCTGTGCATCCCCTACCGCGTCTCCAAGCGCGAGGTGCGGCTCACCGCCAGCATCGGCATCAGCCTGTCGCCCCAGGATGGGGACAACGCCTCCACGCTCCAGAAGGAGGCGGAGAACGCCTGCAACCGCGCCAAGGGCAGCGGCGGCAACGCCATCCAGTGCACCACCCTCACCCTCAGCGAAGCCGCCTTCGAGCGCCAGCAGATGGATGCGTTCCTGGGCGAGAGCCTGGCCAAGAACGAGATGCGGATCTTCTACCAGCCGCAGTTCAACATGGAAGGCCACATCGTGGGCATGGAGGCCCTCCTGCGCTGGCAGCATCCGGTGCTGGGCGCCGTGCCGCCCTCCAAGTTCATCCCCCTGGCCGAGGAGAACCTCTTCATCCACACGCTGGGCGAGTGGGCCCTGAACAACGCCTGCCGCCAGGCCGCGATCTGGCAGGCCCTGAGCCCGCGTCCCATCAAGCTGGCCGTGAACGTCTCGCCGGTGCAGCTGGCCTCGCCCCGGCTGGTGGACTACGTGGCCCGCACCCTGCGGGAATCCAGGCTCTCGCATTCCTGCCTGGAGCTGGAGATCACCGAGAGCAGCCTCCTGAAGAACTCCGACCCCCGCCACACCCCGCTGCACGACCTCAAGGCCCTGGGCGTGCGCATCGGCCTGGATGACTTCGGCACCGGCTACTCGAGCCTCTCCTACCTGCAGCAGCTGCCCATCGACACCCTCAAGATCGACCAGGCCTTCGTGCGCAACATGCACCCCGACCGCCCCGGCGTCATTTCTTCCAACCCCATCGTCCAGACCATCGTGAACCTGGGCAACAACCTGGGCCTGTCCCTGGTGGCCGAGGGCGTGGAGACCCAGGCCCAGAAGGAGACGCTGCACGCCATGGGCTGCCACGCCTTCCAGGGCTACCTCATGGGCCGCCCCATGGAGGCCGCGGCCATGGGCATCCACCTGGAGACGCAGATCAACACGGCGTTCAACGCGCTCCTGGGACCCTCGATGCAGGACCGGGCGGCGGGCTGAGGGATTACCTGGGCAGGTGCAGGTCGTCGGCCCCGGTGAGCACGCACCCGGCGGGAATCCGGATCTGGGCGCCCAGGGTGACGGCGCCCTTGGCCCGGGGCTCCACCGCCAGCGTCCAGGCGCGCACGCCCGGCACGGCGGACTCGCGGGAAGGGGTGGCTTCGGGCAGGGGCGTGATGCGCACCTTGTCGCTGGAGGCGCGCACCTCCCGGTCCAGGAGCTCCACCTGCACCGCCTCGGCGGTGTCGTTGGCGACCTCCATGCGCTCGCGCAGGGTCCACTGGATGTCCTTGGTGAAGGTGCCCACGGCCTCCTTCAGGGCCTCCACCTGGCGCAGCTCCACCCGCACACCCCGGTAGGGGCCGAACCCGAACTGGAAGGGCGCCCCGGGGGCAGGCATCTCCAGGGCGGTCTGGCCCACCCGCTGGGTGCCCGCGTAGTGAACCACCGCCGCGCCGGGGAAGAGGGGGATCCCCGCGGGGACCGGGAAGCGCGCCACCCGGTGGACCGTGGGGTCCAGGCGCGGCGTGGCCACCAGGGCCAGGGCCGGCTCCAGGTCCCGGGCGAGGATGCGGAAGCGGTGGGCCTCGTTGTCGGCGGGAATGTCCTTGGCGCCCTCCAGCGCCCAGGTGGCCGCGATGCCCCGGGCCTCCTCCAGGGGCTGGGCTTCGGCGGCGTCCATGGCGCCGCCCGCCGCCACCACCTCCACCACCGCCGCGGCGGGGGCCTGGAGGTACTGGTTCTGGGCGACGCCCGGCGCGAGGCTCGATCTGGCCTTCATCCGCCGCTCCGCCACCTCGGCGGCGGGAAGCGCGGAGTCCACGAGCCGGGGCCCGTGGTACTGGGCCAGGGCCAGGCTCCGCCCGCTGCGGGCGTTGGTGATCTCCACCTGCACCCGGTTCCAGTCCTCACCGGTGCCCTGGCGCACGGTGGCGAAGATGGCCAGCTCGAGCTTCCTGCCGTCGGCGCCGAGGCGGGCCTCGTAGGTGGGCACCCAGCCCGCGCCGCGGATGCGGTAGGTGAACTCCACCTCCACCTCACCGGCCCTGTCGGTGGCCACTTCCACGGTGGCCTGGGCGGGGCTGGCGCTGCGCTCCGCGGCGCGCTTGCGCAGGTCCTCGTCCAGCCTGCGGAAGTCCTCCTTGACCTTCTCCAGCTCCCGCCTCCGGCGCCGCTCGCGCGTGAGCACCTCCCCGAAGCGGCCCTGGAGGCCCCTGCTGAGCTCCACCACCGGCGCGGCGCCCGGGAGCGCGCCGGTCATGCGCGCGGAGATCTCCTTGTCGTAGGCCGCCTGAAGCCCCGACAGGAAGGCCAGTTCCTTTGCGATGGACTCCCCTTCCGCCTCCAGGACGTCCTGGCGGTCGCGCACCCCCTCCCACTCGGCCTTGAGGGCCTTGTAGTCGGCCGTCTCGGTGACCTTGCGGGTCTCGGCGCCCACCCCCAGGTCGCCCAGGCGCGAGCCCTGGGGGCCCGACGCCGCCACGCGCACGTCGTCCAGCTCCAGGCCCTGGGGCAGGTCCCTGAGCAGCAGGCGGTGCACGCCGGCGCCGGCCACCCTCACCCGGCCCACCCGGGTGACCCAGGCCTCGTCGGGGTGGAGCCGCACCCTGCGGATGGGCGCGGTCAGGGCCGTGGGGGCCTCCGCGGCCAAGGTGAGGGCAAGGCAGGGCAGCAACCATTCGATTCGCATGGACACCTCGGATTTCGACCAGTCTATCCCACCCCGCGCCCGGAATCGGGCAAAGTGGAGGCACGCCCGGGAGTCCCATGCGCCTGCACATCCTCGTCCTCGCCGCCCTCACCCTGCCCCTTCGCGCCGACGGCCTCGCCGCCCTGCGGGCCCGCCTGCAGAAACCCGCCGGCGCCGAGACGCTCAAGGCCTCGGTGCAGCTCGAGACCTGGAACCGCAGGGGCGACGACAAGAAGCCCGTCGTCAGCCAGGGCAAGGCCTCCGCCTGGGCCGAGTACGGCCCCCAGGGCCTGCGCCTTTTCTGGGGCCGCGAGACCCTGGCCCAGGCCCTCCAGGAGGCCCGCCTGCGCACCGGGGACCCCGAGAAGACCACGCCCACCCGGGACGCCCTCGGCGCCCTCGACGCCCTGAGCGTCCAGGCCTGCTTCGACCCGGCCGCCGAGCTCCTCCAGGACCTGGACAAGGCCACCCTCCTGGAGGAGCGGGCCGACACCCTGGACGGCCGGGACCTGAAGCTCCTTTCCCTGAAGCTGGAACCCCGCCTGGGCGCCCGGGACCGGAAGTACGTCAAGGAACTGGAGGCCACCGCCAAGGTCTGGGTGGACGCCGAAGGCCTTCCCGTGGCCGCCGAGACCCGCGTCAAGGTGCGCGGCAAGGCCCTGCTGGTCATCAGCTTCAGTTCCGAGCAGCGGGACGCCTACCGCTTCGCGCGGGTGAACGGAAGGCTCGTCACCGTCCATCACCTGCACGAGAGCAGCGGCTCCGGAGGCGGGGAATCCGGCCAGTCCCGGCGCGTGACGACGCTCACCTTCAGCGGGTCGTGACGGGCGGATCCGCCGCCAGGGCCGCGGCCAGCGCCAGGGGCAGCGCCGCCAGCGGGAGCAGCGCCGCCAGGGCGCCCATCGTCAGGGCCAGGGACACCAGGTGCAGCACCGGCACGAAGAGCGCCACCGCCACCACCGCCCCGGCCAGGGCCAGCCGGGGCCGGCCCGAGAAATCGGCCAGGACCAGGGCGGCGAAGGACGCGGCCAGGGGGATGGAGAAAAGGTACGTGGCGCCCGGAAGGACGCGCGCGGCCGCGGCCATGGCCAGCAGGTTGAGGCCCATGGCGCCGATGAGGGCCGAGCGCCCCGGTNNCACCGGCGCGCCAGGAGGTAGGCCCCCAGGGCCACCAGGGCGAGGAGGCCCCACGTGATGGGCCGCTCCAGCGGCACGTTGGGCAGGTAGGCGAACCGCCACGGGACCCCGGTGGCCCGGGAGGCCAGGAAGCTCGCCCCCGCACCCGCCGCCAGGGCCGCCGCGCCCAGGCCCGCCCAGGCCCCGAACCACCCCGCGATGGACAGCACCCGCGCGCGGCCCCGGGCCAGGTTCCAGGCCATCACCCCGTGGAAGGCGAGCACCAGGGCCACGGACAGGTACCGGTCCCACCGCGTGGGCCAGGAGGCCAGCACGCCCGGCAGGCACGGGAAGAAGACCATGTCCTCCCGGGAGGCGAAGGCCTCCTTCCCCGCCAGCCGCGGGTCGGCGGCGTAGGCCCGGACCATGGGCAGGATCTGTTCTCCGTAGTGCTGCAGGGAGGCCATGGAGACGTTCTGCGCGCTGTCCCTTGGCGTGTGATAGAAGGCCAGGCCGTCCAGCACCGCGAAGTTCAGGCCGGGCAGGCCCGCCCGGGTGAAGACGGTGAGGTCGGTGCCGTTGGGCATGCGCCGGTACACGTCGGACGCGAAGGAATACCCGAAGGGCCAGCTGGCCTTGCGGAAGAGGCGGACGGCGGCGCTGTTGCCCGGACCCGTCTCGAACATGACCGCCGGCCCCCGCACGCCCCGGGCCTCGAGGTTGATGACCAGGTTCACGTCGCGGTACAGGTGCGGATTTCGCTCCATCTCGGCCTTCGCCCCCAGGAGGCCGGACTCCTCGGCGTCGGTGAAGAGCAGGCGCACGCCGTTCTCCAGGGGCGCCGGGGATCCCGCCACCAGGCCCGCGATCTCCAGCATGGAAGCCACCCCCAGGCCGTCGTCGGCCGCCCCCGGGGACCCGGGCGCGGCGTCGTAGTGCGAGACCAGCAGCACCGAGGAGCCGCTGCGGCCCGGAATGGCGGCGGCGATGTTCTCCAGAGGGTAGCGGTGCCCGGAGCGGTCGGTGACTTCGGGGTGGCGGAGGGTGACGGGTTCCAGGCCCGCGGCCTCCAGGCGCCCCCGGATGTAGTCCCGCACCGGCGCGAGGCTGGCCTGGTCCCTCACCGGATGGGGCGCCCGGGCCAGGGCGTCCAGGTGCGCCCGGGCCCGCAGGGCCGAAAAGCCCGGCCCCGGCGGCGCGGGCGCGGGGAGGACGAGCACGGAAAGCCCCAGCAGGATTCCCGCCGCCAGCGCCCCCAGGGCCGCGAGGTGGCGCCTCATGGAAGGACCTCCTCGGCGTCGCACCGCGCGTCCAGTCCGTCCCGGTCGCCGGGAACAACGTCCACGCCGCTGCGCTCGCGCACCTTGTCCAGCGTGGTGGCGAAGGCCATCCAGGACGCCGGGTCCAGGCCCTCCTCGTGGGGGATGATCCAGGCGCAGGCCCGGGTGGCGCCTTCGGGCGTGATCCAGATGACGGCCTTCCACAGGGC
>DBMS01000098.1:0-5285 GCA_002297665.1 Holophagaceae bacterium UBA692 | reverse complement strand
CGCGCGCCGCTGACGGCCTCCTCCAGGCGGGACCAGATGCCCCCGTTGTGCTTCTGGAGCTGGGGGACCATGTTGGCCATGGAGAAGGTCTCCCGGGCGGCGTCCCGCCCGAAGGCGTAGGCGATGGCCGCGAAGGGCGTCATGTGGCCGCGGCTGTAGCCCGACCCGGCGTAGTCGCGGGTCGTCACCCGGGCCTGGGTGGCCTCCTCCGTGAAGAAGGGCATGCCCTTGCGGGCCACGGCCTCGGGCTCGCCCCGGGACCCGGATACGGTGTAGACGCTCCACAGGGGCACCTTGGCGGACTCGGAATACCCCAGCGTGTAGGCCGTGTAGGCCACCACCGTCACGGACTCCGGGGTCCGGGGCTGCACGCCGCCGAAGAACACGTCTGCCGCGAATGCGCCCAGGGCGGTCAGCATCAGGATCGCGATGCGCAATGCTTTCACGGAAACTCCATCCACCGGGCCCCGGCGGTCGCGGGCACTGTACAATTGGTTCCATGAAGGTTATCACGCAGTGGAACGCATGACCGGGTCCCGGGAGCCCGGAGCCGGCCCGATTTTCGCCATGGCCTGCGCCTGCGGGATCGCGGTGGCGAACATCTACTACAACCAGCCCATGCTGGGCATCCTGCGCCGGGCCTTCCCGGAGGGCATGGCGGTGGGCGTCATCCCCACCGTCACCCAGCTGGGCTACGCCGCGGGGCTCTTCTTCCTGGTGCCCCTGGGCGACCTCCTGGAACGGCGGCGGCTGATCACGGTGCAGTTCATGGCCCTGGTGCTGGCGACGCTCATGGCCGCCGCGGCCCCCGGAGCCTGGCCCCTGGTGGCCGCCTCGTTCCTCATCGGGGCCGGGGCCACCGTGGCCCAGCAGATCCTCCCCGTGGCCGCGTCCCTCGCGTCGGACCGGAGCCGGGGCGCGGTGGTGGGGGGCGTGATGAGCGGCCTGCTCACCGGGATCCTCCTGAGCCGCACCCTGTCGGGGTTCGTGGGGGCCCACTGGGGCTGGAGAATGATGTTCTGGCTCGCCGCCCCCATGGCCCTGGCGGGGGCCGCCGTCATGCGGTTCCTGCCCCCCAGCCTCCCCTCGGCCTCCATGGGGTACGGGCGGCTCCTGGGCTCCCTCCTCCACCTCTGGCGCGGGGAACCCCGGCTGCGCCGCGCGACGTTCACCCAGGCCCTCCTCTTCGCGGCGTTCAGCGCCTTCTGGACGACGCTGGCGCTGCACCTGGAGCAGCCGCCCTTCCGCCGCGGAGCGGACCTGGCCGGGCTCTTCGGGGTGATCGGGGCCATCGGGATCCTCGCCGCGCCGCTGGCGGGACGCGTCGCGGACCGGCGGGGCCCGGCCCCGGTGGTCATGACCGGCGCCGGCGTGGTGCTCGCCGGATGGCTGGTGCTCGTGGGCTGGAACACCCTGACCGGCATGGCCGTGGGCGTCGTGCTCCTGGACTTCGGCGTCCAGAGCGCCCTCATCGCCCACCAGCAGCTGGTCTTCGGCCTCCGGGCCGAGGCGCGCAACCGCCTGAACACCCTGTTCATGACCGGCATGTTCCTGGGCGGCAGCCTGGGCTCCAGCGGCGCGATGCTCGCCTGGAGAACCACGGGCTGGGCCGGCGTGGGCGGATTCGGAATCGCCCTGGCCCTGGCCGCGGCCCTGGTCCAGGCGCGCCGGCGGCGTTGACGATTCCTTTTCTTTCTTTTCTCCAGCGCCCCAGCGTTAGAAAGTGCCCGCCTCCCCCTGCCCTTCCACGAGCACCGCCCGCACCGGGGAGCCGTCCCCGCCCTCGATGCGCAGCGGCAGGGCCGACAGCGTGTAGAGCCCCGGCGCCACGCTCTCCAGCCGCAACCCTTCGAGGCACCGCATGCCGCATGCGAAAAGGGCGTGGTGGCTCTCCAGGCCCGTGGAGTCGAAGGGATCCACCGACGGGGTGTCGATGCCCGCCAGGAGGCAGCCCTGGTCGCGCAGGCTCCGGATCAGCTCGGGGGAGAGGGCGTTGAAATCCGGCCCGAACCGCTCGGGATCGGGGTACGAATCCGTCCGGAACAGCACCCGCGGGGCCCGCACGGGGCCGGACAGGTGATGGGGCCCGATGCGCTCCCGGGGCGGCAGCTTCACCGCGATGACCTCGCAGGGGCCCAGGTACGGCAGGAGGTCCACGGCGTCCATGGCGGCGGCCCCGGGCAGGATGTGGCCGGGCGCGTCCGCGTGGGTGCCGGCGTGGAGCGTCGTCCGCATGGCGCTGCAGTCGGCGGCGCCCCCGTCCGCCATCCGCGCGAGGATCTCCCGGCTGAACCCCACGTCCCCGGGCCACACCGCCAGGCGCGGAGAGAGGGCGGCGGTGATGTCGATGATCCGGGTCACGGGCGGCTCCTGGGGATCCCCCATTAGACCACCGGTGGAACGGGGCCTGGAAGGTGATGCCGGCCCTTCCCGGCCGTCCGGTTCATCCAGGGTGAGCGGATTGCGCCATCTGGGCCGCGGGCTATCATTGGTCGTGCGCCGTGCCGACTGTCTGTTCCACATCGTCCAGCTCCTGCGCCGCGACCGCCTTTCCACGGCGCAACGGGGTCGCCGGCCCCTCAAGGCTGAGCCATTGCCCTTCAAAGGAGTTCCCATGTTCCGACGCCTCGACGACTTCCGAGCCTCCTTCGCCCACGCCCGGGAGAGCTACCTGAAGATCCTGGACGCCATCCCCGAATCCGCCGCGGGCACGGCGGTGGCGGACGGCCACCGCGACCTTCGCCGCATGGCCTTCCATCTGGTGGAGACCCTCATCGAGATGCCCGCCCGAACCGGCCTCAAGCTGCCCCACGGCGAGGCCTTCCTGGCCAACCAGCCCCTCCCTCTGCCCGCCACGATGGCCGAGATCCGGCAGGCCTACGTGAATGCCGCCGAGGCTTTGCAGAACGCCCTGGAGGCCTGGAACGACGCCACGCTGGAGGTCTCGGACGACATGTACGGCCAGTCGTGGAAGCGGGGGGAGACCCTGGGCATCCTCCTCACCCACCAGATCCACCACGTCGGCCAGATGACGGTCCTGATGCGCCAGGCCGGCCTGCGCGTGCCGGGAATCTACGGCCCGGCGAAGGAGGAGTGGGAGGCCTACCACATGCCCGCTCCGGCCATCTGATCCGGTCAAGGCGAACACCCCGGGGGTTCGGTGCGGCCCGTTGCTCCAATCCGCCAGAACGCCTAGATGCCCGCCTCACGCCCGGCCGGTCTGATCCAGCAGGACCCTGATCCGCGCGGCGTCCCCCTCCGTGGCCGGGTTGTAGACCACCAGGCTGAGGTCCGTGCGCCCATCGACCGCGAAGGCCGAATATTCGAAGGCGACCGGGCCCAGGACCGGATGCCGGATGTGCTTGACGGCCTCGCCGTGGGCGCCGCGAACCTCGTTGTCCCGCCACATGGCCCGGAACTCCGGACTCAGGCGGCAGAGGTCCTCCACGAGCGGCTCCACCTCCGCGGCCGCCCCGGCGCGCGCGGCGTCCACCCGGAAGGCCCCCAGCACGAAGCGGGCCACGCTCTCCCAGTCGTACTGCGCGGCCCGGGCGCGGGGGTCCAGGAAGATCCACCGCAGGATGTTGCGCCGCTCCGGTGGCAGGGCGGCGTAATCCATCAGCAGCACGGTCGCCGCGCGGTTCCAGGCCACCACGTCCCAGGTGGCGGTGCGGATCACGGCCGGGCTCGGGTCCAGGGCGTCGAGCACGCGCTGAAGCCGGGGCGTGACGCCCTCCCTCTTCCGGTAGCGCACATCGGGCGGGCGGCCAAGGCCGAGGAGGAACAGATGCTCGCGTTCGAGCTCCGTGAGCATGAGGGCGCCGGCGACCCGGTCGAGCACGTCCGCCGAGGGTGCCCCCCCGCGCCCCTGCTCGAGCCAGGTGTACCAGGTCGGGCTGATGTTGGCCCGCAGGGCCACCTCCTCCCGGCGCAGGCCGGGGGTGCGGCGGCGCTCCGGGGGAAAGCCGAGCGCGGCCGGATCCAGCCGGGTGCGGCGGTCCCGGAGGTAGGTCCCGAGCAGGTTTTCGGGGAGGCGGGGCCCGGTCATCCTGTTATTCCTTATACTAGGATAATGTCACTACTTTACAAGGATAAGGCAGGTGCCGAGATTGGTCACCAGGGAGGATCGCCCATGCGCGTATTCATCACAGGTGCCACCGGATTCATCGGCTCCGCCGTCGTCAGGGAACTGGTCGGAGCCGGCCACAAGGTCCTCGGACTCTGCCGCTCGCAGCAGAAGGCGGCGGCCCTGGCGGCCCTGGGGGCCGAGGTCCATCCCGGCTCGCTGGAGGACCTGGACAGCCTCAGGGCGGGGGTTTCACGGGCGGACGGGGTCATCCACCTGGCCTTCAACCACGATTTCACGAAATTCGCCGCCAACTGCGAGGACGATCGCCGGGTGATCCAGGCGCTCGGCGGTGCCCTGGCCGGGTCGGACCGGCTGCTCATCGTCACGTCTGGGACCGGGATCGCCAATTCGGTGCCCGGCCAGCCCGCCAAGGAGGACAACCCGGTCCTCGGCTCCGGCCGGATCCCCCGGGCCGCCTCGGAGGAGGCCGCGGCCTCCGCCGCCAAGGAGGGCGCCAGGGTTGCCGTGGTGCGTCTCCCGCAGGTCCACGACACGTCCAGGCAGGGACTCGTCAGCCCGGCGATCGGGATGTTCCTCGAAAAGGGCGCGTGCGCCTACATCGGCGACGGTCTCAACCGCTGGCCGGCCGCACATGTGCTCGACGTGGCCCGCCTCTACCGGCTGGCGCTCGAAAAAGCCGAAGCGGGCGCCCGGTACCATGCGGTCGCGGAGGAGGGCGTGCCGATGCGCACCATCGCGGAAACCCTCGGCCGCCGCCTCAACCTGCCGGTCCTGTCCATCGACCCGGCCGGGGCCCAGACCCATTTCGGGTGGCTCGCCCTGTTCGCCGGCCATGACATGCCCGCTTCCAGTGAGCAAACGCGCAGGAGGCTCGGATGGGAACCCTCCGGGCCGGGTCTGCTCGCCGACCTGGAGCGGCTGGACCTTCGCTGAGCCGTTTCCTCGCCCGGCAGCGGAGAATCCCCCTGCCGTACCCGGCGAACAGGGTGCCTGGGCCAAGCCCTGGCACCCTGTCTGGTATCATCGGAAGGATCCCCGGAGAAACCATGAGCGATGCCTGGAGCTACATCCAGAATGGAGCGACGCTAGGCCCCGTGCCCCAGGAGGCCCTCCAGGCCCTGCTGGCTTCCGGCCAGGTGGGCTGGGACAGCCTGGTCTGGCGCCAGGGGCTCGCCGACTGGACCCAGGCGGGGGC
>DBMS01000304.1:14286-15126 GCA_002297665.1 Holophagaceae bacterium UBA692 | reverse complement strand
GGCCGAAAGGTCCAAACTGCAGGACCCGACCGGGGCCCGGGAAACCCCGGACCCCGGCCGGTCAGCGTCCGTTCCGGTTCAGTGGATGACGCGCCAGGTGCGCATGCGGAAGCCGCGGTTGCTTTCCTGGTCCTTCACCGACTTGATGTCGGGCGTGTTGGCGCCCACCTGCTGGCTGAAGGAGCCGGTCTTGGCGCTCACGGCCCCGCCCTGCACCACCCGGTCCCCGGCGTCGGCGAGCTGGCTGCTCAGGGAGTTGAAGTAGAAGGCCAGGCCCGAACAATCGTCGGCGCCCTTGTTGAGGGTGGTGATGTCGCCGACGGTGGAACTGGCCTGCACCTGGGTATCCACCGCCAGGGGGCGCAGGATGTCGCATTCCCGGAAGGTGCGGGTGAAGGCGTTGGAGGAGCAGCCGAAGCCCGAATTTCCGTTGATGTTGAAGATCGAGAAGAACAGGGTGCCCAGCTTGGTGAGGGGGCTCACCAGGATCTTGTCGTGGGTGACGCCTCCCACGGCCGACGGCAGGGATCCGTCCTTGAGGGTGTAGTAGTAGCCCGTCTTGTTCTTGAAGAGGTAGAGCGGATCGCCGGGGGTGACCCTGGGGTCGCTGTACGTGGTCGTCCAGGACCCGTAGGTGATGGGCTGAAGGTTCGCGTCGGGGATGCCCGACGTGTCGTAGCCCAGGTTGAGGCTGTCCTGCCGGTCGGCGAGGACGAGCATGCGGTTGAGGGTGGGCGGCGTGACGGACCCGTTGGTGGCGTAGGTCTCGGGAGCGTCCGTGGGGTTGTTGGAATCACCGGAGCCGGCGCTCACCATGACGGTGAGGGGCCTGAGGGTGCG
>DBMS01000304.1:3200-14176 GCA_002297665.1 Holophagaceae bacterium UBA692 | reverse complement strand
CCGGAACGTGGCTTCGGTGGCCTTCAGGTTGGAATTCAAGGCCATCACGTTGCCCTTCATGTCGGTGAAGTACACCCGCTGGATGATGGGGAACGTGTTGAAGATGGTCACGCCGGTCACGCCCGCGGGGATGGACCCCACGGAGGTGCTGGCGGACCAGTCCCAGGTCTTGAGCGGGACGCCCGTGAACACGTCCAGGGCCTGGATGGAGCGCCCCATGCCCTCGGCCGCGGTGATGGCGCCCGTGGCCCGGTAGGCGTCGTCCACCTGGGCGTTGGCGTAGCCCCCGGAGAGGAAGACCACGGCCTTCTGGGTGGAGACGGTCCCGTCGGTGGTCACGTAGGTGAACACCGGCACCGAGGTGCTCATGGCCATCTTCTTGACCACGGGGCTGGAGGTGGCCAGCTGGGGATCCAGGACCCACTGGACCTTGAAGTTCTCGGGCGTCACCGAGCCGTCCGTGGCCGACGAGAGCCCCAGGGCGTAGTAGCTGCGGGCGCCCTTGCGCATGCCGAAGACCACGATCGCGTTCTCGTATCCCAGGGACACGCGGCTGTCGCCGATGAGCTGGCCGGAGACGGGCTTGTCCTCCCAGAACAGGGCCGGGTCGCCGTCCACCAGGTAGCGGTGGGGCACGGTGTCCTCCACGTCCTGGTTGAGGTAGACCTCGTACATGGTGCCCAGCATGTCGGGCGGAACGAAGGCCCAGAGCTCGGCGGCCTTGGCGGTCACGACGCCGGCGGTGCTGTTGGCGGCCTCCATGAAGCAGTGGAGGAAGCCCTGGTTGGTGCCCACCAGGAGCAGCCGGGCGTGGGGGTCCGTGCCGCCGGGCCAGGTGAGGCCGGTGGGCAGGTTTCCGGGGCCCAGCTCGATGGCCAGGGGCGCGGAGTTGATGATATCCCCGAAGATGCCCACCCGGTTCTTGGAGGGGTCCGCGGCGGCCTTGCCGCAATAGTAGTCGATGAAGGCCTGGACGGAGGCCGTGCGGGCGGTGCTGGAGGCGATGGACGCGGGGAACCGCCCCGCCGCGGCGAACTGCGTCACCAGGGTGCTCACCAGGGAACTGTTGCCGGACTGGAAGCGCACCTTGGTGGTGGTGCCCGGCGTCAGGGTCCAGATGACGCGGTTGCCCCAGGACGTGGGGGTGCCCGTCAGGGTGTTCTCGGGGTGCACGGTGGCGCCCAGGGGCAGGTCTGCGGGCACGTAGTTGCCGAAGATGTCGAAGGCGCTCCACAGGTGGTGGTCGTCGAAATTGTTGAGGCCGCACTGGTAGGTGGGCCGGCCCTGCGCGTCCAGCACCGGATCGCCGTTGGTGTCCAGGATCATCACGCAGCCGATGGTGCTTTCGCCCTGGTTGCCGTAGAAGGAGAAGACCTCGGTGTTGGTGGTGGTGTCGAGGGTCCGCTTGATGCCCACGGAGAAGAGGTTCCCGGTCCACGCCGGCTTGCGGCTCGTCTTGAAGATTCCGAAGTACGCCTGGGTGGTGGTCTTCGTGCCGGTGGTGGGCGTGGCCGGGGCGCTGAGGGCGGCGGCGCCGGAAACCATGTAGTTGGCCACGTCGTTGAGGTTGGCCTCCAGGGCCGAGGGGCTGCCGGAGGGGTAGTAGAAGACCTGGCCCCCGTCCAGCTTGGACTGGTCGGGGTTGTTGCCCTTGCTGGGGCGCCAGCCGCCGTAGCCCAGGTCCGTGCGGGACGGGTCGGCCCACTGGGCGATCTTGAAGAACTCGCCCTCGTAGGAGCGCTGGTTGTGCGCGGAGTCGTAGTTCAGGTTGCCCGGCAGGCCCACGCTCACGACCATGGTCTGGATGCCCGGGTTGGCCGCGGACCGCGCCCTTCCGGGCGACACCTCCCAGGCCGCGCCCCAGCTTCCTGAGTTGTTGGAGCTGTCGCCGAAGGCCGCGATGTCCGACAGGACCCCGGGATGGAAGTTGTCGGTGCCCGGCGTGAGGGTTCCGATGGCCGGGGCCTTGGCGTAGGCGCCCGTGCCGCCCTTGTTGAGGCCGGAATTGCCGTTGGTGGTGTAGTTCTGGTAGGCCGCCGCCGCATCCTGGGAGATGCGCGTGGGCGTGCCGGTGTCCGTGGAATCCGTGAGGCCCAGGGTGGGGAAGATCACCACGTAGGTCTTGCCGGGGCAGGAGGCGTTGGACGCCTCGAACACCGTGGAGTTCACCTCGATGCTGGCGCGGTAGTAGGTGTTGGCCAGGGCGTAGGCCCACGGCTGGGGGGTGCGGGGGTCCATGGGGCCGATGGGGGCGCTGTTGCCGGTGGCCGAGACGGCGTCCATGGCGTCGTAGCTGGCCGGGGCGGAGGCGTAGGCCTGGACCCACCCGGAGGGGCCCATGAGCTGGAGGCTGGTGCCGTTGGTGGTGAGGCCCCCGGGGGTGCCGTCCAGGCCGGAGACGAGCTTGCGCAGGAACCGGCGGTTGGCGACGCTGGTGTCGGCCCACAGGGTGGTCTGGCTGGGATTGGCCGTGATGGCGGTGGTGGGGGCGCCGCCCTCCTCCGAGAACCCGGGGTTGTCGACCCGCCCGTCGACGTAGCGGTAGATCCAGTTGAATTTGCCGTCCTTTCGCAGGAGCACGTCGATGCAGGCGATCTTCTGGGCCTGGTAGCGGGTGAGCACGGGCAGGCCGTTGGCCCAGCCCATGGCCGGGGCGGACGCGGCCACGCCGGGCACCGTGGTGTTCTCGGTGGTGGCGGGGATGGCGTAACCGCCCGGGGACGCGTAGTTCCCGCTGGTCGGGGCGGCGTTCCAGTCCACCCCGTTCAGGCCGCGGATCAGCCTGCTGCCGTAGATCCAGCAGAGATAGTCAAGGGAGTAGTAGAAGTTGCCCATGCCGGCGTAACCCGTGGGGATGTTCGCCAGGATCGCGCCGTTCACGGGGTTCACGGCGGTGTTGTGCGCTTCGGACCAGGGGTCGTACTGGATGGCGGTGTTTCCGGCCAGGCGCTTCTGGTAGTTGGTGACGGCCGGATCGGCGGGGGCGGTTGGCACCGTGCCGGAGGCCGCGTAGGGGCTGTCCCACACCTGCGAGGGGCACGGCAGGTCGATGGAGCGGGTGGTGGTGCCGGTGCGGAGGGCGAAGCGCACATGGGTGATCTGGGCGATGGTGGCCGCGGCCGAACCCTGCCAGGTCACCACGGCGCCCGTGAAGGTCCCGTTGAAGTTGTAGGGCACGCCCGCCACCGGGACGCCGGCTTCCGAATAGAAGGCCTGGGTCTGGGCCCACTGGTACAGGTAGACGTTCACCGGCGTCCCCACGGCGGCGCCGGCGGCGGGCACCTTCAGCAGGAAGATGAAGCCATAGTCCTTGCCCGGCCGCTTCACCGTGAGGCCGGAGAGCGGCACCACGTCCACCCACTTGTCGCGCCCGGAATAGGTGGAATAGGTACCCACCTCGTAGATGGCGCGGCTGCTGGTCATGAAGTCCAGGATGGTGATGAGCTGGCTGCGGCCCGCGTCGGTCTTGTACACGTCCAGCAGGTCCGTGCGCGTGAGGAGCTGGGGCTCCACCTGGGCGCGCAGGGGCAGGACGAGGCAGAGCAGGGAAAGCAGAACGGCGCTGGCGAAACGGTGCCTGGCGAGCATGAAGGACCCCCGGGGTGCCTAGTTGATGTACTGGACGACGGATTCGCGGCGGGAAATGAAGGACTGGTTCGTGCCGGCGATGTTGGCCCGGCCCGTGGTCTGCAGGAGCCAGAGGCTCTGGCTGCTCTTGATGAGGCTGCTCTGGGTCGTGTTGCTCAGCTGGTAGGCGCCCAGGTAGCGCAGTTCCGCGTCGAAGGAAGGCTGGACGGCGGTGGACTGGAGGTACGAGGACGTCGAGGGCGTCATGTTGCCCCCGATGGCGGCCCCGGTCAGGACCGTGCGCAGGGTTCCCGAGGTGTCGGTGTAGGCGCTGCGGTTCGTGTCCGAATAGATGGCCGCCAGGAGCGCGGTCATGCTGGCCTGGAGGCTCGCGGCGGCGGGGTCGGCCGTCGTGTTGGAATAGGGGCTGCCCCAGGTGAGGGTCCAGTCCATGGCCGAGTCGGCGGTCTCGAAGGCCTTCCGGCTCGTGGATTCGTTGCCGACGATGAGCATCTCGCGCAGGGACGCCCGGCTCATGCCCAGGGAAGCCACCGTGACGACGCTCAGCAGGATCAGGGCCACGACGATGGAGATGCCGCCGGCTTCCTTCGGGTTCTCGCGCATGGTCAGCATCTCCTCAAGGTGTGCCGAGCCCGAAATTCCGTGGGGACAGCATGATGGTCTCCCGCCGCGTGCGGTACGCCACGGGGGCGGCCGATCCGGCCCGGGCGAATTCCGTGCGCTGGACCTCGGAACGGGTGGTGATGTTGAGCTGGATGAGCACGGGCGCGTAGTTCATCCAGAAGGGATCCGCCAGGCTGGTCCCGCCCAGGGCCAGCCGGGTCAGGGGACTGGGGCTGGCGGCCAGGGCCTGGTTGAGGGCGGTGCGGATGGTGGTCCAGCTGTCCCCGGCGCCGCCGGCCCGGAGCCAGTTCCTGCCCGCGTCCAGGCTCCAGTCCACGTTGAAGCCCACCACGTTCTCCAGGAGGATCTGCTCCTGGGCGGGCGCCACCACCGCGGCGGTGCCCGGCGCGAAGATGGCCCCGGCGTTCCCGGCCAGGGGCTGGGACTGGCTCACGAGGCAAGGCACCACGGCCTCGGGATCGGCGGGGTTGAGGTTGCGGGGCACGACGGTGAAGCGCACCACCTGCAGGGGCCGGAAGACGCTGATCTGCGCCCCGGCCAGGTGCGGCTTCTGCACCATGGCGTGCACCAGGGGGTTGGTGTCGTTGCCGTAGGCGTCCACCAGGCTCTCCTGGGAGGCTACGATGTTCACCGTGAACCCGGTCGCGCCGCCCGGGTCGGGGGCCGCGCCCACCTGGAACACCTCCCAGTTGGAATCCTGGACGAAAAGGATGTCCCCCGCCTGGATGATGTTGCCGCCGTATGACATGTTCACCTGCAGGGCGGAGTCGCCCAGATTGCAGGCCGACGCCAGGGTGCCCCGCGCGTTCAGGGGCAGGTCCAGGACGATCTGGAGCTCGTCCACGGCCGCGGTGCCCCCGGGCGGGACGTAGCCGGTGGTCTGCATGAGCATCGGCGGCTGGGCCGCGGGGCTGGTGGGGTCGATCTCGGAAACCACCCGCTTGTAGTAGAGGTGGCCCGCGGCCAGGATCTCCTCCTGGAGCTGCACCAGGCCCTGGCGGGTCTTGCGCTGGACGTTCAGGGTCTCCATGCCGCCGACCATCGCCGAGGTGGACCCGGCGAAAAGGCCGACCATGCCGGCCATGAGGATGCCGATGAACACCATGGCCACGGCCATCTCCACCAGGGAGAAGCCGCGCCCGGCGCCGCGCGGAGGGAGATCAGATCCGGACATTGCGCCCCACCGAGAAGTATTTGGAGGCGTTGGCGGTGGCGCCTCCGTTGGTTCGAACGAGTTCCTGCCACTGGACGTTGACCACGAAGTTGGCCACGGCGTTCTTGGGCCCGGCCAGCACCCCCGCGTCCCGCTGCCAGGTGAGGGTGAAGATCCGGTTCGGGCTGGCGGCCGTCACCGCCGCGCCCGTGATGTCGAAATACAGGGTCTCGGCCGCGGTGGAGGCGTGGGCCGTGTACAGCAGCGGGTCGATGTAGCGGTAGCCGCCCGTGGTCACCGTTCCCGTGGCGCTCTGCATGCGCTCCCCGGAGCTGAGGATGCCCTCGGCGGTGACCGCGTCCATGAAGTTGTGCGCGAGGAGGATCGCGGTGCCGCGCTCCCGGCCCGCCGTGGCCGAGGAGAGCGAGGCCCCCTGGAGGGTGAGCAGGCCCAGCAGGCCGATGGCCATGATGAAGGCCACCATCAGCATCTCCACCATGCTGAATCCGGCCTCGGGGCGGGAAGGCCGCGTCAGTCCAGGCGTTTCCATCGCATCTCCGAAGGGGCGTCGAGTTGGCTGTCGGGTTTGTAGAACGCGAGCGTCATTCCCTGCTCGTTCACCAGGACCACGCCGTAGGGCACTCCCACCCGGTTGGAGGTGTTGCCCGTCACGCCGATCCAGCCTCCCCCCACAAGGGTGGAGGCCGAGCCGCCCGCGGCGGCCACCGACTGCAGGTTGCCGGTGGCGTTGAACCCGAACAGCCGCGTGGAGGAGCCCAGCGGGGCGTTCCAGAAGGCGTTGCCGCCCATGAAGGTGGTCATGGCCGCCACCGACCCCGGGGGCGTCACCTCCCCGGGGGCGAGGGGGAGGCTCAGCCCCACCTGGGCGTAGCGCCTCCAGGCGGGATCCAGGGCCGTGGTGAGCCGTGGCGTGGTCTCGAACTGGAGGTAGCCGGCGTCGGCGGGGTCGAGGCTCCGGATGGCGATGAACTGCACCGTTCCCGTGGCGTAGTCCGGCTTCATGACCACGGTCCGCCCCGTGGAGAGCGCCAGGCTCCGGGCCTGGAGCACCATGCCGCGCACGTCCTGGAGGCCGTGCTGGACCGCCAGGGGCGTCCTGGGCGAAAAGCTGTAGGCCATCGCCAGGGCCAGGGCCGCGACGATGGCCAGGACCACCAGGAGCTCGGTCAGGGAGAACCCCGAGCTCCCGGCGGACCGGGTCCGCAGGCCGGACGTGGGGAACGGGTGGAAGCCCATCAGAAGGCCACGACGGCGGCGGTGGCGGCGCCGGCCGCCACGGTGGCGCTCACGGGCGGCGCGGCGGCCCGGGTCGTGGTGCCGTCGAGGTTAAGGGTCGCGCGGGTCCCCGCGAGGCCGTAGGTGCCGGGCTGGAGCGGACCGAAGGAGAAGGTCTCGCTGGAGGCGCCCACTACGGCCAGGTCCGTATCCACCACGAACGTGCGGCTCACGCCGCCGGGGGTGGAGGGGAAGGTGGCGAGCAGGGAAACCGTGTCGGACTGGCCGGCCGTGGCCAGGGGCGTCACCGTGCCGCCGAGGGTGCCCGTGGCCGGGACCGCGGTGAAGGCGGCGCTGAAGGTGAACACCGGGCTGCCCGCGGTGAGGGTGAAGCCGTCGCTGGCCTTGGGGGCGTATACCTTTCCGGGGACCGGCATGCTGACCACGAAGCAGGTGGAGCCCACCGGGAGCAGGTCGAGGGTGTAGGCGCCCGTGGCGCTGGTCAGGGTGCTGCGCACGATGGATGGGTTGCCGGCCCCGTCCAGGACCTCGGCGAACACCGGGACGCCGGCCAGGGCCGAACCGTCCGCCTGGTCCGTGAGGGTTCCGGAGATGGAGCCCGTCACCGCCTTCTCCAAGGCCCTGCAGGTGGGACGCAGGATGTATTTGCCCGAGGCCCCGGCGGCCACCACCTGGATGGACCGGGCGGCGTCGAAATCGATCCACAGGTCGGCCGTGGTGCCCGGCTGGACCACGAAGGGCCCGGTCAGCTTGATGCCGGTGTGCATGCCGGAGGGGACCGTGAGGTCGTGGGTGGTGCCGTCCCGGAGGACGACCGTGTTGCCGGTGGCCCCCAGGATGAGCCGCATCTGGCCGTAGGAGCCCGGAGCCAGGGTGGCTCCCTTGACGAGGCTCTGGCTGATGCCGCCGGTGAGGGTGAGGAGGTCGATGGGCCCCCCGGTCCAGGTGCCCAGGGTGGTCCATCCTGAGCCGTCCCGGCTGATCTCGATGGACTGGATGTTGAGGAAGATCGACGTGTAGGCCGAAGTGGGCCCGTCGACGAGGGTGACGTTGACGGCCGTGGGGCCGCCGGAAGGGGAGGTGCCGGCGCTGGAGCCGCCGCATCCCATCAGGCCGGCGATACCCAGAGCCACGGGAAGGGCCAGGGCGGATCGCATGGGAGATCTCCTGAAAAAAACGATTCCGATGACAAGGTTCCCCAGAAGAAAGCCGATGGCCGCGAAGCTGGGCCTTCGGGCTTCAATCTTTCAACAAGAACCGTGCCACCGCCCTCCGGCGGAAAAGCCTGTCCGCCCGCGGCCTCCCCCTGGAGGATTCCGCGCCGGCCGGGTCATTCCGTCCCCAGAGAAAAGCAAAGCGGGTCGAAACGACCCGTGGGCCTATTTCTTGGGTCCGCCCGTCGGGTGGGGCTTGCCCTGGCCCACCACGGCGGGCACCCGGGACCCCGGTGCCGGCAGGTTATCCGGGCGTCCGCCCTGGCTCCAGGCCTTGTTCAGGTAGCCCTGCCCGCGGGAGGGCTCGGCCTTGGCGACCTCGGAGGCGCTGAAGGTGGACACCTCCCCGGCCTTGACCGGGATGGGCACGGACGGGTGGGGCCCCATGGCGAAGACCTCCACCACCCCTTCGAAGACGGTCAGGGTCGTGCGGCCCGCCTTGTCCACCACCACCTCGTAGGAGGTCCCCCGAACGGCCAGCAGGGCGCCCGGAACCGCGATCTTCCGTTCCTCCTGGCCGCCGGCCAGGGCCTTGAAGAAGCAGCGGATCCGTCCCCGCTCCACGGTGAGGAGCACCCCCGGCTCGCCCCCGGCGAGCTTGACCTCGCTGCTGCCCAGCACCTCGAACCGGGCCTGGCGGGAGGGGACGCCCAGGACGATGCGCCCCCACCAGCCGGTCCGCAGGGCATCCCCCGAGGGGGCGGAATCGCCCTGGACCGCCTTGACCTCCCTGCTTTTGTCTCCGCCGGGCCAGCGATGGACGGAGGGCTTGACCTCCTCGAACTGGTACTGGAAGACCTGGGGCTGCGGCGCCGGCGTCTGGAGCAGGGTCAGCAGAAGGGGGGCCACCAGCCAATTCATGAGTCGTCTCCGTCCGGCGAATCCATGCCATATTCATCGACCGCTTTGAGCTTGCGGCTGAGGGTTTTCCGTTCGATGCCCAGGATCCGGGCCGCTTCGGTCTTGTTCCCCCCCGCGTGGCCCAGCACCGCGAGGAGATACCGCCGCTCCATGACCTCCAGGGGCGCGAAGGGCGCCTGGAATGGTGCGGACGGCCCGGGGGCCCGCCCGTCCAGGGACCCCAGGACCCGCGCCGCCACGGCCGGGTCCTCGAGGGAGCCGCTTTCGATGAGCAGGCGACGGACCACGTGGCCCAGTTCCCGCACGTTGCCGGGCCAGGGGTGCGAGGCCAGCAGGGCCAGGACGTCCCGGGACAGCGCCCCGGGCCCGGGCAGGCCCAGTTCCCCCAGGAACCGCTCCTGGAAGTGCGCCACCAGGGCGGGCAGGTCCGACAGCCGGTCCCGCAGGGGCGGGATGCGGATCTCGTAGCCTGCCAGGCGATAGTACAGGTCCTCCCGGAAGGTCCCGGCGGCCACCATGGCCTTCAGGTCCCGGTAGGTGGCGGCCACCACCCGCACGTCCGCGGCTTCCGAGCGTTCCGCCCCCAGGGGCTGGATGACGCCGTCCTCGAGAAACCGGAGCAGCTTGACCTGGAACACGGGGGAGATCTCGCCGATCTCGTCCAGGAGCACCGTGCCTCCGTTGGCCTGGGCCAGGGCGCCCTGGCGGTCCCGGTGGGCATCCGTGAAGGCCCCCCGCCGGTAGCCGAACAGCTCGCTTTCGATGAGGGTGTCCGGGAGCGCGCCGCAGTGGACGGGGATGAAGGGCCCCTCCGACCGGCTTCCGAAGCGATGGAGGGCCCGGGCCACCAGTTCCTTCCCCGTGCCGGTCTCCCCGTAGATGAGCACCGGCACGTTCAGGGGCGCGACCCGGCCCGTGGCCTTGTACACCTCCACGATGGACGGGTGCGACCCGATGATGACGCTGGCGGGGCCCCGGTCGGCGACCTCCGGATCCTTGAGCCTGGGCCGGAGCGCCTCCTTCACGCAGGCGATGAGGTAGGGGACGTCGAAGGGCTTGGCCAGGTATTCCGCCACCCCGTCCTTCAGGGCCTGGGCGGCGGTCTCCAGGGTGCCCCGGGCCGTCATGATGATCACGGGCGGGGGGTTGGGCAGGTCCCGCACCTCCTTCAGCAGGTCCATCCCGCTTCCGTCGGGCAGGTAGATGTCGCAGAGCACCAGGTCGGGCCGCCCGTCCCGGAGGGCGGCCCGGGCCGCCTCCAGCCCTTCGGCCCGCACGACCCTGTAGCCTGTTTTTTCCAAGGCCATGGCCGTCATCTCGCGGATCGCCAGGTCGTCGTCCACCACGAGAACCCTCGTCATTCCGCCCCCCGCAACCGCGCGAGTCTAACACGGAACAGGGCGCCGCCCTCCGGGCCCTCCAGCGCCCGCACCTCGCCCCGGTGCCAGGCCACCACCTCGGCCACGACGGCCAGGCCCAGCCCCAGCCCCGGCGCGAGGCCCTGGGCGCTGCCCCGGGCGAACCGCCCGAAGATGCGCTCCCGCTCCCCGGGGGGGACGCCGGGCCCCCCGTCCAGGACGTCCAGGACCGCCCAGCCGTCCTCCGGCCCCAGGCGGACGCGCACCGGGGTCCCGGCCGGGGAGAACTTCAGGGCGTTGCCGACGAGGTTTTCCAGGACCCGGTCCAGGAGGGCCGGATCCCCCCGCACCCAGAGGCCGGGGGCGGCGTCCAGTTCGATGGGCCGCCCCGCCCCGGCCCGGAGGATCTCCACCCGCCTGCCCCACAGGGCCGAGAGGTCCAGGGGCTTCGCGTCCCTCTCGAATTCCCGCAGCCCCAGCCGCTCCAGGTCGAGGAGGTCGTCCACCATGCCGGCGAGGCGGGACGTCTCGGCCACCACCATGGCGGCCACCCGGTTCCGTTCCTCCGCCGAGAGGTTGAACTGGGCCAGGAGCTGGGCCAGTCCCTTCACCGAGGTCAGGGGGGTCTTGAGCTCATGGGCCACCTTCCGGCGCGCCTCGGCATCCTGCGTGCGCAGCGTGGCCTGGCTGGCCTGGAGCCGTTCCAGTTCCTCGATGCGCGTGCGGGCGTTCCCCATGACCCGGCCGGCCCACCGGGCCCGCGCCACCGCCGCCAGGAGCGCCAGGGGCAGGACCACCGCCAGGGGCGCCAGCTCCAGATCCAGGAAAGCCAGCGCCCCCAGGGCGAGCAGCGGCGGCGCCAGGAGGGCGCCCCAGGCAAGGGCGCGCCGGCCCCGGGGCCGGAACGCCCACCCGAAGGTC
>DBMS01000304.1:0-3132 GCA_002297665.1 Holophagaceae bacterium UBA692 | reverse complement strand
CGGGATCCGGGGAGCCGCCCCGGGAAAGGGGCGTGACGACCCGGTCGCCCGCGCCCGCGGCGCTGACGCCGATGAAGACGATGCGCCGGCGCAGGATGTCGCCGGGGCGCCCCGCCAGCACCGCCGCGGCGCCCACCGCGGGGACCGGCCAGGTGCGGTAGCCGGGCCGGAGGGTCACGGCCACCGGCACCGGCCGGCGCGGATCCTCCATGCGCGCGGCCGCCACGGCCAGGGCCGGAAGGGAACGCTCGTCCCGTTGCTTGGTGGAGGTGAGGCGGCGCACCACGCCGTCCCGGTCCAGGTCGTAGCTCACGTGCCCCACCGGGGCGTCCCCCAGGGACCGTGCCGGGAGCACCCAGGCGCCGGAATCGTCCAGCCCGGCGGCGAGCAGGGCCGGTCCCCGCCCCAGGGCCCGCGCCAGGGCAGCGTCGCCGGGTTTCTCCTCCGGAAGCAGCACATCGATCACCACCCCCCGCGCCCCCGCGTCGAACACCCCATCCACCAGCCGCGCCAGCACGGCCCGGTCCCAGGGCCAGCTGCCGGCCGCCCGCAAGGCCTCCTCGTCGATGAGGACGGCGGCGACCTTGGCGGCCGGCCGGTGCGGAAGGGCCCGCAGCATGGCATCCCGAAGCAGGCGTTCAGCCGGCTCCAGGATCCCGGCCAGGCGAAGGCCGAGGGTTGCGGCAAGGGCCAACGCGGGCCAGAGCGGTTTCAGGGCAGGTCCTCCTCACCAGGGGTGGCCACGGCGTCCTCAGGGACGGCAGGAGATGAAGAGCCCGAAGCGGGTCCGGGGAGCCCCGTCGTTCAGGCCCGCGCTGAAGGAGGCCCCGAAGGCGAAGGGATACCCGAGGGTCCGGTACACGTCCAGCGCCAGTTCCCGGGGAGCCGGCATGCCCGGGTACGGGGAGCCTTGCCCCAGGCAGGTGAGGGAGACCTTGGAGCGGACGCCGTAGTAGGAGAGCCCGGCGCCGGCCGTGTAGATGCCGGCGCGGATGGGAACGCCCGCCGCGTCCTTGCTGGCGGAACTCTGGATCCAGCCCGCGGAGGCCGACACCTGGATCCGGCCCCAGCGCTGGTGGGCCGCCAGGGACGCGCCCACGTCGGTCAGTCCCGTGCCCAGCCCCTGGTCGCTNNTTGGCGGTGGGCAGCTTCACGGCCAGCCCCCCGTCCAGGGCGAAGCCGCCGCGGGTCTCCGGCAGGAGCCGGCGCAGCCCCCGCACGAGGATGTCTCCGAGCCCCGTGGTGGTGCGGGTTCCGGTGCCGTCCCCGTATTCCATGCGGAGCACCGGCACCGCCACGCTCACGTCGTAGGCCGCCGTGGCCAGCCCCGCCGCGCCGTACGCCAGGTCCAGCCGGTTCGTGGTGGCCATGCCGTAGTCCCCCTGCCGGGTCCCGATGCCCGCCTCCGCGTACCCCGAAGGCGACTGCGCCCCCAGCGCGGCCGCCGCCAGGGCCACCCCCAGGGCCAGCACCCCCCTCCGGCCCCGCGTCCCCGCCGATGGAAGGGATCCGATGCAGCTGCCCACGTAAAGCTCCTTGATTTGGAATGGCGATTCGAGATGCCCCATCATGCCCCGAAACGCCCCGGGATACCAACCTGGGCGGGCTGCAATGAGTAAGACATACAGGCCCTGCCCATCGTGACCATCTATTTCCTGGGTGAAGGCCTGGAGCGCGTCGACGTGCCGGTCCTCAAGATCAACCGCCATTACCTGGACGTGGCCACCGGCNNCGGCAGCACTAAGAATGGGCGGAAAACCATATCACCATTGGTTTCTACGACCGTCTACGGTTGAGGTTCGGTTGGTCCAGGCACGATGTAGCCAAGGGAGATGCATTACCGGGCTGCGGCCCGCGTCGGCGGGCGCAGCATTCAGTCACCGAAAGGGGGTTTCAACGGGCTCAAAACGTGAAAACCCTCGTCAACGTTGGCTTTCAGAGCAAAATTCTTGTGGCGTTTTGGTGACACCTTGCCCCGAAACGCAGTAAAATAGAGGCTCACTTGCGGGTGTTCCTTCGGTATTTGGAATCAGGCGTCACCTCACGGAACCCAATATCCATGAGGCTTTGCACGTTTCAGGCTGGTGGTCCCGGGCAGAATTGAACTGCCGACCTACCGCTTAGGAGGCGGTCGCTCTATCCCCTGAGCTACGGGACCTGTGAACAGCCAAGGGGGAGTATAGCCTGATTCTAGGGTTCCCGGAACTCGGCCCACTCGGGCTCGTTGGCGAAGATCCAGCGGTAGTAGTCGATGCCCTGGAGGCAGGCGGCGGCCTCCTCGTCCACCACCACCTGGCACCGCGGGTGGAGCTGCAGGGCGGAGGCGGTGACCATGGAGGTGATGGGGCCTTCCACGGCCTTGGCGAGGATGGCGGCCTTGGACTCGCCGGTGACCAGCATCAGGCATCGGCGGGAGTCCAGGATGGTGCCCACGCCCATGGTGATGGCGCGGCGGGGGACGGCGCCGGGGTCGCCGCCGAACATGGGGGCGTTCTGCTCCAGGGTGGAAGGCGTGAGGGCCTTTTCCCGGGTGCGGCTGCGCAGGGCCGAAAGGGGCTCGTTGAAGCCGATGTGGCCGTCGCTGCCGATGCCCAGGAGCTGGAGGTCGATGCCGCCGGCGGCCTCGATCAGCGCCTCGTAGCGCCGGCACGCCTCTCCCAGGTCGGGGGCCATGCCGTCGGGGAGGTGGGTGCGCTCGGCGGCGACGTTCACGTGGCTGAAGAGGTGCTCGTCCATGTAGTGGCGGTACGAGCAGGGGTGTGCGGCCGGGATGCCGATGTACTCGTCCAGGTTGAAGGTGGAGCAGCCCGCGAAGTCCAGGCCCTCCTTGTGGTGGAGGTCCACGAGGCAGGCGTAGACCCGCTCCATGGTGCGGCCCGTGGCCAGGCCCAGCGTGAGCCCGGGCCGGGCCCGCAGCTCCTTGGCGACGATGCGGGCCACGAGGAGCGCGGCCTTCTGGCGATCGGGGGCGATGATGACTTCCATGGCGACCTCTCAAAGCACGGGAAGACTGGCGGCGGCCACGGCCTGGCCCACGCGCCGGCTCTTCTCGTCGGGAAGGAAGACCGGGACGCGGGAGGCGAACCCGGGGAACTCGGCCTCGAGCACCTCCCGGGCCCGGGCGAGGATGAG
>DBMS01000191.1 GCA_002297665.1 Holophagaceae bacterium UBA692 | reverse complement strand
GAGGTCGTCCTCGCGCTGCTGCGGGCGGTTGTTGTTCTGGGGGCGCTGCTGCTGTTGCTGCTGGGGCGGGGCCGAACGGCGCTGGTCGCCGCCGTAGTTGCGCCCGCCGCGGGCCCCGAGGCCTTGGCCAGGAGCAGGCGCCACCCGCCGCCGCCCAGGCGGCTGGCGGCGATGCCGCCCAGGAAGGCCACGGAGAGCGCCTGGCCCGTGACGCGCATGGTGGCCAGGAAGGCGCTGGCCACGCCCAGCTGGGTGCGCTCCACGCTGCCCATGATGGCGCTCGTGTTGGGCGCGCTGAAGGCCGCCATCCCCAGGCCCACCACCGCCAGGGATCCCACCACCTGGCCCAGGCCCGCGGCGCGTCCCAGGGAGCCCAGGAGGGCCATGCCCGCGGCCACCAGGGCCATGCCGGAGGTGGCCAGGGTGCGCGAGCCCATGCGGTCGCTGAGCCGGCCCGCGAAGGGACTCAGGAGGGTCATCATCACGGGCTGCCCCATGAGCACCCACCCCGCGACCCGGGCCGGGTGGCCCAGGACCAGCTGCAGCTGGACCGCCGTGAGCACGCTCACGGCGTAGAGGGCCATGTAGTTGAGCAGCGCGGCGAGGTTGGCCGCGGCGAAGAGCCGGTTCCCGCGGAGCAGGTCGAGGTCGATCAGCGGCGAAGCCGAGCGCTTTTCCACCGCCAGGAATCCCCACAGGGCGAAGGGGGCGATGGCGAGGATCCCCCAGGTGCGGCGGGACCCCAATCCCCACGCCGACGAGAAGGTGAGGGGCACGATGAGGGTCACGAGCGTCACGGCCATGAGGGCCGCGCCGCCCAGGTCCATCTTCGCGCCGCGCCCGTGCCGGGCCTCGGCCCGGGGCAGCAGGTTCAGCCCCCAGACCAGGGTGGCGAGCCCGATGGGCAGGTTGATGAGGAAGATCCAGGGCCAGCCGAAGTGGTCCACCAGATATCCGCCCAGGGGCGGCCCCACGCTCAGGCCCGCGTACACGGCCATGACGTTGATGCCCAGGGCGCGGCCCCGCTCCCGGGCAGGAAAGGCGCTGGTGACGATGGCCGCGGAGGTGGCGCTCAGGAGCGCCCCGCCCACGCCCTGGATGACCCGGCTGGCCACGAGCGTGGCGCCGTCCACGGACAGGGCCGCCGAAAGCGAGCCCAGGGTGAAGACGACCAGGCCGGCCTGGTAGAACCGCACCTTGCCCCACTGGTCCGCCAGGCGCCCCAGGGGGATGAGGGTCACCGCCATGGCCAGGAGGTAGGAGGCCTGCACCCACATGGACGCCGCGAAGCTGAGGTGCAGGGCCGGCCCCATGCGGGGCAGGGCCACCGACACGATGGATCCGTCCAGCGGCGCCATGAACGCCCCCACGGAGGTGAGGGCCAGGAGGGCCCAGCGCCGGGGGTTTTCCTGCTGTGTGTCCAAACGTCCTCCGGGCGCCCGCGAAAGCAGGCCGCGATCCCATTATGGCCGGACGGAGCCCCCGGGGAACCCGGCGGATCCTCTCCGGACGCAAGAAATGAACCTTCCGGACAGATTCCTGCGCCCCGGCGCGGGATGGCCGAATCCCGGCTTGATTCCCGTCCGCGCTCCAACTAGGCTAGCCCCCATGCAGCCTGGAGAGCCGAGCCGAACAGCCCTGGGAGCCGCGACCCACCGGGCCGTGCATCAGGTCCTGGAGCACGGGCGGATCTTCACGGATCCCCTGGCGGGCCGGATCCTGGGGTCCGAGGCGGCGTCAGCTGCCAAACGGGCGGAAGGGGACGTCTCCCAGCGGCAGCTGCGGCTCTTCATCGCGGTGCGCACCCGCTTCGCCGAGGACGCCCTGCGCACGGCCTTCGCCCGCGGGGCACGGCAGCTGGTGGTGCTGGGCGCGGGGCTGGACACCTACGCCTACCGCAATCCCCTGGGGGAGGACCTGGACATCTTCGAGGTGGACCACCCGGACACCCAGGACTGGAAGCGCCGGCTCCTGGCCGAAGCGGCCATTCCCGTGCCCGGCAACCTCACGTACGTTCCCGTGGACTTCGAGCGGGAGACGCTGGAGGACGGCCTGACCCTGGAGGGCTTCGACCCCGGCAAGCGCACCTTCTTCACCTGGCTGGGCGTGGTGCCCTACCTTGCGGAGGAGGTGGTGTTCTCCACCCTGGCCTTCATCGCGTCCCTGCCGGGCGGCGCGCAGGTGGTCTTCGATTACGGGAACCCTCCGGGCAAGGTCCCCGGCGCGGCGACGGAGAACCTGGAGCGGCGCGCGGCCGCGGTGGGCGAGCCCCTGCGCAGCCGCTTCGAGACCGACGAGCTGCATGCCAGGCTGCGGGCCCTGGGCTTCTCGTCCATCGAGGACCTGGGGCCCTCGGGAATCCGGAACCGGTTCTTCGCGGGCCGGGGCGGCGCGCCGCTGGAGCGGGGGGGGCACATCCTGCTGGCGACGGCGCGCTGAAGGGCGTCGCAATGGTATAGTTCTGCCATTCTCCCGGACATGCCCGTGATCCCTGTGCCCATCCTCCCGCTTCTGCTCTGCCTGCAGCCTGCGCCGCATGTCCAGTCGGACCTGGCCTCGATCCGGGCTCGATTGCAGGTCCTGGCCGCCGCCAAGGACTGGGCCGGAAGCGCCGACCTCATCGAGTCCCTTCCGGCCCCGGCACGGGTCGAATTCGCGTTCACCCGGCTTGAGTGTCTCGCGAAGGCCTCGCAGTGGGAACGGCTCCTGGCGGTGACCGAGGAGCTGGCACGCTCGTGGCAGGGGCCCTCCCGGTCCTTTCTGGTGCGTTTCAGGGGCGTCGCGCTGTCCCGCCTCGGAAGGCACCGCGAGGCCCTGGACGGCTACCGGGAGGCGGGCAAGGGCGGGGACGTCACGGCCTGGTTGGGCGCCGCCGACGCGGCCACCGCCCTCGCGGACTGGAAGGCCCTGCTTGAATGCGCCGAGGCCCTGGTGGACCGGTATCCCACCAACGGGACCTACCTGGGCGTGCGGGGAGAGGCCCTGGCCAAGCTGGGGCGGTACGCGGAGGCCGAGCCCGCCCTGGACGAGGCCGTTCACCTCGAGCCAAAGCGGGCCATGAGCTGGGCGGACCTGGCCTGCTGCATGAACGAACGTGCCGCCTACGCCGAGGCTTTCGAGGCCGCGGACAAGGCGGTGGCCCTGAACCCACGTCTCATCGAGGGGTGGTGCAACCGCGGCCGGGCCAGCATCGGCCTAAAGCACTACAAACAGGGACGGGACGACTACGCCGCGGCCCTGGCGCTGGGTCCCAAGGACCCCGCGCTGGTGCGCAACCTCAAGATGAACATCGAGGCGGCGGACAAGTACCTCGCCTACCGCGCACCGAAGACGGTCCAGGGCCGGCGGTGAGCCTTCGCGCGGCCGGCATCCTGGTCCTGGCGGCCATCGCCCTTTCCGCGGCCGCGCCCGCATGGCATGAGGCCCGGAGCGCCCATTTCCGGTTCTTCACGAACGGCGGCGAGAAAGACGCCTCCGAGCGGGTGCGCGCCTTCGAGACCCTGCATGGCATCCTTCGCACCACGTCCCCGGATCTCCGGAAGCCGGGAACCCGGGCGGGCCTCCAACTGCCGTCCTTCGTGTACCTTTTCGGATCAGGCGATGGCTTCAGGTCCTTCAGCGCCACCCCCGACGAGGCCGGTTTTTTCGTCCCGCACCCCGACGGCGAGTACATCGCCATGAACTCCGATTCCGCGCAGGCCACGGAGACGGCCTACCATGAGTACCTCCACCAGTTCATGCTCCTCAACTACCCGGGCGTCCCCCTTTGGCTGAACGAAGGGATGGCGTGTTTCTTCCAGACGCTGCGCCTGGATGGGCAGGAGGTGGTCCTGGGCACGCCGCCCGCGCACTGCCTGTCCACCCTCGCCGACGGGGGCTGCTTTCCGGCCTCGCGCCTCCTGGCCCTGGAACCCGGTTCGGCCGAGTACGTCCGGGGCCCGGAGCGCCAGCGGGTGTACGCCACGGTCTGGCTCCTCACGTCCTACCTGATGACGACGGGCGACGAGCGTCGCGCGAAGCTGGGCGCCTTCCTGGACCTGATCCGCGCGGGCCGGTCCGCCCAGGAGAGTTTCGACCGGGCCTTCCAGTGCACCCCGCAGGCCCTGGACCGCGAACTCGCGGAGCACTTCGCCCGCGTAAGGCACATGGGGAGGGTGCAGGTGTGGGTGCTCACGTTCCGGAGCCTCCAGGTGGATGCGGCCTACGCCTGGCTGCAGATGACGGAGGCCGAGACGCTTGCGAGGCTGGGGCTGCTCCGGCTGGCCCCGGGCCACGGGAACCTGGACCTTGCCGGGCGGAGCTTCGAGGCCGCCCTGGAGGCCGACCCCCGGTGCGCCACCGCCCGGTTCGGAAAGGGGCTGCTCGGGACGCTGGCTCCCGGCACCTCGGATGTGGCGGGGTTGTTCCACGAGGCCTCCCTGGCGGAACCGGACAATCCCGTCTATCACTATTTCGCCGGCATGGCCGCGCGCGGCAACCCCGAGTCACGCAGCCACCTGCGGCGCTCCATCGAACTGGGCTGCCCCTACCCGGACGCCATCCTGGCGCTGGCCAACCTGGCGGCGGCGGGCGGGCCGGCCGAGCCGGGCGAACTGGCCCTGCTGGAGACTGCCTGCGGGACCCTGCAGGGCCATTACGGCCTGAAGCTGAGCCTGGCCACCGTCTACAAGCATGCCTCCCGTCCGGAACAGGCCAAGGGGCTCCTGCGCGAAATCGCCGCCCAGACCCTGGAGCCTCACCTGGCCCGGGCCGCGGACCTGGAACTCAGTGCCATGGCCGCAAAGGAGGCCGAGCGCCTGGCCAGCCTCGGGAACAACGCCTTCAAGGACAAACGCTATGAGGAAGCGGTGGCGCGCATGATGGAAGCCCTGGCCATCGCGCCCCCGGCCTTCAGGAAGGATCTCCAGGACACGCTGGACCGGATGAAGATCCTCATCGACCTCCGCACCAGGCCACGTCCTCCCAAAGGCCGGGCTCCCTGACCCTGCGGATCATCGTCCCTGGAAGCTCCGGGGCCTACAGCAGGTGCGGATCCAGGTGGTAGGGAATGGAGATCACCACGATCTTGGGCCGGGTGTACAGGTAGGCCTTGAGCCGCAGCGCGGTCTGGTTGTGCAGCAGGTGGCCCCACCAGTTGTCGGTGACGAACTCCGGCACGATCACGGTGATGGTGATCTCGGGCTCGGCCTTGGACATGCGGTCCACCTCGGCGATGATGGGCTCCACCGTCTTGCGGAACTCGCTCATCACCACCCGCAGGGGGATGCCCTCGCAGTACCGGTGCCAGTCGGCGTTCAGGCGCTCCCATTCCGCGCTGTGGTGTCCGTGGGCGTCGGGGAAGTCCACGGTGAGGGCCTCCACCTGCCCGCGGTCGGCGATGGCCTTGGCGTAGCGGATGGCCTCCAGGGTTCCCCTGTGGATGCGCGAGACGAGCACCACCACGCGGTTCTTGCGGGGGTAGACCTCCTCGGTGCGGCTGGCCGCGAGCAGGGAACGGATGCGGATGTAGTGCCGGTGGATGCGGAAGAAGATGATGACCAGGGTCGGGACGAGCACGGCGATGATCCACGCGCCGTGGACGAACTTGGTGACGGCGATGTCGAGCATGACCACCCCGGCGGTGGCCGCTCCGACGCCGTTGAGGATGGCCTTGAACTGCCAGCGGGGCTCGGTCTTCTTCCGCCGCACCCAGTGCACCACCATCCCGGTCTGGCTGACGGTGAACCCGATGAAAACGCCCAGGGCGTAGAGGGGCAGCAGCAGGTCGGTGTTGGCGTGGCAGACCCAGACCAGCACGCAGCTCACGAAGGTGAGGATGAGGATGCCGTTGCTGAAGACGAGGCGGTCGCCCTGGCTGGAGAGCTGCTTGGGCAGGAAGCCGTCGGAGGCCTGGAGGGCCGCCAGGCGCGGGAAATCCGCGTAGGCCGTGTTGGCGGCCACGACCAGCACGGCGAAGGTGAAGCCCTGGGTGAGGTAGTACATCACCTTGGGCAGGCCCTGGCTCACGTCCCCGTAGACGGCCTTGGCCAGCATGGAGAGCAGGGTCTCCCCCACCTGGCTGGCGTCGGCGCTGTGGTGGTAGACCACGCCGAGGCGGGACGCCAGGAAGGTGATGCCCAGGAACATGACGCCCAGGAGGGCGATCATCCACACCATGGTCTTGGCGGCGTTCTTGGCGGCGGGATCCCGGAACGCCGTCACGCCGTTGCTGATGGCCTCCACCCCGGTGAGCGCGGTGCACCCGGCGCTGAAGGCCCGCATGAAGATCCACACCATGGCGAAGCTGCCCAGGTGGGTGGCGTTGCGCACGGATTCGTGCACCATCGCGGGGGTGGGCCCGCCCGTGAAGACGGTGCGCACCAGGCCCGTGGCCAGCATCACCAGGATCAGGAGCACGAAGCCGTAGGTCGGCACAGCGAAGAACGCGCCGGACTCCTTGAGCCCCCGCAGGTTCAGCACGGCGATGAAGCAGATGGCCAGGATGGTGATGAGGACGTTGTGCCCGCCCAGGGAGGGCAGGGCCGAGGTGATGGCGGCCACGCCCGACGAGACGCTGGCGGCCACCGTGAGGATGTAGTCGGTCAGCAGCGCGGCGCCGGCGGTCAGGGCCGCGAGCTCGCCCAGGTTCTCCTTGGCCACGATGTAGGCGCCGCCCCCGCCGGGGTAGGCCATGACGGTCTGCCGGTAGCTGATGCCGAGAATGACCAGGAGCCCGGCGATGCCCAGGGCCACGGGAATGGACAGGCCGTAGAGGGCGGTGGCGGCCGCGGCCAGGCTGACCCCGGCCAGGCCGTGGAGGTTGCTCGACAGGCTCGCCAGGATCTCCTGGGTGGCGTAGGCCACGGAGGAGAGCGCGTCGGAGCTGAACACCGACAGTCCGACGAAATTGCTTACCTTGGTGTGTTGGGTCTCGTCACTGGCCAGTCGGCGCCCCAGGATGAGTCTTCGGAATGGCTGCATGGGGTGGTTCCTTGGCAGGGGTAGCTAACCAGACTAACTGGTGACGGAGCATTTCGCCAATGCGCATCCCTGAAATGGCGGATCCGGCCCTCAGGGGGGAAGCGCCGGGTCAATGCGGAACGGTTCCCGGACCGGCGCCGCGGGGTTCAGGGGGAGGCGTCAGGGCGATCGCCTTGAGCGCCAGGTCGGGGAAGCACCGGACCAGGTTCTCCCGGTCGCCGGCGCCCAGCACGGCCAGGAAGGCCATGCCTTCCACGGTGGCCGTGGCCCCGTGGCTTCCGCCCCGCAGGTAGGCGTCCAGGTCCACGAAGCCCTGGGGTCCGCTCTCGGGGGTGAAGGTCTCCACGGCGCCGTCCCGCTCCAGGCGCAGGGTCCCGGCCAGGAGCTGGTGCAGGTCCGCGGCGGGCTCCCCCAGGCGGAAGAGGACCTCGCCATCCTGGGCCACGCGCCGGCCGGGGTTCAGGGCGAAGCGCGCCTGGAGCCGCGAAAGGGACCCCAGCGTCTCCTGGAGCCGCCGGGAGAACTGCATGCAGATCACCCGGGTGAGCATGGGAAAGCCCTCGATGATGCGGTCGATGTGGGCCGGCGCCAGGCGCAGCACCCGGCTCATGCCGGCGCTCCGCACCGAGGCGGTGCGCCGCAGGGCGCCCAGGTAGGCCATCTCGCCCACGATGGCCACGCCGTCCCCGGCCGTGAGGCAGGCGAGGACGGTGGGGGGGCCGCCGGGCAGGGTGGGAGCCCGCTCCACCACCAGCCCGCCGGTGAGGAGCACGAAGATGTCCTGGGACGCCTCGTCCTCGCGCACCAGGAATTCCCCGTCGCGGTAGACGAGGGCCTCGATGTCCGGGGCCTGGGCGAGGAGCTCGCCGATCTCCGGGTGCAGGTCCAGGGGGGTGCCGGCGAGGTCGAAGGACTCGGGCATCCGGGGCCTCCTACTCCTGGCTGACGGATTCCGCGGGCGGGTGGGCCAGGCGGTGCGTGCGCTCGAAGCGGGCCACGTCCGCCAGGGAGCACTGCTTCAGCTCGTTGTAGATGCGGGTGCGCTCCTCGGTCCAGAAGGCGTGCACGGGGCAGGCGCGCTCGTCGGAGCAGACGGTCAGGCCGAGCAGGCAGCTGGTCCTCCACTCGTCGCCGTCCATGGCGTTGGCGATCTCCTCCAGGGTGATCTCCTTGGCCGGGCGGACCAGGATCACGCCGCCCTTGCGCCCGCGCTTGGTGTCCACCAGCCGGGCCTTGCCCAGGGCGTGGAAGACCTTGGAAAGGTAGGGGCCCGGCGCGCCGATCCACTGGGCCACGTCCTGGACCATGATGGGTTCGCCTCCGGGGTCGTCGAGGCAGCTGAGGGCAAGAATGGCGTATCCGGCGGATTGGGAAAGTGGGTGCAAGGTGGAGTCCCGGGAAGGAGGCGTGAACGCCTGACATAAACGATGGGAGCGTCCTCATTTGGATGCAAGGACTTCTTGGCGGAATAATCCCTTGCCCATACGGGAATTTTGCCAGGGCAGCCCGCGACGGGCCCTTTGTACTACTTCATTTTCACCAATTTGCCTTCCCGGCGCGCCTTGGCGAGGGCCCACTGGGTGAAGACGGCGCCTGCGACCAGCCAGGGAAACAACGTCGCCAGGAACATCCCGGGCTCGCCGGGCGCCTGGCCGAGGGTCGCCTTGAGGAGGTTGAAGGCGTGGGTGGTGGGCAGGATCTGCGCGAAGACCTGGACGGGCCGCGGGAAGACCGTCACGGGGTAGAACACCCCGCTGAGCACCGCGATGACGTCCGGGAAGGCGAAAATGAAGGCGAAGGCGTCGCCCCGCTTCAGGAAGGCGACGCCCATGCTGAAGATGGCCAGCACCAGGCCGCAGGCCGCGCACGCCAGCAATCCGGAAAGGGTGGCCAGGGGCGTCCGCACCGTGAACCCGAACAGGACCCGGCCCAGCAGAAGGAAGGAGAACGCGATGACGAGGATCTTCACCACCGCGCTGATGGCGCCGCCCAGGACGAACTCCCACCACTTGAGGGGCGCGATCATCACGTGCTCGATCATCCCCTGCCAGTAGTTGTCCATGTAGAGCTGCACGGCCTCCATCTGGAAGTGGTAGATGATCCGCCATCCCAGGGCCCCCAGGACCACCAGGCCGATGACCCGGGGGTCCCGGGTGAAGGACTGGGCGAAAAGCCCCATGCTCAGGAAGAGCACCAGGGGCCACAGGGTGACGTCCAGCAGGCGGAAGGCGTCCCGGCGAAGGCTCAAGGTGATGTGGTAGGCGTGGGCGTAGACGCGCCGGAAGGGGGCTTTCAGCTCAAGCATCGGCCACCTCCAGGGTCTGGCGGGTCAGCCGGAGGAAAACGTCCTCCAGCGTGGGCGCGGGCAGGTCCGGGCCGCGCACCAGGGCCTTGAGGGCGGCGGGATCGCCCTCGGCCACGATGCGCCCGTCGGCGATGAGGGCGATGGTGGAGCACAGGTCCTCGGCCTCCCGCATGTAATGGGTGGTCAGCAGGATGGTGCAGCCCTCGCGGTTGATCTCCCGGATGAGGTCGCGCACGGCCAGGGCGGCGTCCACGTCCAGGCCCACGGTGGGTTCGTCCAGGAAGAGCACCCGGGGCCGGTTGATCAGGCCCTTGGCGATGAAGAACCGCTGGCGCCATCCGCTGGAGAGGAGGGCCACCTCCTGGTGCCGCCTCTCCCACAGGCCCGTGAGGCGCAGCACCTCGTCCACCCGGGCCAGGGGGGCGTCGTACAGGTGGGCGTAGTAGGTGAGCAGCTCCCGGGCGGTGACCTTCTCGATCACGCCGCTGAAGCCCCTCACCATGTTCACGAGCGTCTGGACGCGGTGCAGGTGCCTGCCCACGTCCAGGCCGCACACCTCCACGGTGCCTTCGTCCGGGGCCGTGAGGCCCACCATCGTGCCGATGAGCGTCGTCTTGCCGGCGCCGTTGGGTCCGAGGAGGCCGTGGATGGCCCCCTCGGCGATGGCGAGGTCCACCCGGGAAAGGGCCTGGCGCCCCCCGGCGAAGGACTTCGATACCTGTCGTGCCACCACCGCATCCATGGAACTCCCTATCGGAACGATCCTACCTGGATGCCGGGAGCCCCGGCTTGGTTCCTACCGGGTCTTCCTCCCCACGTGGATGGCCCGGAAGGCCTTTCCCACCGCCTGCATCTCGGGGCTGCCGTCGCCGTAGAGCTCCCGGGCGCATTGGAGCGCGCCCGCGCGGGCCTGGCGATAGCCGCTGGTGGGGGTGAGCCGGGTGGCCAGGGTGCGCCACCAGATGCGCAGGGCCTTGTCGTTGCCGATGCCTTCCATTCCTTCGGGCAGCCACCGGCTGAACGCGGTGCTTTCGGGGTCCGGGCTGGCCCCCTGGGCCAGGAAATAGAAGGCGCGGTTCATGGGGCCCGAGGCGTGGTGGGGGTCCAGGTCCCTGAGACCGGGGCTCCACGCGTCGGGGCTCAGGCCGTCCAGGCTGGGCCGGTCCAGGTGGCGGAAGGGGGTGTCGCCCAGGTCGGCCCCGATGGTCCAGGGGCCCCGGGCCTCGGGAACCCGGTCGCCGCGGCCCTGCCCGTCCCGGGCGTAGAAGCGGATCATGACGCCGAAGATGTCGGAATTGGCCTCGTTGAGACCCCCGGCCTCGCCCTCGTAGTCCAGGTTCGCGGTGGCGGTGCACAGGCCGTGGGACACCTCGTGGCCCACCACGTCCAGGGAGGTGAGCGCCCCGAGCCTCAGGCCGTCCCCGTACGTCATGCAGAAGCATTCGTCGGACCAGAAGGCGTTGTCGTACCCCTGGGCGTAGTGCACGTAGTTGGTGGGCGCCGTGCCCCGGCCGTCCAGCCCCCTGCGGCCCAGCACGTTGAGGTAGAAGTCCCAGGCCGACTGCAGGCCGTAGTGGGCGTCAACGGCCGCGGTCTGGCCGTTGGGCGATGCGGGGCCCCGCCCGGGGTCGTAGTTCTGGCCGTCGCCCCAGTCGCGGGTGGGGTTCAGGAAGGGCTCCCCGGGCCCTTCCGTGGAGCCGGCCAGGTTGCGGGTGGAGAGGCCGCCCCGGGTGGGGTCGGCCAGCTCGAAGCCGTCCGGGGCCCGCATCATGTGCAGGGGCACCTTGCCGCTGTACTGGGAGTTCCCCGTCCCGCGGGCCGGGCTTCCCGGAAGCGCGGGCGGGCGCCTTCGCCGGGCCGTGAAGAGGGTGGACCAGGCTTTCAGGACGGCTCCCGTGTGGGCGTCCACGAGGAAATCCTCGCTGCGGGTCTCGCCGGGGCCGTTCGCCAGGGCCGCGTGCAGGTGGTAGGCGAGGCGGTGTCCCACCACGACGGGCGCCACCGAAGGATCCGTGGCGTCCGGAGCGTCCCCGGCCCCCGGGGGAAGGGCGGTCTCGGGCCAGATCACCAGCTCGGCCCGGGGCGGATCCGCATAGGCGCCCCGGGGCGCGAGGCGGTCCTGGGCCAGGGCCAGGGCCTCCGCGGGGGCCAGGTTGGGGGTGGGCTCCACCCGGACGCCCCGCACCAGGGCGTCGGTCATGGGCGGCGCGTCCCCCGAGGGGGCCACGTGGACGATGACCTGGCCCCCCCACACCGGGAGCCCGCGGTGGGTCTGCTGGAGCCGCACATGGACCTGGCCCAGGTCGTCGCGCAACTCGTCCTTGGGCACGAAGTCGTCGGAGGCTTCCAGGCCCAGGCGGGCGCGGGCATCCCGCAGCCGGGCGATGACCTCGGCGGAACGTCCCGGGGCTGAAGGATTTCCTTCCGCGGCCCGGAGGTCGAGGGGGCCCAGGGCCAGGATGGGGAAGAGGATGGGGAAGATTGAACGCATGCACGCTCCTGCCTGCCCGGGAGGACAAGGCGAATGGCCTTGATTCGGGTGAGTTCCTGTTCTGATGCCCAGGCGCGGGATTCCGTGCCCAGGCGGAAAGCTATAAATTGACGGTAGTTATATTCATCATTCGTAACCCGCGGGGCGATCCCGGCACCCGGGGACCCCAGGAAAAAACGGGGCCGGGTGTATCCTGGACGACCACGTTCGACAGGAAGACGCAATGCCCCTGGATGGCCAGACCCAGACCCCCGACCGTCATCTCCGCCTCGAAGGCGTGCGCAATTTCCGGGACATGGGCGGCTACCGCGGCCACGGCGGGAGGCCCGTGGCCTGGGGCCGGCTGTTCCGGTCCGGGCGCCTCTCGGGGCTCACCGGCGGGGACCGGGCGCGGGTCGGGGCCCTCGGCCTGGACCTGGTGGTGGACTTCCGCCAGCGCTCGGAGTGCGAGCTGGAGCCCTCGGCGTGGGCCCCGGGGGCCGCGCCCCGCACCGAGAACCTGGAGATCGTCCCCGGGAACCCCGAGGGCCTGTTCGACGCCGACGGCACGGCGCGCACCGCGGGCTTCATGGAGCATCTGTACCAGGTCCTGGCGCTGGAGCACGCCGGGGCCTACCGCGCCATGTTCGCCCACATCCTGGCCATCCCCGACGCGCGCGTCCTGCTGCACTGCGCGGCGGGCAAGGACCGCACGGGCCTGGGCAGCGCCCTCCTCCTCCTGGCCCTGGGGGTCTCCCCGGAGGACGCGATGGAGGACTACCTCCTCACTTCCCGGTTCCTGGATGTGGACACGGAGATGGACGCCGTCCTGGCCGTGGCGCCGCACCTGCTCAAGCCGCCCATGACCCGGGAGGGCATCCGGCCCATGTTCGAGGTGCGCAGGAGCTACCTGGAATCGGCCTTCCGGGCCATGGACCCGGTGGGCGCCTACCTGGAAGGGCGCCTGGGCCTGGGCCCGGACGCCCTCGGGGCCCTGCGGGAGCGTTACCTGGGGGCCTGATCACCCCGGGAATTTCCAGGCTGCTAGACTGGGGCATCCCCCTCCCAAGGAGCCGTCATGGATTTGGTGCCCGGACTTCCCGTCTTCCAGGTTCTCGCCTGGGCCGCCGCGGCCCTGGTCCTGCTGCTGCTCCTCTCCAAGACGGTGCGCTACATCCCCAACACCCGCGTGGGCATCGTGGAAAAGCTCATCAGCGGCCGGGGATCGGTGAAGGGCGGCTTCATCGCCCTCAACGGCGAGGCCGGGTTCCAGCCCGAGGTGCTCCGCGGCGGCTGGCACCTGTTCATGCCCTTCATGTACCGCATCCACAAGGTGCCCCTGGTCACCATCCCCCAGAGCAAGATCGGCTACGTCTTCGCCCGGGACGGCCAGGACCTGCCCCCCACCCAGACGCTGGCCTCCAACGCGACGACCGACGGCTTCCAGGACGTGCGGGCCTTCCTGGGCGCAGGCGGCCAGAAGGGGCCACAGCGCGGCCTGCTGCGGGAGGGCACCTACGCCGTGAACCTCGCCCAGTTCGTGGTGCTCACCGAGGACCAGATGTACTACCTGCCCATGGACCGCAGCGAGCTGGACTCCTTCACCAAGATGTCCGCCGTCATCGCCGAGCGCGGCGGCTACCGCCCCGTGATCATCCGGGGCACGGACGACGCCGTGGGCATCGCCACCGTGCACGACGGCCCCTCGCTGCCCTCGGGCGAGATCATCGCCCCCACCGTGGGCCAGGACCTCTCCAGCGCCGCCAGCTACCACAACAATTTCCAGGACGCCGACAAGTTCCTCAAGGCCGGCGGCTTCCGGGGCCGCCAGTACCAGGTGCTGGTGGAAGGCACCTACTACATCAACCGCCTCTTCGCCACGGTTGAGCTCATCCCCAAGACCGTCGTGGAAGTGGGCAACGTGGGCGTGGTGGTGTCCTACACCGGCGAGGCCGGCACGGACATCAGCGGCACCGAGTACCGCCACGGCGAGCTGGTGACGCCGGGGCAGCGGGGCGTCTGGAGCGAGCCGCTCCTGCCCGGCAAGTACGCCTTCAACACCTACGCCGGCAAGGTGCTGGTGGTGCCCACCACCAACTTCATCCTCAAGTGGAACCGGTCCGAGGTGGGCTCCCACAAGTACGACGAGAACCTCACCGAGGTGAGCCTGATCACCAAGGACGCCTTCGAGCCCAGCCTGCCGCTGTCGGTGGTGGTGCACATCGACTACCGCAAGGCGCCCCTGGTCATCCAGCGCTTCGGCGACGTGAAGAAGCTCGTGGAGCAGACCCTCGACCCCATGGTCAGCGCCTACTTCAAGAACATCGGCCAGACCCGCACCCTCATCCAGCTCATCCAGGACCGCTCGGCCATCCAGGACCAGAGCGGCGTCCAGATGAAGGAGAAGTTCGTGCAGTACAACCTCGAGCTGCAGGAGGTCCTCATCGGAACCCCCACCAGCGGCGCCGCCGGCGGCCAGATCGAGCAGATCCTCACCCAGCTCCGCAGCCGCCAGATCGCCAACGAGCAGGTGGAGACCTACGAGCGCCAGGAAACCGCTGCCGTCAAGGAGCGCGAGCTGCGCGAGGCCGAGGCCAAGGCCCGGCAGCAGACCCTGCTCACCGAGTCCGAGATCGCCATCAACGTTCAGAGCAACGCCGGCAAGGCCGACTACGCCCGCGCCCAGCAGCAGGCCGCCCAGATCCAGACGCTGGCCTCCGCCGAGGCCGAGAAGCTGCGGCTCATGGGCGAAGGCGAGGCCAAGCGCATTAAGTCCCTGGCCGAGGCCGAGGCCGAGAAGGCCGCCCGGGTGGGCATCGCCCAGGCCATGGCCATCGAGGAGCAGGTGCGCGCCTACGGCGGCCCGCAGTTCCAGCTGGTCCAGCAGGTGATGAACCGGTTCGCCGAGGCCATCCAGGCCTCCCAGGTGGACGTGGTGCCCAAGATCAACATGGCCGGCTCGGGCGGCGGCGGGAACCTCATCGAGAGCCTCCTGGGCGTGCTGCTTTCCGACAAGGTGGGCGAGATCGTGGGCGTCGCGCCGGCCACGCCGAGGGATCCGGCGGCGGTGGCGCTGAAGGAGGAGATGATGCGGAAGATGGGGAAGGGGGAGGGGTAGGGGCTTCCGGTTCCGGTCGGAAGGAATGGTGGAACCGGGTCAGATGGATTTTCATGTCCGGCAGCTTCGGGTAAAAAGCCCGTACGCCGAGTGCGCCGAGGCGCAGAGTTGCGCA
>DBMS01000150.1 GCA_002297665.1 Holophagaceae bacterium UBA692 | reverse complement strand
CCCGGCTGCTGCCCCTGCTGGTGGGGCTCGGATTGCGCAGCCTGAGCATGGCCCCGGCGCTCCTGCCCGAGGCCCGCAGGGTTATCGCCGGCCTGGATTCGAGCCGGTGCCGGGCCCTGGCCGGGCGCGCCCTGGAGGCCGGCGACGCCGAAGCCGTGGAGGCCCTGCTCCGCGAGGGCGGCGGAAGCCCCGGCGACGCGGGCCTGGTCACCCTGGACCTCATCGAGGCCCGCGCCTCCTGCGCCACCAAGGAGGAGGCCATCAAGCTCCTGGCCGAACGCGTGGCGGCCCTGGGCCGCGCCCGGGACCCCCTGGCCCTGGAGGAGGCCGCCTGGGAGCGGGAGCTCACCTACGCCACCGGGGTGGGCTTCGGCTTCGCGGTGCCCCACTGCAAGTCCTTCGCCGTGGAGACCCCGTCCCTGGCCGTCCTGCGCCTGGCCGAACCCGTCGAGTGGGGTTCCCTGGACGGGCTCCCCGTGGACTGCCTCCTCTTCCTGGCCACCCCCGCGGGCGACGGCGGCCAGGAGCACCTGCGCGTCTTCGCCCGCCTCGCCCGCAAGCTCATGGACGAGGGCTTCCGCGACGCCCTCCGCAACGCCCCCACGCCCCAGGCCATCCTCACGCACCTCGCCGACCAGGTCATCACCCCCCTTTGACAGGACGCCCCATGCGCAGAACCCTCCTCGCCGCCTCCCTCACCACCTCCCTGGCATCGCTGATCGCCGCGGCGCCCGACCTCGAGAAGGGCCGGACCCTCTTCGTGGCCAACTACTCCCACCTGGACACCCAGTGGCGCTGGGCCTACCCGCTGGTGGTCCGGGAGATGCTCCGCAACACGCTCTACGACAACTTCCGCATCATGGAGGAGCACCCCGAATACGTCTTCAACTGGTCGGGCGCCGGGCGCTACCAGCTCATCAAGGAGTACTACCCCGCCGAGTACGCGCGCCTCAAGGACTACGTGGCCAAGGGCCAGTGGTGGCCGTCCTCCAACGCCTGGGAGGAATCGGACGTCAACGTGCCCGCCTCGGAATCCATCATCCGCCAGCTGCTGGTGGGCCACACCTTCTTCAAGCGGGAGTTCGGCACGGAGAGCTTCGACTTCATGCTGCCGGACTGCTTCGGGTTCCCGGCCTCCCTGCCCTCCATCCTGGCCCACTGCGGCCTCAAGGGCTTCTCGACCCAGAAGCTCACCTGGCATTCCGCCAACGGCATCCCCTTCAACGTGGGGCGGTGGGAAGGCCCCGACGGCAACTCGGTGGTGGCCGCCCTCAACGCCGGCACCTACGACGCCCACCTCACCGCGCCCCTGGACGGGGAGGCCTGGGTCAAGCGCCTGGACGCCAACGGCGCGGCCTCGGGCCTGAAGGTGGACTACCTCTACAACGGCAACGGGGACGAGGGCGGATCGCCCTTCCCGGATTCCCTGGCGACCCTCTGGGCCGGGCTCAAGGCCAAGGGCCCCGTGAACGTGGTGGCGGGCCGGGCCGACCTCATGTTCAACGCCATCACCGACGCCCAGAAGGCCAAGCTCCCGTCCTACCGCGGGGACCTCCTGCTCATCGAGCATTCCGCGGGCTCCCTCTCCTCCCAGGCCTTCATGAAGCACGTGAACCGCCGCAACGAGCTCCTGGCGGACGCGGCGGAAAAGGCCAGCACCGCCGCCCATCTCCTGGGCGCGGCCCCCTACCCCGCCTCCACCCTGGAGAAGGCCTGGGGCCTGGTGCTGCGCAACGAGTTCCACGACATCCTGCCCGGCACCTCCCTGCCCAAGAGCTACGAATACGCCTGGAACGACGAGCTCCTGGCGGCCAAGGCCTTCCAGGGGAGCCTGGAGGACGGCGTCGCGGCCGTCACCCGGGGCCTGGACACGCGGGTGGAAGGCGTGCCCCTGGTGGTCTTCAACCCCCTGGGCATCGCCCGGGAGGACGTGGTGGACGCCCAGGTCCCCGAGGCCCTGGCCAAGGCCGGCAGCCTCGTGGCCACCGACGGCGCCGGACGCAGGCTTCCCACCCAGCTCACCGTGGGCCCCGACGGGAAGTCCCACGTGATCTTCCGGGCCAAGGTGCCCTCCGTGGGCTTCGCGGTCTTCGGCCTCCAGGCCGGCACGGCCTCGGGGAGCCGGGAACTTTCCGCCACGGCGCGGGTGCTGGAGAACGCCCGCTACCGGGTGACCCTCCTCGATTCCGGCGACCTGGGCGGCATCTACGACAAGGTCAACCGCCGCGAGCTGCTCTCGGGACCGGGGCGCCTGGCTTTCCACCACGAGAAGCCCTCGCGGTGGCCGGCCTGGAACATGGACTGGAACGACCGCCAGAAGCCCGCCCGGGCCTTCGTGTCGGGCCCCGCGCGCATTTCGGTGGTGGAGAACGGCCCCGTGCGCGTTTCGCTCCGGGTGGAGCGCGAGTCCGAAGGCTCCCGCTTCCAGCAGACCTTCAGCCTCACCCTGGGCGGGGACCGCGTGGAGGTGGCCAACCTCGTGGACTGGAAGTCCTCCCAGAGCTCCCTCAAGGCCGACCTGCCCCTGGCCGTCTCCAACCCGCAGGCCACCTACAACTGGGACCTGGGCACCATCTCCCGGGGCAACAACGACCCGCGGAAGTACGAGGTGCCCACCCACGGCTGGATGGACCTCACCGACGCCAAGGGCGACTACGGCGTCACCGTCCTCACCGGCGCCAAGTACGGCTCGGACAAGCCCGACGACCACACCCTGCGCCTGACCCTCCTGTACACGCCCGGCGTGGACAAGGACTACCGCGAGCAGCGCTTCCAGGACTGGGGCCGCCACGCGTTCACCTACGGCATCGCCGGCCACAAGGGCGACTGGCGCAAGGGCGGCAGCCCCTGGCTGGCCCAGCGCCAGGACCGGCCCCTGGAGGCCTTCCAGGCCGCCCCCCACGCGGGGCCCCTGGGGCGGGCCTTCAGCCTGCTGCAGGTGTCCGGGGCCCAGGTGGCCATCCAGGCCGTGAAGCGCGCCGAGGACGGCAACGGCGTCGTCGTCCGGCTCCAGGAGCTGGACGGCGCCCCCGCGGACGTGGCCCTCAAGGCCGCCGGCCCCGTGCGCGCCGCCCGGGAACTGGACGGCCTCGAGCGGCCCCTGGGCACCGTCGCGGTGAAGGACGGCGC
>DBMS01000166.1:15623-28116 GCA_002297665.1 Holophagaceae bacterium UBA692 | reverse complement strand
CCATGGCCGGGGCGATGCTCGGCGCGGCCGCCCGCGGCTGGGCGGTGATCGTGGACGGCTACATCGCCGGCGCCGCGGCCCTGGTCGCCCTGGCCCTGGACCCGCGCCTGGACGATTTCCTGGTGTGGAGCCACCGCAGCGCCGAGCCCGGGGCCCGGCGCCTGCTGGCCCACCTGGGCAAGGAGCCCGTGCTGGACCTGGACCTGCGCCTGGGCGAAGGCACCGGAGCCGCGCTGGCGGTGCCCATCCTGCGCTCCGCCTGCTCGGTGGTGCGCGAGATGGCCACCTTCGCCGGCGCGGGCGTGAGCCGCCCATGATCCCGAGCCTGGTGGCCGCCATCCGGTTCCTCACCCGCGTCCCCATGCCGGGCCGGGCCACCCGCGTGGAGGACATCGCCGCGGGGGTGGGCTGGTTTCCCCTGGTGGGGGCGATGGTGGGGGGCGCGACCGCGGGGATCTTCGTTTTCGGGATGCGGGCCTGGCCCGCGCCCCTCGCGGGCGCCGTCGCGGTGGGCTGCGGCCTGATGATCACCGGGGGCTTCCACGAGGACGGGGCCACGGACGCCATGGACGGCCTGGGCGGCGGGTGGACCCGGGAGCGGGTGCTGGAGATCATGAAGGACAGCCGCATCGGCGCCTATGGCGCCATGGCCCTGTGGGTGCTGCTGGCGGTGCGGTGGAGCGCGCTGGTGGCCCTGGACCGGCGGGCCCTGTGGGCCCTGCCCCTGGCNNTGGGGCCGGTGGTCGATCAGCGCGCTCATGGGGCTGCTGCCGCCGGTGGCCCCCGGGCTCGCGAAGGAAGTGGGGGGCGACGTGCGATGGGGGCCCTTCCTGGGAGCCACGTCGATCCTCCTGCTCGCGAATTTCTTGTGCCGCGGCCTTCCCGGCCTGGGCCGNNCGGCCCTGGCGACCCTGGGGCTCTGGGCCCTGTACCTCAAGCGCCGCCTCGGGGGCCAGAGCGGGGACCTGCTGGGCGCCGGGAACCAGCTGGTGGAAGCGGCGGCGCTGCTGGCGCTGGTGGCCCGATGATGCCCCTCTACCTGCTTCGCCACGGGCCCACGGAGGCCGCGGCGAAGGGGGCGCCCCTGGGGCGCCTGGACCTGCCCGTGACGCCGGAGGGGTGGGCCCAGTGGCCCCGGGTGAAGGCGGAACTGCTCGCCCTGGGCATCCGCCGCGTGCTCACCTCGGACCTGGCCCGGGCCCGGGACCACGCCCTGGACCTGGGCCTGCCCTGCCTCGTGCTGCCGGGCCTCGCGGAGCAGGCCTTCGGCGCCTGGGAGGGAAGGCCCTGGGACGAGGTGGACGGCGCGGAAAGTTTCTTCCGGGACCCGGTGCGGGGCGTGCCCCCAGGCGGGGAGAGCTTCCTGGCCTGCTCGGGCCGGGCCCTGCTGGCGCTCCAGGGCTCCCTGGACGGGGAGGGGGCGACCCTGGTGCTGGCCCACGGCGGACCCCTCCGGGCCATCCTGGCCCACTACGTGGGCCTTCCCGCGACCCGCGCCCTGGACCTGTCCTGGCAGCCCTTCGGGCTCACGCGGGTGGACGCCTATGCCCCCGACCGCGGGGTGCTGCGGTTCCACAACCGGGTCGCGGGCTGACCATGGGGCGGATCCTCTTCCTCACCGGACCCGTGCGCAGCGGCAAGAGCTCCTGGGCCGTGGAGCGCGCCGCAGCCTGGGGCGAAGGCGTCGTCTTCGTGGCCACCTACCGGCCGGATCCCGGCGACGGGGAGATGCTCGAACGGGTGGCGCGCCACCGTGCCGGGCGCCCGGGGTGGCGCACCCTGGAGGCGCCGTCCCGGGTGTCGGAGGCCCTGGAAAGCCTGGATCCCCCGCCGTCGGGCGTCGTGCTGGACTGCCTCACGCTCTGGCTCGGCGATCGCATGGAGGCCTCCGACGAGGCGATCCTGCGGGCCTGGGACGAGGAGCTGGCGGCCTTCGTCCGGAGCCCCTGGCCCATCGTCATCGTGGGCAACGAGGTGGGCTGGTGCCCCGTTCCGGCCGAACCGGGGCTGCGGCGTTTCCGGGACCTGGCGGGGTGGCTGGGTCAGGCCACGGCGAAGGCGGCGGACGAGGCCTGGCTCTTCGTCGCCGGATGCCGGGTGCCCCTCAAGTAGCTACCGCTGCAGCAGGTGCTTGGCCAGCGGGTTGCGGTGGTCCCAGCCGGCGATCTCCAGAACGGGGATCTCGGGTTCCTCCTGGGGCCAGCCGATGCAGAGGTAGCCGACCCAGCCCCAGGTGGGGGGCAGGTCCATGACCGCGCGCAGGCGCTCGGGTTCCAGGATGCTCACCCAGCCCACGCCCACGCCCTTGGCCCGGGCGGTGAGCCAGAGGTTCTGGATGGCGCAGACGGCGGAGTCCCGGAGGGTCTCCGGCTGGGTCTGGCGGCCCAGGCCATGGCCGGATTCGGGATCCGTCTCCACGCACACCAGGAGGTGGATGGGCGCCTCCTTGAGCCCGGCCAGCTTGAGGCTGCGGTACAGGCGCCCCCGCTCGGAGTCGTAGCGCGCCGAGGCGGCGTCGTTGGCGCGCTGGAATTCGTCCACGACGGCCTGGCGCCGGGCGGGGTCGTCCACCCTCACGAAGCGCCAGGGCTGGGAGAGCCCGACGGAAGGCGCGTGATGGGCGGCCTCCAGCAGCTCGGTGAAGAGGTCCTCGGGCACGGGATCGGGCAGGAACCGCCGCACGTCCCGCCGCAGGCGGAACAGCTCCTGGAGCTGGAACTGGAAGATGGGGGGGAAGGCCGGCATGGTCGGGCTGTCCTCGGCAGCTCAGCCCAGTGTAGATCAATCCAGGGTGATGTCCCCGTTGACGGTCTTCAGCTGCAGGACTTCGGCGCCATCCCCGAACGAGGCCTCGAAGCTGCGCCTGGACACGTGCACGTCCTTGGCGCCCTCGCTCCTGATGCGCAGGTCGCCGTTGACGGTGGTGGCCCTGAGCCGGCCCTTCAGGCCCTGGGACGCCAGCCTGATGGCGCCGTTTACGGTCTTGGCGCTGACCGGGCCCGCCAGGCCCCGGCCCGTGATGGCGCCGTTGACGGTCTCGGCCTTGAGGGAGCCCTGGAGCCCTTCGAGGGTGATCCCTCCGTTCACGGTCCTGCACTCGGCCGCGCCCGTGACGTCCTTGATCTCCACGGGGCCGTTGACGGTCTCCAGGGTGGGAAGGGCGGACCGGGGGACCTTGAGGTCCATGTCGCAGGCCGGGCCGTTGCGGGACTCCCTGGGGTGCTCCCCGCGGATCTCCAGCCCGCCGCCCCGTGTTTCCAGCACGACCTTGACCTGCTCCCCGGAACGGGAGGGGGTGAAGGAGCCGGTGAACTCGACCTCTGGGCGGTCCCACACGGTGAGGCGGATGCGGCCGTTGATGTTTTGGACCTTGAGGGGCGCGCCCGGGGCCAGGGAGACGGTTCGCGTCTCCCTGGCGGCGGCGCCGGGGGCGGGCTGAACGACGACGGTCTGGGCCGCCAGGGGGGCGATGAGGATGAAGGCCGCGACAGGGGCAAAGAGATGCATGGTTCCCTCCGTTCTGTAGGGATACGGAAGGATCCGGGCCGGGTTTAACCCACGGGGCGGACCACCGTCAGCCAGGGGATGCCGAGGAAGACCAGCACCGCGATGAACAGGGCCCCGAAGAAGAGGCCGAGGCCCCAGAAGGCCTTGGTGGAAACGTAGCCGCTGGCGTAGTACACGGGGCCGGGGCCCGTGGCGTAGGGGGTGATCACGCCCATGATGCCCAGGGAGAAACAGAGCAGGAGCGCGAAGGCCTTGGCCGGCATCCCGGGGATGGCCAGGCCCGACGCAAGGACCACGGGCAGCACGGCCGCGGTGTGGGCCGTGAGGCTGGCGAAGAGGTAGTGCACGAAGAAGAAGAAGGCCACCAGGGCGCCCATCACCAGGATCGGGGAGAATCCCGCCAGGTGCGCGGCGACGGCCTTGGCCACCCAGGTGACGAAGCCCACCTTGTTGAGGCCGTCGGCCATGGTCACGAGGGTCGCGAACCACACCAGCACGTTCCAGGCGGGCTTGTTGGCGAGGATATCGTCCCAGGTCACCACCGCCAGCACGACCATGGCCGAGATCACGAGGAACACGACCGCCGTGGCGTCGATGAAGTTGGAACCGAACAGCGGCAGGCGGATGTCCTTGTTGGAGCCCACGATCCAAAGGAATACCGCGAGGACCACAAGGCAGGCCATGGCCCCTTCCGAGAACGTGAACGCGCCCATCTTCCTGAGCTCGCCGGCGGCCCACGCCGGGGTCTCCTCGGACACCCGGACCTCGGGCGGATAGACGAGGTAGGTCAGGAGGGGGACCAGGGCCAGCAGCAGGATGCCCATGGGAAGAAAGCCCATGAACCAGTTCATCCAGGTGACGTCCATCCTGCCCACGGAGCGGAGGATGGCCAGGGCGGCCACGTTGGGCGCCAGGGAGGTGAGGAACAGGGAGCTGGTCACGCAGGTGGAAGCGAAGGCGGTCCACATGATGTACGAGCCGATCCTCCGGGCCGTGGGGCCGGGCTCGGAGCCGTAGAGGGCAGGGATGTTGCTGATGACGGGGAAGATCGTGCCGCCGCTGCGGGCCGTGTTGGAAGGGGTTCCGGGCGCAAGTACCAGGTCGGCCAGCATGATTGCGTAGCCCAGTCCCAGGGTGCGCCGGCCCAGGAGCTTGACCAGGAGCAGGGCGATGCGCCGCCCCAGGCCGCTCTTGGCGTACCCGATGGAGAAGATGAAGGCGCCGAAGATGAGCCAGACGGTCTTGTCCGAGAAGCCCGCCAGGGCCCAAGCCACCGACGCCGCGGGGGTCGGCGCCACGTAGCACATGATCGCGGCGAAGGACACGCCGATGAACCCCACGGCCGCGGGCGGCAGGGGCTCCAGGATCAGGCCCAGGATCGTCGCGGCGAAGACGGCGAAGAAGTGCCAGGCCGCGGGCGTAAGGCCCGCGGGAACGGGAAGGAGCCTCAGGATGAGCCAGAAGAGGACTGGGCCGAGGGCCTTCATGAGTTTGGTATTCATGGGTGCCTCCTGGATTTGCGTCCAGGATACTCCCGGCAAATTTGACTATGCGAACAACTTGATGGTTTCGTCCAGCTTGCGCAGGACGGACAGGATCCGGAAGGGCTCGACGGGGAGGAAATCCACCGCACCCGCAGCCAGGGCGCGGTTCCGCTTGAGGTCCTCGTCCTCGTCCGTGCCGGCCAGGATGATGGGCAGGGTGCATTTTTCCTGCTCGACCACTTGCCGGGACAACTCCAGGGGGCTGGCCAGCCGCAGGTGGTTGTGGATGAGGATCAGTTTCACCCGGCCCCACCCGGTTTCGTCGGCGCCGAAGGGCTTGAGGAACGGGCGCACGGGGCCCGTGATGTAGTCGAGGCTGATCACCCCGAACTTCCGGCCCAGGGCCTCGGACATGTGCCGGGCGAACTCCTCCCTTTCGGTGAGGATGAGGATCGTGGGTTCACGGTCCACCCAGAGCCGCGCCTGGGGGAGGTTGCTGCCCTTGGCGGGGGCCCGGCCCGATTCGAAGCTCTCCCGGTCGCGCTGGGCCTGGATGCGCTGCTGGGTGTCCAGCCACGTGCGGTACTGGCCCAGGAGGGTCTTGTCCACGCGCTCGGTGAACTTCATGCCCACGAAATTCGCCCCGAAGTAGGCGACCCGGGCCGAAGCGGTCAGGAGCAGGCCGTCCTCCAGCGCGAGGTCCAGGGTGGACTCCTCGCCCATCCTCAGGACGTCCTCGATCTTCTGGGAGGGGTCCTTGAGCGCCAGTTCGAAGCCGTCGTTGCCGAAGCCCCGGATCTCGCCGTCGAGAACCGCGTTCCTGCTGTTGCTGAAGGTCACCGGGGGCGCGACGTCCGGGGCGAAGTGCGCGAGGCGGTTGTCGTCGGCGCGGCGCAGGGTCCGGGGCAGGGTGAAGGCGGCGCAGGGGACGCCCTCGAGGTCGGCGGGCCCCACGAAGGCGATGACCGTCTCGTAGCGGAACCCCCGGTCGTCCAGGGTCATGGAGACGCTCTCGTCGGGCGCCAGCGCCCACGCATCCAGCTCCTTGGGCCCCAGCCGGATCCCGATGCGGCCGGGTTCCTGGAAGAGGATCTGGAACATGCCGCGCATGTCGCGGCAGCCCAGGGAGACCTTCATTCCGGCCACGCAGAGCCGCTGGAGCATCATGCGTATGGCGTAGGCGTTGTCGATGGTGCGGTCGGAGGCGTTCATGGGTCAGGCCGGAGGAAGCCATCGTTGGAGGGCGCTCTTGAGGTCCACGATGGTGATGGGCTTGGGAATGTAGTCGTCCATGCCGGCTTCCAGGCACCGTTCCCGGTCCCCCTGCATGGCGTTCGCCGTCATGGCGAGGATGGGGGTGCGGCGGTGCGCGCCTTCCCGCTCCCGGATGGCGCGGGTGGCCTGGAAGCCGTCCATCTCGGGCATCTGGCAGTCCATGAAGACCAGGTCGTAGGCCCCGGCCAGGACCATTTCCACCGCCTCGGCCCCGTTGTTGGCGACGTCCGCGGTGCACCCCAGCTTCCGGAGGATGGCCAGGGCGACCTTCTGGTTCACGGCGTTGTCCTCGGTCACCAGGAGGCGGGCCCGGGACCGGGCCCCTTCCCACGGCGTGGCCTCGGCCACGGCCGGCAGGGGCACGGCGTCCCTGCTGCGTTCGAGCAGTGCCTTGAGGTGGGACTTGCGCATGGGAAGGGGCAGGAATTCCGTGATGGGCAGGGAGGTGGGCTTGCGGGCCTCTTCCTGCTCGTAGAGCGAGTGGGCCATGATGAGGCGGAGGGCATCGAGGCCCGGGGACGCGTGGACCGCCTGCAGGAAGTCCATCATGCCGGCCTGGATTCCGCCTCCGGAGCCGAACACCAGGAGGGTCTTGTCATCCAGGGGCGCGCAGCGCTCCCGCAGGAGGGCGAGCCCTTCCGGGCCGGGCTCCACGGTGGTCGTCTCGTAGCCCCACTCCTTGAGCTGGGCTTCAAGGACACGGCCGGTGGCCGGAGGCAGGCCGGCCAGGAAGAAGCAGAAGGGGGCATCGGGCAGCCCCGTGTCCTGGGGTACGTCCTGGGCCTGGAACCGCGCCGTGAACCAGAAAAGGCTCCCTTCTCCCTGGACGCTGTCGACACCGATTCCGCCTTCCATGAGCTCGGCGATCCGCTTGCAGATGGCCAGCCCAAGCCCGGTGCCGCCGTACTTCCGCGTGGTGCTGGAGTCGCCCTGGTAGAAGGACTGGAAGAGCTTGCCGGCGACCTCGGGCGACATGCCGATGCCCGTGTCCTTCACCTCGAACCTGAGGAGCACGGAGGACGCGGTGCGCTCGGCCAGGACCACCCGGATGGTGACCGAACCGGCTTCGGTGAACTTGAGCGCGTTGTCGGCGAGGTTCGACAGCACCTGCCGCAGCCGCGTGGGATCGCCCAGGAGCTTGGTGGGCGCCTCCCCCTGGATCCACGTGGCCAGTTCCACGCCCTTGCCGTGGGCCTTGAAGCCGAGGATGGCCAGGAGGTCGTCCAGCAGGCCCTGGAGGTCGAACCCGATGCGCTCGAGCTCCATCTTCCCGGCCTCGATCTTCGAGAAGTCGAGGATGTCGTTGATCAGCCGCAGGAGCGTCGCGGCGCTGGTGCGGATGGTGGTGGCGTAGTCCATCTGCTCGCCGGAGAGCGTCGTGTTGAGGATCAGCTCGGTCATGCCGATGATGCCGTTCATGGGCGTGCGGATCTCGTGGCTCATGTTGGCCAGGAACTCCGATTTGAGCCCGGCCAACTGCACCGCCTCGTCCCGGGCCTGGCTGAGCTCCCAGTTCTTCATCTCCATGTCCAGGGCGGCCTGGGCCAGTTGGGCCTCGGAGCGCTTGCGTCCCGTGATGTCGTGGAACAGCCAGAAGTGGCCGAAGAGATCCTCCCCCGCGTCGATGGGCACGAAGTCCATGGACAGCACGCGGCCGTCGGCCAGGGGGATCTCGAGGCCGGTGGTGACCTTGCGCTCGGCCAGCAGGGAGGCTTGCAGCTCCATGAGGTCGGCCGGGTAGAGGAAGGCGTCCAGGCCCATTTCCAGGAGTTCCATGGCCTCGCTGCCGGCGAGGAGATGGGGCGGGGCGGGGATGTCGAACATCCGGCAGAAGGCCTCGTTGATGAGCGCGATGGTGCGGTTCTCGGTCTCCACCAGGATGGCGCCCTGCATGTTCTCGATGAGGGCGCGCAGGCGCGAGGTGAGCGTGTTGAGGGCGGTCTGGGCCAGCTTGCGTTCCGTGATGTCGTTCATGGTGCCGGAGACGCCGATGACGAGGCCCTCCGGGTCGGTGGTGATGCGCGTGTACATCTCCACCCAGAAATAGGCGCCCTCCCGCTTGCGGAACTGGAACTCCCCCCGCACCGTGTCCTCCCCGGTCTCCAGGGCGTAGGTGAGCATGTTCAGGTACCGCCCCTTGTCCAGGGGATGCATGTTGCCCAGGAAGGGCTGTCCGAGGCTCTCCTCCACGGAGAAGCCCGTGATCGCCCGCCAGGCGGGATTGAGGAAGGACCAGTTGCCGTCGCGGTCGATCTGGAAGAGCACCTCGCGCAGGTGGTTCACCAGGGACCGGTACCGCGCCAGCTCCGCCGCGGCGGGTCCCGCCGAGAGGCCTTCGTTCATGGACTCCAGGAAGGCGGTCCAGGCCGGACCCGCCGGGAGCGGGGCGCCCGAGGCTTCCAGATTCGCCATGTGCTGGGCGAGCAGGGGGTGCATTTCCATGGCGGCAATCGATTCCGGCGGGGTTCAAGGAATCCATCCATACTATCGGTAGGGCCGCTGAAAACCAGGACGGGCGTGCCGGTCCGGAAAAAAATTCTTGTTTTTTTCGCTTTTTCCCCCCATCCTTGGGTAGCCGGTCCAGGACCGTCCCCCGTCGCGAATATCCCCCCCTTCCGTTCCCCGGAGCTTCCATGGCCACTGCCAATGATCAGGACGACCGCCTCAAGGTCTTGAACCGCACCCTCGCGGAAATCGAGCGGGCCTTCGGCAAGGGCTCGATCATGAAGCTGGGCGAGCAGCACAACGTCGACGGGATCGAGGTGATCTCCACCGGTTCCATCTCCCTGGACGCCGCGCTCGGCGTGGGCGGCGTTCCCAAGGGCCGGGTGGTGGAGGTGTACGGGCCCGAGGCCAGCGGCAAGACGACCCTGGCCCTGCACATGGTGGCCCAGGCCCAGAAGAAGGGCGGCCTGGCCGCCTACATCGACGCCGAGCACGCCCTGGATCCGGAGTATGCCCGCAAGCTCGGCGTGGACATCGACAACCTGTTCATCAGCCAGCCGGACAGCGGCGAGCAGGCGCTTGAGATCTGCGACCAGCTGGTGCGCAGCGGCGCCCTGGACATCATCGTCGTGGATTCCGTGGCGGCCCTGGTGCCCAAGGCCGAGATCGACGGGGAGATGGGCGAAATGCAGGTGGGCCTTCAGGCCCGGCTCATGAGCCAGGCCCTGCGGAAGATGACCGCCTCCATCAGCCGCACCAACACCTGCGTCGTGTTCATCAACCAGATCCGAATGAAGATCGGCGTGATGTTCGGCAACCCGGAAACCACCAGCGGCGGCAACGCGCTGAAGTTCTACGCCTCCGTTCGCCTGGACGTGCGCAGCATCCAGAGCATCAAGGGCAACACGGGGGATCCCCTCGTGGCGGCCAAGGATGAGGATTCGTCCGTGGTGGGCAAGAAGACCAAGGTCAAGGTGGTGAAGAACAAGGTCGCGCCGCCCCTGAAGATCGCGACCTTCGACATCATGTACGGCGAAGGCATCAGCCGCATGTCGGAACTGGTGGAGCTGGGCACCCAGCTGGAAATCATCCAGAAGAGCGGCTCCTGGTACAGCTACAAGGATTCCCGCCTGGGCCAGGGTGCCGACAACGTCAAGAAGCTGCTCGCCGACAACCCTGAGCTCGCCGATGAAATCGAGGCCCTGATCCGCACGAAGGTCGGACTGAGGCCCAGCTAGCGGTCAGCAGGGATTCCGGCGGACGCGTCCCAACCCGGTGCGGGGGGCATCGGGCGGGGAAGCTGTGCCCGGCGGGATCCCGCTGGCTGCCTTTGGAGAGGGCGCGTTCAGGGATTCAGGTCCTGTTCCATTTCGGGCGCCAGGTCCCTGATGCGGGCCAGGGCCTCCTCGGCGAGCCCAGAGTGCCTGGCGCGGACGGAGACCTTGTAGAGCTCGCCCCACCACTCCGCGCGGAACGGTTCGTAGCGCAGGGCCAGGCGGTAGTCCGGAACAGGCCGAAGGTGGTGATCCCCGCGAGGCGGCCATCCGCGGTGAACAACCCGCCTCCACTGGAGCCTGGCCGGTTGTGGGTGTCGGTCTGGATGAGGAAGTCACCTCGGAAGCCCCAGAGGGCGGTGACCCGCCCCGATTCCGCCCGCACGCCCTGGCCGCCGGGATACCCCAGCGCCAGGACGGGAAGGCCCTGGCGAAGGACGCCCGGAGCAACCGGAACGGCAGGAGGGAGCGGCAGGCCCGGCAGGCTGAGGAGGACGAGGTCCCGATCGGCGGCGAGGCACAGAGCCTAGGCCTGCCAGGTACGGTCGCCCTTCAGGACGCGGATGCGGTAGGCGTTCTTCACCACGTGGGCGTTGGTGGCCACGAAGCCCTGTCCAAGAACGACGCCGCTGCCCTGCTGGAACTGTCCGGGGGCCGTCTCGGCCTGGACGAGAACGACGCTCCGGGCCGCCTGGTCCAGGTCAGGATCTCCCGTCCCCGCGCCAAGACTGCAGGCCAGGGTTAGGATGGCCAGGGCCTGGCGGAGCATCAGTCGTCGTTCTGGACGCCCAGGCTCAGGCCGCGGAGGTGTGCGGGCACCGGGCTGGAGGCCTGGCCCGAAAGGGCGCCGGGATTCGCCTGGTTGGCCAGGGCGGCCGTGCTCGGCCGGGGGGCGGCCGCGGGGTTCGCACCCTTGATGAGGGCGGCCATCTGCTCTCCGGTGGCGAAGCATTCCAGCCGGTCCAGTTCCTGGGGCGTCGGGAAGCCTTCGTACCGGAGGCGCCGGGGGCCCCAGATGTCCACGGGGGTGCCGTGCAGCGAGGTGATGCGCGGCAGGGTCTGCCGGAAGTAGATGCCCAGGGGCTTGCCGCCGGCGCCGACGAAGGCGACGAGGTCGGTTTCGGGAAGCAGGGTGGGTGCGCCTTCCTGCCAGGTGGCCAGGCTCACGGAGCGCCCCTGCTGGGTGCGCAGGAGGCCCATGGCCGCGGGCACGCCCAGGGCGGCCGGGAGGTGGGGTTCCTGGGCGCGGTAGGCCTCCATCAGGTCGCCCTGGCGAAGCTCGCGCTGGGGCTGGGCGATGGGGTGGGGGTCCTGGAGGTTGGCGGGGAGCAGGTGGTGCTCCACCTGCTGGAAGATGGTGCCGGCGAGACGCCGCCCAGGCCCGGCCAGACCCGCGGCGATCCCCTCCACCAGCTTGGGCAGGATCACCTGCGGGGCCAGCAGCAGGCAGTCCTCGTTGGGAACGGCCACGAAGGTGTTCTGACCGGGGAAGAGGCCCGCCCACAGTTCGGGCAGGAGGATCCGGGCGGAGGCCCGGCCGTCCTCGAACTCGGCCTTGTAGATGCCGGAGGGCAGACGCTTGAAGGGCTTCCCCTTGGATTTCTCGCGCAACTGGTCCATGGCCCGTTCGGTCACATCCTCGGCCCCCAGGCCCCACAGGACCAGCCAGGGCGCGGGCATCACCTGTCCGCACACCCGGATGCGCATGGCCAGGCCATCGATGTAGGGGCGGTAATGGAGGCCATCCCGCTCGGCCATCCAGAGGGGCACCACCTCGGGCTGAAGGTCGTACTGGGCATCCAGCCAATCCGGGGGAAGCGGCCAGCCACCCGCAACGGTGGCCGCCAGGGCATCGGCCCAGTGGCCGCGTTCCTCGCCCTTGAGGTGCTGGAACTCTCCCTTGAAGGGTTCGAGGCCGGGCAGGTCCGCGGGAATTCCGCGGGAGGCGAGCAGGTCTTCGAGGGAGGGAAGGGGGGTGCGATCAGGGGTGGAGAAGAGACGCGAAAAAAAGGCCATGTGCTTCCCGGGGATGAAATTCCATTTTGACCAAGTTGGCATGCCGCTTTGACGTAATCTGGAGCCATGAGGGCACTGGACTCCCTGGACCGGCCGATGAAGGCCTTGCGCATATCGGTGACGGACCGGTGCAATTTCCGGTGCCCCTACTGCATGCCAAGGGACAAGTTCGGCTCGGACTTCCAGTTCCTGGATCGGAAGGAAATCCTCACCTTCGAGGAGATGATACGCCTGGTGCGGCTCTTTGTCTCTGCGGGGGTGGAAAAGGTGCGGCTCACGGGGGGCGAGCCCCTCCTGCGCCACGACCTGGCGGTCCTGGTGGCAGGGCTGCGCCAGGTTCCCGGCCTCCGGGAGATCACCCTAACGACAAATGGCTCATTGCTTTCGGCCCAGGCGGCGTCCCTGCGCAAGGCCGGCCTCGACCGCCTGACCATGAGCCTCGATACGCTGGATCCGGAGCGGTTCCGGTCCATGTCCGACGCCTCGGTGCCC
>DBMS01000166.1:11265-15531 GCA_002297665.1 Holophagaceae bacterium UBA692 | reverse complement strand
ATGGACGTGGGCACCGGGAACGGCTGGTGCATGGACAGCGTGGTGCCCTCCACGGAAGTGGCCGAACGCATCGGCGCGAACTGGCCCCTGGAGCGGGTCCAGGCCCTGGACGCCGGCTGCGTGGCCCGGCATTACCGCTACCAGGACGGCGGAGGCTGGCTGGGCCTCATCTCTTCGGTGACGGAACCCTTCTGCGCGGGCTGCGACAGGGCCCGGCTCTCCGCCGAGGGCTCGCTCTACACCTGCCTGTTCGCCTCTCGGGGCCTGGACCTCAAGACCGCCCTGCGGGCGGGCGCTGACGACACGCAGCTCCTGGGCCTGATCCTGGAACGGTGGCGGGTGCGGGACGACCGCTATTCGGAGCTGAGGACCCTGGGCACCTCTCCCCGGACCCGGGTTGAAATGTTCCACATCGGCGGGTGAAAATTATTTTCCGCCTGATAACCTAGGTGCATGATCACCCCCAAGCACACCCTGGTGGCAAGGATCCACGGCGCGAAGGGGCTGTCGTCCAGCCAGCGCCGCATCGCGGACTGCGTGCTGGGCCGCATGGGCGAGGCGGCCTTCTGGGGCGTGGAGGAAATGGCCGAGCGAAGCCAGTCGAGCGTCGCCACGGTGGTGCGTTTCGCCCAGAAGCTGGGCTACTCGGGTTTCATGGAATTGCGCCAGGCCCTGGTTGCCCAGGCGAAGAAGCGTTCGTACGGCGGAGAGCGGCTCCTCCAGGCGCCGGAGGAGGCCGCGGCCACCCTCCTGGAAGTGGCCCGGCGGGACGTGCAGAACATCGAGCAGATGGTCCACGGGGTGAACGAACAGCTGCTGCAGGACGTGGTGCGCAGCCTGCGGGAGGCCCGCCACCGGGTGGTGATCGGGCGGGGCGTGTCCCAGCTCATGGCCAGCCAGCTGGCCTACCTCCTCACCCAGGCGGGCCTGCCCACGGTGGAGGGGAGCCCGGCGGACTTCGCGGCCCAGGCCTCGAACCTGGGGACCGGGGACCTGCTGGTGGCCTTCAGCTTCCACCCCTATTCCACCGAAACGCTGGACGCCACCGGCTACGCTCGCAAGCGCGGGCTGCGGATCCTCGCGTTCACCGACAAGCTGGGGTCCCCCGTCACCCGGCTGGCCGACCACACCATCCCCGTGGCGGGCGAGAACCTGCTCTACTCCCACAGCATGGCTGCCTTCTCGGTGCTCGCCCACGGCATCGCCACGGCCCTGGCGGCCAGCGACCGGGACCAGGCCATCAAGCGCGTGCGCGAGGCGGACCGCGTGGCCCGTCCCCAGTTCGTCAAAGACGAGTGAGCGCTTCCTGGAGGCAGGCCTCCCACACCTCGTCCGACGCCTCCTCCAGGTAGATCTCCACGGCGTTGCCCGCGGGGCGGGCCTCGGGGTGGGCGGACCAGGCGTCGAACAGCGCATCCAGGCCGCTGCGGTCCAGGGACTTGTCCCGGTGCCGGTGGGACTTGCGGATCCGGTCCGGATCCGGGCCCCGCAGGGAGAGCCCGTGGCGGGGGGCTGCATGGAAGGTGAAGACGGCGGACCAGGTGGCCCCGATGAGCTGGTTGAAGTGGAGGAAGGCGCCGTGGTTGGAATGGGTGGTCGTCAGGCTGCGCTTGGGCCCCGTCCACAGGGCCGTCCAGCGCAGGAGGATGGCTTCGGCGCGCTTGCGTTCCGACGCGTGCTTCAGGGCCCCCTGGGCCTTGGTGAAAAAGAAATTAAGGTCTTCCAACTTATACGCTCCCCAGCGACACCGATGCTGTCGTAAATTATGCTGGAAAGAATCCACCCTGGAAGGGGAATCGACCCCATGCGGTCATTCCTCGCCTTTTCTGCCGGAGGACGTCGGACATTGAGGGAGTTCCGCCATGCTTGCGCCTGACCCCCTGCTGGGTCTCCGGTCCTGGGGGGTCGCACCCGCCGGGCTCCTGGCGGGGGCGGTGCTCTGCGTGGCGGGGTGGGCCCTGTACGTCCGCGCGCGCCTGAATGGGCGCGACAGCCGCCGCCAGGCCCGGTTCGCCGAGGAGGAGCTCAAGGCCTACGTGGACCTGCTGCCCATCGGCGTGCTGACCATCGACCCCCGGGGCGCCCTGGTGCTGTGCAACCGCTCCGCGCCGGGGCTGCTCGGGATCGACCGGGAGGATCTCCAGGCCGTGGCCTGGTGCTCCCCCGAATTCGCCATCATCGACGCGAACGGGGACGGGCTGGAGCCCGAGGAGCTCCCGTGGAACAAGGCGCTGGCCACCGGGCGCCGGGTGCCGGGGGACGTGGTGGGAATCGAGCGCATGGACACGGGCGACTGGTCCTGGCTTTCGGTGACCGCCCAGCCGCGATGCGACGGCGACGGGGTCCTGGTGGAGGTGATCTGCACCCTGGAGGATGTGACCCAGCAGAAGACCGCCGAAGCCGAACTGACCCTCCAGCACCTGCGCGACAGCCTCACCAGCCTGCCCAGCCGGGCCCTGTTCATGGAGCGCCTTTCCCGGGCCATCCTCCGCTCCGACCGGAGGAAGTTCTTTTCGGCGGTCCTGTTCCTGGACCTGGACCGCTTCAAGGTGGTCAACGACAGCCTGAGCCATGAGGCCGGCGACAAGCTCCTCATCCAGGTGGCCAGCCGCCTCCGGGGCTGCCTGCGCCCCGAGGACACCGTGGCGCGCCTGGGCGGCGATGAATTCGCGGTGCTTTTCGAGGACATCACCAGCGTGAACGACGGCCTCCAGGTGGCCGAACGCATCAGCCACAGCCTGGCCACCCCCTTCAACATCAACGGCCAGGAGGTCTTCACCACCTGCAGCATGGGCATCGCCATCAGTTCCAGTTCCGAGACCCTCTCGGCCGAACTGCTCCGGGACGCCGAGGTGGCCATGTACCGCGCCAAGGCCAAGGGCGAAGGGTCCCTGGAGATCTTCGACCCCAGCATGAACGCGAAGGCCCTGGCCCGGTTCCAGATGGAAGGCGAATTGAGGCGGGCCCTGGACCGCGGCGAGTTCATCCTGCACTACCAGCCGGTGGTGGGGCTGGGCACCGGCCGGATCGAGGGGTTCGAGGCCCTGGTGCGCTGGAACCACCCGGAGCGGGGCATGGTCCCGCCCCTGGATTTCATTCCGCTGGCGGAGGAGACCGGGCTCATCGTGCCCCTGGGCAAGTGGGTCCTGGAGGAGGCCTGCCGCCAGGCCGGCGCATGGAACCGGGCCTTCCCGGCCGATCCGCCCCGCCTCATGAACGTGAACATCTCGGCCCGCCAGTTCCAGCACAAGGATCTCATTCCCACCGTGCTGGATGCCCTCCGGGCGGCGGACATGGCGCCCGGAACCCTCAAGCTGGAAATCACCGAGAGCATCATGATGCGGGATCCCCTGGCCTCCCTGGAGGCCATGAAGACGTTCAAGAGCCTGGACATCCACCTGGTCATCGACGATTTCGGCACCGGCTACTCGTCCCTCAGCTACCTGAAGCGGTTCCCGGTGGACACCCTCAAGGTGGACAAGTCCTTCGTGGACGGCCTGGGCAAGGACCCGGAAAGCACGGCCATCGTCACCGCCATCATCTCCCTGGCCCGGTCCCTGGGCATGCGGGTCACGGCCGAGGGCATCGAGACGAATGACCAAATGGAACATTTGCAAAAGTTAGCCTGTGACCAGGGGCAGGGCTACCACTTCGCCAGACCCCTGGACCGGGACCGGGCCGAGGAGCTGCTGGCGCGGGATCCCCGCTGGTGACGCATCTTTTTTGGAATGAACCTTCCCTTGGTATCTGTCACCTGATATTAATGTTGCACTCCCCGTGCTCCAAAGGTCTAAGCTATCTTCATTCCTTCCAAAGACTGAGGCGTTCATGATCAAAATCGACATCGCCGGCACTCTGATGCAGACCCTTCCCGTGTCCAAGGCCACGGCCCTGCAGGTGGTGGACCTCCTGACCGATCGCATGAAGAAGGCCCTCCTCGATGGGCACCGCATCGAGATCCGCGGCTTCGGCGTGTTCGAGCCGCGGCCGCGCAAGCGCGGAATGGGCCGCAACATCAAGACCGGCGCCAGCGTCGACATCCCCAAGGGCCGGAGCATCCGCTTCAAGCCCGGCAAGGACCTGCGCGATATCGAAGTGGGCTGAGGCGCGCGGCAAAAGCCGGCGGGTCGAAGGCCGGGCGGAGCCGCAGCCCTATTCCTTCGGGTAAACCCGCACGCTCTTCCACTGCTTGAGCAGCACCTTTCCGGGCGGGAACCCGCGCGGCTTGGACACGTCGGCGGCCCTGCAGTAGTGCACCTCCACCTT
>DBMS01000166.1:0-11235 GCA_002297665.1 Holophagaceae bacterium UBA692 | reverse complement strand
GAAATGCGGTCGGGGTTGCGCACCACCACATGGCTGCCGGGCGTGCTGGCCACGTGGAGCCACAGGTCCAGGGGCGCGGCCACCTTGAACGTGAGCTGGTCGTTGTCCGCGTCGCCCTTGCCGATGAGCACTTCGAACCCGTCCACCATGACGGAGCGGAAGGCCCGGCCCTTGCCGTCGCTCCTGGCCGTCTCTTTCTTCTCCATGGGCTTCCTCGCGCGCTGGGGGGGCCTTTCCGCCTGGGGCGGGGCGGCCTCCCTGTGTTCAAGTTCCAGGAACTGCCTTGCCAGTTCCCGCTCCAGTTCCTCCACCCGGGCCACGCCGCGCTCCGCGCGCTTGACGGCGGCGAACCAGATCTGCACCGCGTCCTCGGCGCGCCGGCCCTCGGGGAGGAGCACGTCCGTGCCGTCCAGCAGGGTCACCTTGTGCGTGGCGCCCTTCAGGCGGTACAGTTCGGCCGCAAGGGCGGTGGCCCGGGCCCGGCATTCCAGTCCCGCGCGGTGCTTCTCCTTGTCCGAGGCCAGGGCGGCGCGGTACCTCTCCAGGCGCTTGCGCTCGGCCACGAGCCTCCGGTCGGTGCGCGCCTGGCGGGGGGCCAGGACGATGCGGGCGGCCCGTTCCAGGGACCACGACCGGTGCCGGGCCAGGAGGCCGCCCTCTCCCGGGAGGACCTCGGCGACCCGGCCGTCCAGGGCGGCCTGGAGGCCGTCGCCATGCAGCTCCTTCCAGCGCAGGAAGGCGGGGGGTTCCGTGCGAGGCTCCGGGGCCAGGGGCGCGATGGCCTGCCCAAGGCCCATGCGCGCGGCATTGAGGTCGATCCCGTCCAGGCGCAGCCCTGCGCGTCCCGGGAACGCCTGGAAGGCAAGGCGCGCGGCCTCGATGCGGCCGGTGACGGCCCTGCGGCGGAAGATGAGGCCCACCCAGCGCTCCCGGGGGTCGCCCTCGACCTCGGTGAGCCGGGCGCCCTTGAGCTCCTGGCTCCAGCGCCGCGAGAGGTCCGGCCTGGCTTCGGCCTTGAGCTGGAGGTAGGCCTCGTCCTTGTCGTGGAGGAGCCAGAGCTCGGGCGCAGGGTTGAGCAGGAAGACCCAGGAGAGGCCCGGCTCCAGCCCGGCCCGGCGGTCCGGGGCCCACTGCAGGGCCAGGGCCCGGGGCGAGCACCAGGCGTTCTGCACGGCGCCTTCGCCGGCCTGGAGCCGGGCGCAGGCCAGGGCGAGGAGGAGCGGGGCGTCCATCAGAGCAGCTGCAGGATGGCCTCGGTGGGCAGGACCACGGCGAACTCGCCGTGGAGTTCCGTGAGGCCGGCGTCGTGCAGCGCCTGGGCGGGGATGGTGTTGCCGTCCATGTCCTCGAGGTCGAAGGCGGCGCAGGCGTCCCGGACCACCACGGTCTTGAAGCCCAGGTCGCAGCTGAGCCGGGCGGTGGTGGACACGCAATGGTTGGTGGTGAACCCGGCGATCACGAGGCGGTCGATGCCCCGCTCGCGCAGATGCGCTTCCAGGCCCGTGCCCACGAAGGCGCAGTGCGCGCTCTTGCGGAACTCGACCTCGCCGGGAAGCGGCGCGGTTCCGGGCTTGAACCCGTTACCGGGCTCCCCGGGGAAGAGCGGGGAGTTGGGATCCCGGCTGTCGTGCCGGACGTGGACCACGGGCATGCCCTGGGCGCGGAAGGCGCGGGCGAGGGCTTCCTGGTTGGCCTCGGCCTGGGGGTTGTTGCGGGGGCCCCAGTACGGGTCATCGAAGGCCAGCTGGACGTCGATGAGGAGGAGGGCGGTGCTCTTGGGCAACATGGGCCTATGCTACTCCCATTTCAAGCGTTTTCGGACGGCTCCGGGGGGGCCTGGAATTGCACGATGGCCACGCCGGCGAGGATGACGGCCATGCCCGCCACCAGCCGCGGACCGAAGGGTTCGCCCAGGAAGGCCGAACCCAGCAGCACCGCCACCAGGGGATTCAGGTAGGCGTAGGTGCCCATGCGGGTGGGGGGCCACACCTTGGCCAGGTAGGCGAAGGCGCTGAAGGCCACCACCGACCCGAAGACGGTGAGGTAGCCCACCGCGAGGGCCGCCTTGGCCGTGACCGGCGCGTGGAGGAAGCCGCCGGTGAAAGGCACCAGCAGGAGCGCCAGGAGACCCCCGGCGCCCATCTGCACCGCCACCTGGCCGAGCAGGCCGTGGCCCTGGACGTGGCGCTTGCCGTGGAGGGTGCCGTAAGCCCAGGTCGCGGTGGCCAGGAGGATGGCGGTGATGCCCCCCGCATGGAAGGAGGCCTGCCCCGGCCGGGACAGGATCACCACCCCCAGGAGGCCGAGGCCCAGGCCGGTCCACCGGCGCGGGCCCAGGGCCTCACGGCCCATGAGGCCGTAGAGCAGGGGCGTCATGGAGCAGAGGACCGCCGTCACGCCGCTGGCCACGAAGCCCTCGGCCCAGGTCACCAGGGCGTTGGAGCAGCCCAGGAGGAGCACGCCCACGAGGGCCAGGTGGGGCAGGTCCCGGCGCAGGGGCAGGTCCTCGCCCATGAGACGCGAGAGGCCAAAGGCCACGGCCCCGCCCAGGAGGTAGCGCGTGGCCACCATGCCGAAGGGCGTGAACGAGGTGATGCCCAGCGCGATCGCGAAATACGTGGAGCCCCAGACCAGGGCGCAGGTGGCGTAGGCGATCCAGGCCTTCACGGATTCTCCGACGGGAAGGGCGACGGGCCGATCTTCTCGAAGTAGGTCTTGAGGACCATGGTGGTGCGGGTGGTCACCTGGGGGCCCAGGGTCTTGATGCGCCTCAGCCGCCCGTGCAGGTCCAGGGGGGTTTCGGCCACCACCTTGAGCAGGAGCCAGTCGGCGCCCGCGGTGCTGTACGCGGCCAGCACGTCGGGTTCGGCTTCGAGGGCGTGCAGGAAGCGGTCCTCGGCGCCCTCGTCGCCGCCCGAATGGAAGCGCACCGCCACGAAGGCCACGCAGGGCTTGTTCACGGCTTCGGGGGTGACGTTGGCGCTGTAGCCCGACAGGACGCCCTCGGCCTCCAGGCGCTTGATGCGGTCGATGACGGTGGGCCGGCTGACCCCGAGACGCTCGGCGAGCTCGGCGTGGCTGATGCGCCCCTCCTTCTGGAGGGCGGCCACCAGGCGGCGATTCAGATCATCCATGATCAAACTCTTGGACATGGCCCGGCTCCTGAGACTCTGAAACAATAGGTTCTCATACCTGGGGTCCGGCGGGTCCCAGCCAGCGGGATCGAGGCGACCATGGACTTCAACCACCCCCACACCGACCGCAGCTTCTTCCTCATCGCGGGACCCTGCGTCATCGAGTCCCGGGAACACGCCCACTTCCTGGCCTCCCAGCTGCAGGACCTGGCCGACTCCCGCGGCATCCCCTTCCTGTTCAAGGCCAGCTTCGACAAGGCCAACCGCACGTCCCTGGACAGCTACCGCGGCACCTCCATGGAGGAGGGCCTGGACATCCTTTCCGAGATCCGCACCCGCCACGGCGTTCCCGTGCTCACGGACGTCCACGAGTCCAACCAGTGCGCCCAGGTGGCCGCGGCCGTGGACGTGCTCCAGATACCCGCCTTCCTCTGCCGCCAGACGGACCTCCTCCTGGCCGCGGGCGCAACGGGCCGCGCCGTGAACATCAAGAAGGGCCAGTTCCTGGCGCCCTGGGACCTGGCCCACGCCGTGGAGAAGGTCCGCGGCGTGGCCGGCCACGGCCCCGTGTGGGCCACCGAACGGGGCTCCAGCTTCGGCTACGGCAACCTGGTGGTGGACTTCCAGGGCTTCCCCCACCTGCGCCGCACCGGATGCCCCGTCGTCTTCGACGCCACCCACAGCGTCCAGAAGCCCGGCGCCCTGGGCAAGACCACCGGCGGGGCCCGGGAGATGATTCCCGCCCTGGCCCGGGCCGCGGCCACCGCGGTGGACGGCTTCTTCTTCGAGGTGCACGAGGACCCCGCCAAGGCCCTCAGCGACGGTCCCAACGCCATCCGGCTGGACGCCTTCGGCGCCCTGCTCGACCAGGTGCTGGAGGTGTGGCGCGCGTCCCGGGCGGCCCTGCTGGCCGATCCCGCGGGGATGCCCCCGGGCGTCTAGACGCCCGCGGCGTACGTCAGGTTGAGGAGCGCCATGGCGCGGGTGACCTTGCCCACGCTGTTGCGCCGGGTGTTGGTGTACTGGATGCCCTTGGCGTCCAGGGCGTCATAGTCGAAGTTGCCCTGGTGGCTGAGGTCGACGCAGAGCGCGTCGGGCTTGATCCAGCCGGTGGGGATGCAGTAGCCGTCGGCGGGCACGGCGCTCACGATGACGTCGGCCATGCGGATGAAGCCCTCGAGGTGGGCCGGGTTGGTGTGGTGGTGGCAGAGGATGGGGGTGGCCTTGAGGTTGGCCGCCATGGCGGTGATGGGCCGGCCGATGCGCAGGCTGTCGTTGATGCACAGCACGGTCTTGCCGTCGAAATAGTCGCCGCCGAAGCCGCGCTTGATGACCTTGATGACGGCGCGGCCGGTGCAGGGCACCATGCAGACCCGGTCGATCCCTTCCGCCATGCGCTTCCTGAACTTGTTGAGGTAGCCGATGTTGATGGAATGCAGTCCTTCGATGTCCTTGCCCGGGGCCACCAGGTCCATGATCTCGTCGTCCTTGAGCTCGTCGTAGCGCAGGGGGTAGAAGATGAAGATGCCGTTGGTGCCGGGATCCTGGTTGAGGTGGGCGATGAGCTTGACCACCTGGATGCCGCTTCCCACCTCGTGGATGGAGGGGCGGATGCCCAGCTCCTCGCAATCGCGCACCAGGAGGTCGCGGTACAGCACGCTGCCGGGGTCGTTGCTGCCCAGGATCACCCCCAGCCCGGGCGCGGAGCCGAGCTTGTGGATGTTGGATTTCACCCGCTCCCTGTAGTGCTGCGCCGTCTCGACGCAGTCAAGCTTGCCGGTGGGCTGGAAGGTCATTGGGCACCTCGCCCTGATTCTACCGGGTTAAGATGGCGGCATGGCAAGGAAGCCCCCCGCTCCCACTCCCCTTTCGGACCGGCTGAAGGCGGCCTACCCCGACGCCCGCTGCGCCCTGGACCACCTGGACCCCTTCCAGCTGGTGGTGGCCACGGTGCTCAGCGCCCAGTGCACCGACGCCCGGGTGAACATCACCACCCCGGCGCTCTTCCGGCGGTATCCCGATCCCGCGGCGCTGGCCGCCGCCGACCTGGGGGAGCTGGAGGGCCTCATCCGCTCCACGGGCTTCTTCCACAACAAGGCCCGGAACCTCAAGGCCATGGCCATGGCCCTGGTGGAGCGCCACGGCGGGGCGGTGCCCGATACCCTGGAAGCCCTGTCGGCGCTGCCCGGCGTGGGCCAGAAGACCGCCAACGTCGTGCTTTCGAACGCCTTCGGCATTCCCGCCCTGCCGGTGGACACCCACATCTTCCGGGTGGCCCGCCGCCTGGGGCTTTCGGAGGGCAACACCCCGGAGAAGGTGGAGGCCGACCTGTGCCGCCGCTTCCCGAGGGAGACCTGGATCGACGCGCACCACCAGCTCATCCTCCACGGTCGGCGGGTGTGCGACGCCCGCAAGCCCGATTGCGCGGGGTGCGTGCTGCGCGATCTCTGCCCCACCGGCACGGGGCGCATGGCCGACCCCCACTCGGGCCGGATCCTGGGATCGGCGGGCGCCACCGGAAAGGCCGTGCCCGCGGCGGCGCCGGACGCCCCGGGACCCGGCCCCCTGCGCATCATCTCCCTGGTGCCCAGCGTCACGGAGCTGCTGGTCCAGTGGGGCCTGGCCTCGCGCCTGGCGGGGCGGACCACCTACTGCGTGGAGCCGCCCTGGATCCGCGCCACCGTGCCACCCATGGGCGGCACCAAGAACCCCGACATCCCCCGCATCCAGTCCCAGCGCCCGGACCTGGTGATCCTCGAGCGGGACGAGAACACGCTGGAAGCGGCCAAGGCCCTGGAGGCGGCCGGCGTGCCCCTGCTCGTGCTGGAGATCCGCACCCTGAAGGACTGCCTCAAGGCCTTCCGGATCCTGGGCGACGCCGTGGGCGCGCCCGAAGCCGGCCGGGCCCGGGAGGCCTCCCTGAAGGCCCTGCTGCGACCCGTCCGGAAGAAGGGGCGCCGGACCCTCACCCTCATCTGGAAGGACCCCTGGATGAGCGCGGGGCCCGACACCTACGTCTCCGACCTGGCGCGCCAGGCGGGGCTCCTCCCCGTGGGGCCGGACCGCTACCCCGTGCTGGCCGACGCCGACCTGGAGGCCCTGGCGCCCCAGCTGGTGCTGCTGCCCAGCGAACCCTACCGCTTCACCCGCCGCCACCGCGACGAATTGGCCCGGCGCCTGCCCGACGCCGAGGTGCGCCTGGTGGACGGCAGGGCCTTCACGTGGTACCTCAGCCGGTCGGAAGCCGCGCTGGTGCAGCTTCGCGACCTTCTCAGCTCTTGAGGAACTTCAGCATCTCCGCGGGCTTCTGGAAGCCCATGGAGCGCCGGAGCTCGCGGCCTTCCGCGTCCAGCACGATCACGGTGGGATAGCTGCGGATCTGCAGCTTCGTGGCCAGGTCCTTGCGGACCTTGTCCGTGTCGATACGGATGGCGATGGCGTTCTCCTTGATCCAGGAGGCCACGGCGGCATCGGGCCAGGTCTTCTCGTCCAGTTCCTTGCACTGGGCGCACCAGTCGGCGTAGGTGTCGACCAGGACCACCTTGTTGCCGGCCTTGGCCTGGGCCAGGGCGCCTTCCAGGTCCTGCTCCATCCAGCCCGTGGGCCCCTTGGCCTCGGCGGAGGCGGCGCCGCCGCGGGGCAGCAGGTCCAGGCCCAGGCCCCCCTCCACGGCGCGGATGCCCAGGAGGATGCCCAGGGCCAGGGCCAGGAGGCCGGCGCCCTTGCGCAGGCCGGCCACCAGCGTCCCGGCGGGGCCGAAGGCGTCCAGGACGGGCACGGCTACGAGGAGGACGAGGCTCCACAGGGCGAAATTCGTCCACTCAGGCACCAGCAGGCGGATGTTCCAGGCGGCGAAGCCCAGCACCACCAGCCCCATGACGTGCTTGAGCTTTTCCAGCCAGTCGCCGGAGCGGGGCAGGGCGGCCGAGAACGTGCCCGTCACCAGGAAGAGCACCCCCATGCCCAGGGCGAAGGTGAACAGCTGGGCGGCGCCCATCAGGACCTGTCCCTTCTGGGCGATGGCCAGGAGCACCGTCCCGATCACGGGACCGACGCAGGGAGCCGAGAGAGGTCCCAGCACCAGGCCCATTACGAAGGCGCCCCCGAAGCCCTTGCGCGGGCCGCCGCCTTGGAGCTTCTGCTGGAGGGCGTCGGGAAGCCGGATCTCGAAGGCCCCGAACAGGGAAAGCGCGAACAGGCCGAACAGGACCGACACGGGGACCAGGAAGGCCGGGCGCTGGGCGAAGGCGCCGAAGGTGGCTCCGCTCTTGGCGGCAACGACGCCCAGGAGGGTGTAGGTCACCGCCATGCCCAGGACCAGGCTCAGGGAGAGGGCGAAGCCGCGGGCCTTGCCGCCGCCCTTCTCGGCACCGGCTTCGCCGGTACGCGAGACGGACTGACTTTTAGCGCCGATGATGGCCATGGTGATGGGGATCATTGGGTAGACGCAGGGTGTGAGGGAGGCCCCCATGCCGAAGAAGAAGATGCCGAGGAAGACCCAGACCAGCCCTTCCCGGGGTGCGGGGACAGGGGCCGGGGAGGCGGCAGACCGGGGCGCGGGGACCGCGGCGGGCGGTTCCGCGGCCACGGGGACGGTCGCGGCCGCCGGTTCCGCGGGGGCCTTGGCCGCCAGGGCCGGGATCTCCGAGGCCTTCACCTTCAGGACCTTGTCCGTGGGGGGGAAGCAGACGCCGCCCTCGCCTTCGGTGCAGGGCTGGTACTCCACCACCAGGTCCACGTCGCCCTTGAGGCCTTCGCCCGCGACGGGGATGACGACCCGGTCGTGCCAGATGCCGTCGCCCAGTTCGTCCTTTTCCTTCGTGGGGGGCATGGGGCCGGCCTTGAGGGTGCCCTTGGCGCCTTCCTTGAGGGCGACGGACATGAACGCGGCCTTGAGGTGGGCGCCCTGGGGGACGGTCACGACCACGGCGCCCTTGCGCAGCGCCACCTGGACGTCCCGCTCGGGATCGAAGCCCTTCGGGGACTGTGCCTGGACCCCGCTGCAGGCCATGAGCAGCAGTGCGGTCAGGAATGCTGGCAACCCGCGCATCCATCCTCCAACGGGCCGGCAGGCCCACCCTCCATGATGCCAGCGGCGGGCAGGCCCGGCCATCGCCAGGATCTCCAGGGGCGGGAACCTGGATAGAATGGAGCATGGGGACCTTCCTCCAGTCCGTACGCCGGCCCTTCGTGGCCGACCATTTCCACGACCTGCCGGGGTTCGTGGAGGCCCGCCACGGCCACAACTGGGAAGCCGAAGTCACCTGGGCCGGCGGCGAGGACCCGGGGCCCGCGCTGGACGCCTGGGTGGCCCGCATGGACTATTCGCTCCTGAACCTGCAGGAGGCCCTGGCCGGGCGGAATCCCACCGCGGAGCTCCTGGCCCAGGACCTCTTCCGCTGCCTGGAGGCCGGGGGCCTCGGCGTGGAGCGGGTCAAGGTGCGGGAAAAGGCCAACTACTGGGCCGCCTGTTCCCGGGAAGCCCGGTGAGGCGCGGAACCGCCTCCGGCTTCCTGCGCGTGGTGCCGGTCCTGGCGGGCCTGGCCCTGCTCCACTGCCGGAAGGAAGCGCCCCCGCCGCCCCCGCCTCCGGCCCCGTCCACGGCCCCGGCCCTGGACCCCTGGAGCTGGCACTTCGTGGGGGGTCTCCTGGTGATCACCGGCGAGGTGGACGACACCGTGGAGGTGACCCTCAAGGGCACCACCCTGAACGAGACCCGCACCCTGCCCTTCGGACCCGTCCGCTGGGAACTGCTCCGGCCGCCCCCGGGCGAGGTGGCCGAACTTCGGGCCCACGGCAAACTTCTGATGAAATTCGAATACGACAAGGAACCTCCACCCCGCACCCGGGCGGCCGCGCCGGTTCCCCTTCCCGAAGCGGCTCCCCGGGCCGCCGGGCCACCTCCCGCCCCCCAGCGGCCCGCCACGGCCCCCATGGCCCCGCCCCCGGAGTCCACGCAGTCGGCACCACGCTCAGCGCCCCGGCAGGACCCTGCCCGGCCGGCACCTGCCCCCGTGCAGCCGCCCGCCTCCGGGTCCATGGCTGGCGCCTCCAAGGCGCGGCCTTCCGGTCGGCCGGAACCCGTCCGGCCGGCGCCTGCCCCGGTTCAGCCGCCGGCTTCCGGGTCCATGGCCGGTGCCACCCAGACGCGGCCTTTGGGTCGGCCGGAACCCACCCGGCCGGCCCCAGCCCCGGTTCAGCCGCCCGCTTCCGCGTCCACTCCAAGCGGGCAGCATCCCCAGGCAACCCCCCCATCCCGGCCCCCAGCTCCGGTGATGGTGGCGCGGTCCACCTCCAACGTGCCCGCGGCGCCATCCCCCTGGGCCAAGCCCGCGGCGCCGCCTCCGGTGAAGCTCCCCGAGGGGTCCGCCAAGGACTGGCCCGGGGCGGGCGAAGGGGTGAACCTCCTGCGGGGGCCCAAGGGCGACCGCCGCATCTGCATGACCTTCGACGGCGGCTCCACCGCCGAGGTGGCGCTGGACGTGCTGGACGCCCTCAAGGCCCGCGGCATCCGCACGACGATCTTCCTCACGGGCGACTTCATCCGAAAATACCCCGACCTGGTCCGGCGCATCGACCGGGACGGCCATGAGATCGGCAACCATACCCTCACCCACCCGCACCTGGCCCCCGGCATGCGGCGCGACCCGCGGTGGACGCGCGAGCGGGTCCAGCAGGAGCTGCTCGAGGCGGACCGGGCCCTGTTCCGGCTGCTGGGGCGGCCCATGGACCCCATCTGGCGGGCGCCGTACGGGGAGCACACGGCGGAAATCCGCAAGTGGGCGGAGGAACTGGGCTACCGCCACGTGGGCTGGAGCGAGGGCGCCGATACCCTGGATTGGGCCACGGTGAAGGAGCGCAAGCTCTACCGCACCGGCAACGCCATCCTGGACCGCCTCCGGGCGCGCATGGAAAAGCTCGACGGGGACGGGCTCATCGTACTCATGCACCTGGGTTCCGGCAGGCCGAGCGGGGATCGACCCGGCCAGGTGCTGGGGCCCTTCCTGGACCGGGCGCTGCAGGACGGCTGGCACTTCGTTCCCATCGGCGAATACGTGAAGGGCCTGGGCAAGCCCAGGTGGGAACCGGTCCGGCGCGTGGCCCTCCTGCGCTAGACTCAGTATCCATGACCGGAGGAAGCGTGAAAGGTATGGGCAGGATCCTGCTCAGAGTGCTGGCAGGGGCCTTCGCCCTGGTGATGGGCCTCTCGCTCATGAGCTATCACCCCCTGGACCCCCATCCCTTCTCCCAGGGCGGCGTGGGGACGCCCATCAACAACCTTTGCGGAACCTTCGGGGCCCTCCTGGCCGGAACCCTCCAGACCCTGGTGGGCGCCGGCGCCTGGCTCGTGCCCATGTACATCCTNNTGGGAATGCTTTCCCTCGGGCACGACCCTCTGGCCCCGGCGCATCGCCTGGGGCGCCCTGGTGCTTTCCGTGTGGACGCTGCTCGGGGGTCTGGGGCCCCGGCTCTGGCACGGGGAGGGCTCCCAGGTCATCGCCCTGCGCTGGGGAGGGTGGCTGGGCCAGACCCTGTGGCCCCCCTGCCGCAGGCTGCTTGGGCCCGTGGGGCTCCCGCTGGTGCTGGCGCTCCTCATCGCGCTGGCGCTGATGCTTCTGGCGCCCGTNNCTGGCGCGGAGCGCCGGCAACGTCGTGGCGGGGTGGCTGGGGAAGAGCGCCCTGCCCTGGTTCAAGCCGCTGCCCGCCAAAGGGGCCCGAACGTTCATCGCGATGATCCGGCGCCCCTTCCTGCGGGTGTCGGCCCAGCGGGACGTGCCGGACCTGGACGCCCAGGACGCGGCGGAAATGACCCGCGAATCCGAGCGGCGCCGGCAGGAGCAGGAAGGCATCGACGCCATGGCCCGGGCNNATGGAGGCCTCCGCCAGCTACCGCAAGAACAACCGCGGCGGGGAGCTGGAACTGCCCGTCATCCATTCCCTGCACCTGGACGTGGGCCCCGAGGACATCCCCGAGGATCCGGCCATCCTCATCTCCGAGCGGTACGCGACCCCGGCCGAACCCCTTCCGCCCCCCGTGCTGCTGCGCAACCTGCCCCCCCCGCCCCCGCCCAAGGCCCCGCTGGTGGCCCCCAAGGTGGAG
>DBMS01000293.1:27270-31889 GCA_002297665.1 Holophagaceae bacterium UBA692 | reverse complement strand
ACTGTCGACCTCCTCATTGCGATGAGGCGGTTGCCAGCCGAGGCTGCGTCCTCCCACGATCTCCTCAACGCGCCGACCCACTCCATCCTAGGCGCCGGCCGGCTCGCCCCGGGCAAAGGTCCCGCCTCCGCACCGCTGGCGCGGCGCTCCAGCATGCCCTTTGCTGCGGGGCGCCCGTGATCAAGTGCGTCCCATTCGATCGTGCAGAGGGCAAGCGGCGGCCTCCGGCGGCAACGCTGCATGCCCAACGCGGGTCCCTCCAGTTCGCTGTTCATCACCCGTGGCCATCCGCGTCGGTCGGCAGTCGTCGCAATGACGATAACCCTGGGTTATCGAAAATGGTTTTGCTGAATCCCTCGTCGGCTGTGCCGCCGAGCGCTTCATCAAAACTCCCGCCGCTTGCCTAGACATAACGGTTCGCTATGTCTCCCCCCGCGGCTGGCTCATCGGTGTCAAGCGACATCAGAAGTGGCCCACCCGTCATACATTGACAATGCGAATGAATAGTCGCAAGCAAACCCCGCGTCTCCGCCGCCACCAGGTCCAAGCGTTGGAGCGAAGGACCAGAAGGTCACTCCGGGGAGCCTGACACAGGTCAAGGATGCAGTGAGGTTGCTCCAGGATTCGAAACTCACGCAGGATCAAAAGGATGGCTTGGGGCATATGAAGAGCATCAACGTGTTCAAGGGTGATGCTCGTTCTGCCATGGACCTCGCCCTCGCCAGGGGCGTCAACTTGCGCGTGGACCCCTGTGCGGGGCACGCTTTCCAAAGGCCTAGACGAAGATCTCCAGCACGCCATTAGAGACAAGCATCCCCCGCGTGCTGAAGCGCAGGATCTCCCCCTCCCGCACCAGGATCCCGCCCTTCACGAAGGGCTCCAGCTGCGCCTCCCAGGCGTCGGCCAGGGGCGTCAGGTTCAGGGCCGCGGCGCGGGCGCGCAGGTGACCCCAGTGGACGCCCCGGTGCATGCGCAGCCCCAGGAGGGGGATCTCGGCCAGGGCTTCGGCGGCGTCCAGCTCCTGGACCTGGGGTTCGCCCCGGTCCTCGGCCCAGGCGGTGATGACGCCGCTTTCGGTCCACCGCCAGTCGCCCATCTGGGAGGCGGCGCTGGGGCCCAGGCCCAGGTAGGGCCGGCGCTCCCAGTAGCGGGTGTTGTGGATGGAGGCCTGGCCGGGGCGGGCGTAGTTGCTCACCTCGTAGGCCTCGAGGCCCAGGGGGGGCAGGGCGGCCTGCAGGGCCTCGAACACGTCGGCCACCTCGTCCTCGGTGGGCAGGGCGAGCTTTCCCGACTCCACCTGGCCCCGCAGGGGGCAGGCCTTGTCCAGGTCCAGGAGGTAGATGGAGAGGTGGGAGGCGCCGGCCTCCACCAGGGTGCGTGCGTCCCGCAGCACGCGGTCCAGGCGCTGGCCGGGGATGCCCACCATGAGGTCGGCGCTCACCCGGGAGAACCCCGCGCGCCGCGCCCAGTCCAGGGCCTCCAGGGCGGCGGCGGAATCGTGGATGCGGCCCAGGCGCTCCAGGAGGACGTCGTCCAGGGCCTGCACGCCGAAGCTGACGCGGTCCCAGCCCTGGGCCCGGGCTTCTTCCAGCCAGGGCAGGTCGAGGGTTCCGGGGTTGGCCTCCAGGGTGGCCTCGGCCAGCCGCAGGTCGAAGGCCTCCCGCGCCGCGGCGGTGAGCCGCGCGAGTTCGGGCGCCGTCAGGAGGGAAGGGGTGCCGCCGCCCAGGTAGAGGGTATCCACCCGGGGCCGGCCCAGGCGGCCGCCCCAGTCCCGCACGTCCCGCTCCAGGCGCCCCAGCACGGCCTCCTTCAGGGACTCGTCCCGGGTGGTGACGAACGAACAGTAGGTGCACCGGTCCCGGCAGAAGGGCACGTGCAGGTAGAGCCCCAGGGGCTCGCGCGCCGCGGCTTCCCGCAGGCGGCTAGTCGAAATGGGTATCAAGGGCCTCGCACCAGAAGTGGTAGGTCATGAGGTGGATCTCCTGGATCCGGGCCGTCACCCGGCTGGGCACCACCAGGGCGTCGTCGGCGAGGTCCTTGAGCTTGCCGCCGTCCCGGCCCGTCAGCACCAGGGTGCGCATGCCCAGGCCCTTCGCGGCCTCCACGGCCAGGATGACGTTGGGGCTGTTCCCGCTGGTGGAGATGCCCACCAGGAGATCCCCGGGGCGGCCCAGGGCCTCCACCTGGCGGCTGAAGACCTGGTCGAACCCGTAGTCGTTGCCGATGGCTGTCAGGGCCGAGGTGTCCACGGTGAGGGCGATGCCCGCCAGGGCCCTGCGCTCCTTCACGTAGCGCCCGCTGAGCTCGGCGGCGAAGTGCTGCGCGTCGGCGGCGCTGCCGCCGTTGCCGCACACGAGGATCCGGCAGCCCCTCCTGAGGCGCTCGGCCATGTCGGCGGCCTGGACGAGGATGTGGTCGGCCTCCCTTTCGAAGAAGGCCCTCTTGAGGGTGATGGATTCTTCCACGTGCTGGAGGAGCAGGCTCTTCATCGGGTTCCCTTCGCGTCCCCCAAGTTTGCCCCCTCGGGGGCTCCGATTCAAACCGCCATGCAATAATGGCCCCCTGGAGGATCCCATGGCCCCCGACACCGTTCCCGGCTTCCCCGGCGACGATCCCGTATCCGCGTGCATCGACCTGGACGTGATGGACCAGCTCCTGGGCCTGGACGACGGCGAGGTGGGACTCCTGGAGGAGATGCTGGTCCTCTACAAGGAGGACACCCCGGGCCGCATCGAGGCCATCGGCGCCGCCCTCGCCGCGGGCGACATGGGGGACATGGCGGACGTGGCCCATGCGGTGAAAGGCTCGGCGGGCACCATGGGCGCGCCCAAGGTCCGTGCCGTCGCGGCCCACCTGGAAGGGGGCGGCCGCACCGGCCGTTGGGATGCCCCCCCCGCCGAACTGCTGGCCCAGTTGAGGGAGGCGTACGCGGACTCGGTCACGGCGCTGGAGGCGTTCGTGGCCAAGCGGAAGGCAGGCTGAACCGAGCGGAGGGTCCCGTGGACGCGCACCTGGATCGCCTCTTCAACCACCTGGAATGGGCCGACGGCAGACTGGCCGACGCCCTGGGAGAGGCGCCGGGGGAGGCGCTGCGCCTCTTCAGCCACGTGCTGGGCGCCGAGGCCACCTGGCTGAACCGCATCCGGAACGGCCGCAAGGCCAAGGCGAACCCCTGGCCCGTCCTCTCCCCGGCGGAATGCGCCTCCCTGGCCGAGGCCAACGCCGCGGGCTACCGCGAGGTGCTGAAAGCCGCCACCGCCAGCCGCCTGGCCGCGCCGGTGCACTACGAGAACCTCAAGGGCGAGGAATTCTGGACGCCCTTGCGGGACATCCTCTTCCACGTGGCCACCCACGGCGTCCACCACCGGGGCCAGATCGCCCTGCTGCTCAGGCAGTCGGGGCGGGATCCGGTGGACGTGGGGTTCATCACCTTCGCCCGGGAGGAGGAGGACCCGGGCCGCTACGCCTACCTGGAGGTGGAGGCGGCCGACCTGGTGGAGGCCCTGGAGGGCAATGGGCTCGACGGGACCTGGTTCCTGGATCTCGAAACCGGCGAAATGGCACCGGAGGAGGGCACGGGCGGGGACCTGCTCCCCATCGAGCCGCTGCCGCCCCGGGACCGCTTCGCCATCATGGAGGCCTTCGTGGAGACCCTTCCCGAAGGCGAGGCCGCCCGCGCCCTGGAGCGGGCCCTGCGGCTGCCCAAGCCCTTCCGCGCCTTCCGGGACACCCTGCGGGACTTCCCCCAGCCGGAAAAGCAGTGGCACGCGTTCCACGCGGCCGGCATGCGAAGGCTGGCCCAGGACTGGCTCGACGAGAACCTCCCCGGTTCGCGCCTGGTGTAGCGCTCAGAAGACCTTGACCCCCGCCGTGCCCTTGGGCGGCGGCTGGTCGCTGATCTGGGTGCGCCCCGAGGCGTCCACCCACTGGAAGAGCTTGCTGGTGCGGGGCTGGGGTTCGGGCGCGGCCTCGGGGGCCACGGCCTTCTCGCTCACGTCGAAGCCGCCCCGGCCCTTCTTCAGCAGGGCCATGGACCCGGCGGCGCCGGGGTCCGGCTGCACCAGCCGCTTCGCGTAGAGGTTCATGACCCGGGGCACGTAGGCCCGCGTCTCCGCGAAGGGGGGGATGCCCTTGTACTTGATGACGTTGTTCTCGCCCGAGTTGTAGGCGGCCACCACCCGGGGCAGGTCGCCCTGGAAGGCGTTCATGAGCCAACGCAGGTACTTCACGCCCCCCGTGATGTTCTGCCGGGGGTCGAAGGGGTCCAGGACGCCGAAGCGCTCGGCGGTCTGAGGCATGAGCTGCATGAGGCCCAGGGCCCCGGCCCGGCTGCGGGCCTTGGTGTAGAAGGCGCTTTCGGCCTGGATGACGGCCCGGGCCAGGTAGGGGTCCACCCCCTCGGCGGTGGCGATGCTGTCCACCATGGCGAGCAGTTCGGGGCTCTTGAGCACCTTCGCCATTTCCGAGCTGCTGATGGCCAGGCGAATGTGGCCCACGCCCACGTGCTTGAGGGTGAGTCCCTGCCCCTTCATGTAGGACGGGGGCAGGTTGTTGATGACGGTGTTCCCGTTGCGGTCGAAGTAGGTGTAGAGGTAGGTCTGGCCGCGCCGGGCGGGGCC
>DBMS01000293.1:22099-27245 GCA_002297665.1 Holophagaceae bacterium UBA692 | reverse complement strand
AGCCAGTTTAACCCTTCTGCCTAGGGATCCACTTCACATCCGCCACCCCCGACACGGCGTTGGCGGCCCGGGCCAGGGAGAAGAGCCAGTCGCTGAGCCGGTTCAGGTAGATGAGGACGTCCGGGGGAACGTGTTCCTGGGCGCCCAGGGAAACCACGTCCCGTTCGGCCCTTCGGCAGACCGTTCGGGCCCAATGGGCGTAGGCGGAGCCTTGGCAGCCGCCCGGCAGGACGAAGGCCGTCATGGGCGGAGCCAGGGCCGTGAGCCGGTCGATGTCCGCCTCCATGTCCTCGATGGGCCAGGTGCGGCGCGTCATGCGCTGGTCCAGCAGGCCCGAGCACTGCGCCGGCGTCGCGAGCTGGGCGCCCAGGCCGAAGAGGTCGTGCTGCACGGCCTGGATGCGGTCGCTGAGACCCGGGGGCAGGTGGAGGTCCAGCACGCCCAGCAGGCTGTTCAGCTCATCCACGGCGCCGTAGGCCGCCAGGCGCAGGTGGTCCTTGGGCACCCGCTCCCCCCCGAAGAGCCCGGAGACCCCTTCGTCGCCGGTGCGCGTATAGATCTTCATCGCAACCTCACTCGTGCCGTTTGCTCCAGGCCACGGTATCAGCACGCCACTCCCGGAGCGACTCCATATCGCGCGCGTCCAGGATGCCCTTGTCCCGGGCCCTGGCGGCCAGGTCGGCGAAGGTGGCCAGCACCTCCAGCCCCACGCCGGCCTCCCGGAAGGCGGCCTCGGCCTGGGGAAGGCCGTAGCTGAAGAGCGCGAGGACCACCGCCACCTGGGCGTCCTCGTGGCGGAGGGCCTCCACGCACTTGATGCTGGAGCCGCCGGTGGAGATGAGGTCCTCGATGAGCGCCACCCGGTGGCCGTCGGTGTGGGGCCCTTCCACCTGGCGGCCCATGCCGTGCTTCTTGGGTTCCGGGCGCACGTAGGCCATGGGCAGGCCCATTTCGTCGGCCACCAGGGCGGCCCAGGCGATGCCGGCGGTGCTGGTGCCGGCGATGAGGGTGGGATTGGCCTTGGCCGCGGCCTCGGACAGGGCCCGGCGGATCTGCCCGCGCAGCTCCGGGAAGCCCAGGAGCTGGCGGTTGTCGCAGTAGATGGGCGAACGCAGGCCCGAAGCCCAGGTGAAGGGGCTCCGGGGCGAGAGGCGCACGGCCCCCGCGTCCAGCAGGCCTGCGGCGAGATCGAGCATGGGGGCTCCTTATTTGACGACGATGCTGACCAGCTTGCCGCCGGGGGGCACCACGACCTTGACGACCTCCTTGCCCTCCAGGTGGTGGAGCGCTTCGGGGCAGGCCAGGGCCGCGGCGCGGCGCTCGTCCCCGGTGGCCGAGGCCGGCACCAGGATGCGGCCGCGGACCTTGCCGTTCACCTGCACCACCACCGTCACCTCGTCGGCCGAAAGCCACGCGGGGTCGGCCACGGGCCAGGCGGCGTGCATGCAGAAGCCCTCGTGGCCCAGGGTCTGCCACAGCTGTTCGGCCAGGTGGGGCGCCGCGGGGCTCAGCATGAGGGTGAAGACCTCGAGGGCGTGCTGCATGACCGCGCCGCGGTGCGGGGCGTCAGCGGGCAGGTCGGCCAGGGCGTTGGAGGTCTCCATGAGGCTCGACACCAGGGTGTTGAACTGGTAGCGGTGGTCCAGGTCGTCCGTGACCTTGTGGAGGGTCTGGTGGAGCTTGACCAGGAGGGTCTTCTCCTCGGCGGTGAGCTGGTCCTTGGCGGGCAGCGGGTCCCTGGTGGGCACGTGCTCCTCCACCATGCGGGTGGCGCGGCGCAGGAAGCGGGTGGCCCCGTCGATGCCCTCGAAGCCGGTCCAGTCGATCTCCTTCTCGATGGGCGCCGCGAAGATCATGAACAGGCGCAGGGCGTCCGCGCCGTACTTCGCGATGACCTCGTCGGGATCGACGATGTTGCCCTTGGACTTGGACATCTTGAAGCCGTCCTTGAGCACCATGCCCTGGCAGATGAGCTTCCTGAAGGGCTCGTCGCCCGAGGCCAGGCCCAGGTCGCGCATGATCTTGTGGAAGTACCGGGCGTAGATGAGGTGCATGGTGGCGTGCTCGATGCCGCCGATGTAGAGGTCCACCGGGCTCCAGGCGTCGGCCTCGGCCTTGGCGAAGGGGAGCTCGGCGTTCTTCGGGTCCAGGTAGCGCATCCAGTACCAGCTGGAGTCCACGAAGGTGTCCATGGTGTCCGTCTCGCGCCGCGCGGGGCGTCCGCAGGCGGGGCAGGCGCAGTCCAGGAAGGTGGGGGAGGTGAGCAGCGGCGAGGCGCCGGCGCCCGCGAAGGCCACGTCCTCGGGAAGGCGGATGGGCAGGTTCTCGGCCTTCTCGGGCACGACGCCGCAGTGCGGGCAGTGCACGGTGGGAATGGGCGTGCCCCAGTACCGCTGGCGGGACAGGCCCCAGTCCTTGAGCTTGAAGGTGATGGCCTTCTCGGCGCGCCCGCCGAGCCTGGCGACCATGGCGTCCACCGCCTCCTCGGAGGTCATGCCGTCGAATTCGCCGGAGTTCACGAGGATGCCGGGCTCCCAGGGGTTCTCGCTCTCGATGACCTTGGGGATGGGCAGGCCGTACTTCTCTGCGAAGGCGTGGTCGCGCTCGTCGTGGGCGGGCACGCCCATGACCGCGCCCGTGCCGTAGTCCATGAGGACGTAGTTGGCGGCGAAGATGGGGATCCTCTCCCCCGTGAAGGGGTGGATGGCCTCCAGCCGCGAGCGGTGGCCCAGCTTGATGTCGCTCATGAGGCGGTCCTCGCGGCTCATGGCGGCCACCTGGTCGCAGAAGGCCTTGAGGCCGGGGTCGGATTCCGCGGCCTTGACGATGAAGGGGTGCTCCGTGGACAGGGCCATGAAGGTCACGCCGCACAGCGTGTCCAGCCGGGTGGTGAACACCTGCACCTTCTCCCCGCCGGCGAGGTCGAAGGTGAGGCGCGCGCCTTCGGACTTGCCGATCCAGTGCCGCTGCATGGCCTTGACGTTCTCGGGCCAGTCCAGCTGGTCGTGGCCGGCGAGCAGCTCGTCGGCGTACTTGGTGATGGCGAAGAAATACTGCTCCAGCGCCTTCTGCACCACCGGGTGCCCGGTGCGCTCGTCCTTGCCGTCCACCACCTGCTCGTTGGCCAGCACCGTGCCCAGGGCCTCGCACCAGTTCACGTTGCGCAGGGCCCGGAACACGTCCCCGCGCTCCCACATCTTGAGGAAGAACCACTGGTTCCACCGGTAGTACTCGGGCAGGAAGGTGGCGATCTCCCGGTCCCAGTCGTAGCTGATGCCCATCTTCTGGATCTGGCCCTTCATCTCCTGGATGTTGGCCCGGGTCCAGAGGGCCGGGTGGATGCCGTTCTTGATGGCCGCGTTCTCCGCCGGCAGTCCGAAGGAATCCCATCCCAGGGGGTTCATGACCTTGTCGCCGCGCATGCGCCGGAACCTCGCCACCACGTCGCCCAGGGTGTAGTTGCGCACGTGCCCCATGTGGATGCGCCCGCTGGGGTAGGGCAGCATCACCAGCATGTAGAAGGTGCGGTCGCCGGGCTTGAGCTCGGACGCGCGGGGCGCGCGGAAGGCCTGCGCCTCCATCCAGCGCTGCTGGATCAGGGATTCCTGGTGCAGGGGTTCGAAGGGCATGGGGCAGCCTCGCGGTAAACGATTAGTTTACCGGAGGGGGATGGAAGGGCCAAGGTCAGCCCGCGGGCGCCGCCGTCCGCCGGTAGAAGATCACCTCCGACCCGAACCGCGGGCTCCAGCTCATCTTCCAGCGCTCCCGGCCCTCCACCTCGAACCAGGGGTTGGGCGGAAGCCCCTTCATGATCATCGCGATGCCGCGCAGGTTCTTCGCCCGCGAAAGGCGCTGGGCCACCGTCATCAGGAGCTCGTCCGAGTAGAAGACCGAGTCCATGTAGACCACCGTGGCGTCCGCGTAGTCGGCCTGGGCCATGTCCTGCTCGCGCTGCTCCAGGGTCCTGCCCGCGAGCAGCCCCTGCTCCTCCAGCCGCTTCTGCGCGGCCTTCCCGACCGCGACCCGGGAGGAGGCCAGCTCCACCCCCACCGCCTTGCGCAGCGGCGTGGTGAGGAGGGCCTGCATGAGGAAGAAGCCCCGGCCGCTGCCCAGGTCGTAGAGCACGTCGTCCTCGCCCACCCCCAGGCGCTTGAGCATGAGGTCCGTGGTGGCCGGCGCGGGCTCGCCGTAGATGTGGGCCTTGTCCTCCCTGAGGCCGGCTTCGCCGTGGGTGGCGTTCACCCGTTTGCGCTCCTCGTCCGGGGTCTCCTTGCGGAAATCGTCGATGGAGCTGTTGGGGATCTGCTCGAAGATGTCCTCCAGGTGGGCCGCGGCCACCCGCCAGGACATGACGGAAGCCGGGGCCGAGACCCGCGGCGCCTTGCAGCCGAACAAGGCAAGCACCAGGAAGGAGGCCAGGGGAAAAGAACGTTTGATCATCAGGGTATCCAATTCGATAAATATATAATCGAATCAAAAATGGTCCCCCAAGCCCAACTGTCAACCCCGCCCCTTGGATACAAGGATATTATTTCTTTCATCTCTTTTATTCCCGTCCATGGACGGGGATTAAAGAGATAAATAAATCAAATATCTTCGTCATCCTTGAACGCCCGGCGCACCAGCTGCCCGCAGGCCCCGGCCACGTCCTGCCCCCGGCTCCGCCGGACGCTCACCGTGATGCCCCGGCCCGCCAGGATCCCGCACAGTTCCACGATCCGTTCCTCCCCCGGCGGCTCGAAACCCGAGCCCTCGTGGGGGTTGAAGGGGATGAGGTTCACCTTGGACGGGAACCGCGCCGCGAAGGCGGCCAGGCGCGCCCCGTCCTCCAGGGTGTCGGTGACGCCCTTGAGCAGGACGTACTCCAGCGTGATCCGCTCCCCGTGCTCCAGGGGGAAGGCCTGGAGGGCAGCGGCCATGGCCTCCAGGTTCCAGGCGCGGTTCACGGGCATGATGGACGAACGGTAGGCGTCGGTGGTGGCGTTGAGGCTGAGCGCCAGGCGGGGCCTGGGCTTGAAGGCCGCCAGGCGCTGGATTCCGGTGACCAGGCCGGAGGTGGACAGGGTGATGCGCTTGGGGGAGATGCCCAGGCCTTCGGGGTCCGTGAGGAGGGCGAAGGCGGCCATGAGGTTGTCCAGGTTGTGCA